>NZ_JAMPTM010000080.1 GCF_025403375.1 Frankia gtarii
CGGGTGGACGGCGGCGCAGCAGGTAGATGTCCATGATCCAGCCTTTGCGGCGGCGGGCGTCGGCGCGGGTGCGGGCGATGGAGCTGCCGACGTCGGCGACCCGGCCGTGTATGAGCATCTCGTCCGAGGTGCCGAGGTAGGCGCCCCAGTAGATGTCGAGGTCGGGGTCGTCGAGGGTGCGGAAGGTGGTGTCCGCGTCGAGCATGACGACGACGTCGTCGACCCCGGGCGGGAAACCCTCGGCGAGTCGGCGGCCGGTGGTGATCTCGACCGGGCCGCCGACGCGGTTGAGCACCAACCGGTGGCTCGCGGCCAGCGCCTGCACGCTGGTGATCCCGGGGATCACCTCGTAGTCGAACGCCACCCGGCCGCGGGCGGCGACTCGCTCGATGATGCGCAGCGTGCTGTCGTAGAGCGACGGGTCGCCCCAGACGAGGAACGCGCCGCAGCCGTCCTCGGCCAGCTCGTCGACGATCATCCGCTCGTACAGCTCGGCGCGGCGGTCGTGCCAGTCCTCGACGGCGGCGGCGTAGGCGGCCGCATCGGCGGGATTCCGGTCGCGGCGTGGGTCGCGGGCCTCGACGACGCGATAACCGCCAGCGCCGATGTGCCGGTCGAGGATCTCCCGGCGCAGCCGAACCAGGTCGTCCTTGGCCGGACCCTTGTCCAGCACGAAGAACACGTCGGCGCGGCCGAGGGCCCTGACCGCCTGGATCGTGAGCTGGTCCGGATCCCCGGCCCCGATGCCGACCACCAGGATCGTGCGCATGTCCACCGCCCTTCCCCTGTCCGCAGTCCCTTTCCCGTGTTCGGTGACGGGGTGTGAGGCCCGCCGGCACCACCACACCGCCCCGCGAGGAGGTGGTGTGCACGGGAGCGGCGCTACCTGTTCCTTCCGGGGGACGAATCAGACGCCGAACCCCCCGGAAGGAACAGGTAGGCGTTTTCCCACGCATCCGCCGCCGACGCACGAACCGTCACCCGGTTCGCGATCCGACTCGGCCACACCGCCAGGCGTCACGGAACGTGATAACAGAACGGGAAAGGGGCCTCTGAGGCGCCACTAGCCGGCCGCCGACTCGCCGTCTCCGGTCAGCCCGCCGTCCTTCGCCGCACCAGCACCAGCACCAGCACCAGCACCAGCACCAGCACCAGCACCAGCACCAGCACCAGCACCAGCACCAGGGATGATCTTGCCGGGGTTGAGGTTGTGGCCGGGGTCGATGCCGTCGAAGAGCGCGGAGAGCAGGTGCACGCCGGCCGGGGAGATGTCGTCGCCGAGCCAGGAGGCGTGCTCGAGGCCGACCGCGTGGTGATGCGACAGGGTGCCCGCGAGGTCGAGGAAGCCCTGCTGGATCGCGGACTTCACCGTGTCGTAGCCCTCGATCGCCGCGAGGGTGACCGGGGATTCGTAGGCGAACGTGAAGTACAGACAGGCGCCGGAATGGTACGAGTGCGACAGGTGGCACATGATCCAGCCGTCGACGCCGATCTCGGCGAACGCCTTGTTGGCCCGGGCCACCACGCCCCGGTACAGCGGGGCGAGCTGGGACCAGGACGCCGACGTCTCCGACACGTCCGCCACCGCACCCTGACCGAGCAGGAAGTCGCGGATGTAGGGGGTGTCGAACTTCTTCTGGTCGTAGAGCTGCCCGGGACCGGTGCCGACGCAGATGCCGCCGTGACGCCCGACGATCTCACCGACGAGCTTGCGCTGGGCCTTGACGTGCGCGGGCGTCCCCTCGAAGCCGATGAACGACAGGCACATCTGGTCCAGGTCGTAGTTGCGGACGCGGCGCAGGTACTGCTTCAGCCCGGCGGAGACCAGCCCCGAGGCGAGCGAGCCCTTCCTGCGGGTGGCGAAGGAGAACCGGGTCTCGTTCGCGTCGGACACCCGGGTGACGGTCGGGCTGGCCTCGCTCGCGGCGATCTCCCGCATGGCGACGAGGGCATCGTCCCAGGTGGGGAAGAAGTAGCCGAGGATGACCCGCTCCTCGGGCACCCGGTGGACCTGCACCGTCGCCTCGGTGATGATGCCGAGCCGGCCCTCGCTGCCGAGGATCATCTCCCGCACGCTCGGCCCGGTCGACTGGCTGGGCACGGGCCGGGTCGCGAGGACGCCGGCGGGGGTGACGACGCGCACCGCCCGGGTGATCTCGGCGATGTCGCCGTACTTGTCGGACTGCATGCCCGACGAGCGGGTGGCGATCCACCCGCCCAGGGTGGAGTGGGAGAAGCTGTCCGGGAAGTGGCCCAGCGTCCAGCCCTGGGCGTTGAGCTGCTCCTCGAGGTGCGGGCCGAGCGCCCCGGCCTGGATGCGGGCGAGCCGGGCGTCGGCGTCGATCTCCAGGACGCGGTCGAGGCGCCCCAGGTCCACGGAGAGCACCGGTCGGGTCTCCGCGCGCGGCGCCTCCAGACTGCCGGAGATGTTGGTGCCGCCGCCGAACGGGATGACCACGGCGTCGGCGTCGAGCGCGGCGGCGAGCACGGCCCGCACCGCCTGCTCGCCGTCCGGGTAGACGACGGCGTCGGGCAGCCTGCCGAGGTCGGCGTTGCGGATCCGGACCAGGTCACGCAGGCTCTTGCCGTAGGCGTGCACCACCCGGTCGTGGGCGTCGGTGTGGACGTGCTCCGCGCCGACGGCGGCGACGAGCGCAACGCGCAGCGCCTGCGGCAGCGTCGGCTCGGGAATCGCCAGATCCGCGAAGGCCGGCGGCTGCGCGGGCGGCCGGGTGATGTCGAGACCGATGTGCGTACGCACGAACGGCGCCAGGTCGGGCTTGTCGGCGTGGCTGAAGGAGACACTCTCCCGGCCCCAACCCCACCACTTCATGTGCTCGACCAACGCTGGCTCCTCGACGACGACGGGCGTTCGGATGGATTCGGGATGCAACGATGCAACAGGCGGCGGGGCAGGGACGGCGACCGGGCGAGGACGCAGACGCGGACGCACGGTGCCCGCCGGGCGGGTCAGGTACCCGCGAGCCGCGCGACGACGGGTGCCAGCGCGGTGAGCGAGTCGAGGGCGACGCCGATGGTGCTGATCCCGAACCGCTCCCGACGTTCGACGAGGTCGTCGACGATCTGGTCGACCGAGCCGCACAGCGCGTGCGGGGTGGCGTAGGCCTGCTCCGTGGTGAGCCCGAAGCCGGCGGCGAGCTGCTCGACGATCTCGTGGCGGTTGTCGGTGACGATCGCCAGGTGGATGCGCACCTGCAGGGTGAGATCGTCCCACCGGGCGCCGGCGGCCTCACGGATCCAGGCGATCTTCTCGTCGGTGGCGGCCGTCGTCGCGTTCGGGCCGAGGGAGGCGTCGATGACCCCGCCGACCATGTTCATGTTCAGCCCGATGATGTCGGCCTCCCGGGCGGCCAGCGACAGCAGCCGTCGCCCGCCGCCGCCGATGACGATCGGCGGGTGGGGGCGCTGCACCGGCTTCGGCGTGCCGCTGAGTCCGGCCACCTGGTAATGCGTGCCGTGGTAGGTCAGCGGACCGTCGGCGAACATGCCCTTGATGACGTCGAGAGACTCGGCGAGGCGGCTGATCCGCACCCCCGGCGGGTCCAGCGGCAGGCCGGCACGGGCGTAGTCCGAGGTCATCCAGCCGGCGCCGAGGCCGAGCTCGAACCGGCCGCCGGACAGCGCGTCGAGGGTGGCCGCCTCCTTCGCGAGCACGACCGGATGCCGGTAGTCGTTACTGAAAACCATCGCACCGATACGCAACGTGGTCGTAGCGTCCGCCGCGGCCATCAGCGCCGCGATCGGGGCGACCTGCTCGTCGAGATGGTCGGAGACGGTCAGCGTCGCGTACCCCAGGTCCTCGACCTGCCGGGCAAGGTCCGCCCACGACCGGGCGTCGACCTGCTCGGGCGAGGAACACTGGATGTTGAACCGGAACGGCCGCTTGTACGGCCCGCCAGAGAACTCCGTCACCGCGGCCACTCCCCACTCACCGACATCCTCGACACACCGGCATTCCCCTGCCCGACATTCCCCCGACCGGCATTCTCCCGGACGGCGTTCCTGCGATTCTCGCGGGCGGGAGGATGCCAAGACAGCTCGCCCCCCATCCGGTGTGCCGCCGTCACCCGATCCTCCCGCGTCACTGGTCCGCGCGGCGCAGGGCGCGCAGTTCCTCGCCGGCCGCGCGCACCTGCTCCGGACTCGGCGCAGGCTCGCGCAACGCCTGCACGGCCGCCTTGCGGTCCTCGCCGGTCAGCCGGTCGAGATACAGCGTGCCGTCGAGGTGGTCGACCTCATGCTGGAAACAGCGGGCCAGCAGACCCTCGCCGGCGTACTCCACGGCCGCACCTGCGACATCCACCCCGCGCACGCTGGCCTGCAGCGCCCGCGTCGTCGGGAAGTGCCGGCCCGGCACGGACAGGCAGCCCTCCAGGCCGTGCTGGTGCTCGCCGTCGACGGCCAGTTCCAGCACCGGGTTCACCACCACGCGGGGCACGCGGGGCACCGCGACGTCGCGCGGGTCGTAGTCGACGTCGAAGACGAACACCCGCAGGCCGACGCCGACCTGCGGGGCGGCCAACCCCACACCGGGCGCGTCGTACATGGTGTCGATCATGTCTTCGACCAGTCGCGCCAAAGCGGCGTCGAACGTCGTCACGAGCGCCGTCGGGGTGCGTAGCACGGGGTCGCCGACGGTGCGGATGGGGAGTACGGCCATGGCGGACACTGTGTCATAAGGAGGCCCGCCGCCGAGAGCCCACCGCCGAGCGCCGGTCACCTGCCCGCAACAAAAGCCGCTTCGGGAGCCGCCCTGGCACTCAGGCCGCCGGGCGGAGCACGGGCGGCCGGACGGAGCACGGGCGGCCGGACGGGCCGCGATCCGGTCGACCACGCGGACGTTTTCTCCGCGCCGTTCCGGTCAACGAACCGGCGCCTCACCCTCCCCGGATTGGAGAACTTACTTTCGGTGTGACGGGTGCCCGGCAAACGGCGGGCGTTCCACCACCGATATCTCCGTGGGATCGGGCAGCCGGGTGGACCCGTCGGTTCGCATTCGCCATGGCGGCGATGCGTCCGGATTCCTCGTTTCCACGCCGACGTGCCTGGCGCGTCACGGGCATTCCATCCGTCGGATTCCCGGACCGGGGCCCCCGAGCGGCGGTGATCGATGACCGGGCATCCGACGGTCGACGTTGCGATGGTCGTGCGCGCGGTCGCGTACGCACCGACTCCAGCGGGGATGATCGGTACGGCCGGCGAGGCCCTCGCCCGGGAGCGCCGCCGGCCGGCCGATCGTTGTCCGGAGGTGGACGTCATGCAGGACAGTAGGCCCGCCGGCGCCGCCGCACCGAATACCGCCGCCGCACCGAATGCCGCCGCCACCCCGGGGGCTGGCGCCGAGCGGCGGGATCTCGCCGCGGCCGGGATCGCCGAGCTGCGGGCGCTCGGGGAGCGGGTCACCCCGGCGCGCCGGGCGGTGCTGCGGGTGCTCGCCGAGACCAGCGAGCACCTCTGTGTCGACGACGTCCTCACCCGTGCCGACGTGATCGTCCCCGGGCTGCACCGCACCACCGTCTACCGGGCGGTGGAGACCCTCGGCGACCTCGGCCTGGTCACCCACGTGCATCCCGATCACGGGCCCGCCGTCTATCACCTCGACCCGTCCCTGACCGGCAGCGGCCACCTGCACGTGCGTTGTCGGCGCTGCGGGGAGATCAGCGACGTGCCGGCCGACCTGCTCGACGGCGTCGCCGAGCGGCTCGCCCGCCAGATCGGGTTCCGGCTCCAGCCCGATCACGCCGCGCTCACCGGCCTGTGCCGGGCCTGCGTCGCCGCCGATCCCGCGGACGACCCTCGCTGACCTGGGCTGACATGCGAACTCGGGGCCGGCGTAGTCTCCACACAAGGGTGCAATCTCCTGCCCTGCGCGGGGACGGTGCTGGTAGGGACGATGGCGGTCCGCCGTCCGAGGGAGGCCACGAACGATGCCGGTGCAGCCCAGCCCGGTGGTGATGGGCATTGAGACGTCCTGCGACGAGACCGGGGTCGCGCTCGTCCGCGACGGGGTCCTACTCGGCGAGGCGCTGTCGACGAGCATGGACCAGCACGCCCGCTACGGCGGCGTGGTGCCGGAGATCGCGGCGCGGGCACACGTTCAGGCGGTGGTCCCGTGCGTGCGCGCGGCGTTGTCGTCGGCGGGGCTGACCGCCGCCGACATCGGCGCCGTCGCCGTCACCGCGGGTCCCGGCCTCGCCACCGCACTGCACGTCGGGGTGTCCGCGGCGAAGGCGTACGCCACCGCACTCGACGTGCCGCTCTACGGGGTCCACCACCTCGCCGGCCATCTCGCCGCGGACCTCGTCGACGGCGAGCCGCTGCCCGACCCGGTCATCGCGCTGATCGTCTCCGGCGGGCACACGTCGCTGCTGCGCGTCGGCGACCTGGCCCGCGACCCGATCGTCCACCTCGGCGACACCCTCGACGACGCCGCCGGCGAATGCTTCGACAAGGTAGCCCGGGTCCTCGGCCTGCCCTACCCGGGCGGGCCCGCGGTCGACCGCGGGGCAGTCGGCAACGATCCGACGGCGCTGGCGTTCCCGCGCCCGCTCACCGGCCGCACCGACTCGCCGTACACGTTCTCCTTCTCCGGGCTGAAGACGGCCGTCGCCCGCTGGGTGGAGGCCCACCCCGACTCCACCGTCCCTGCCGGCGACGTGATCGCGTCGTTCCAGGAGGCGGTGGTCGACGTGCTCACCGCCAAGGCGGTCCGCGCCTGCCGCGACCACGAGATCGGTGACCTGCTCATCGTCGGCGGGGTCGCGGCGAACAGCCGGCTGCGGGCCCTGGCGGCGCAGCGGTGCGACGCGGCTGGCATCCGGCTGCGGATCCCCGCCCGCAAGCGCTGCACCGACAACGGGGTGATGATCGCCGCGCTCGGCGACCTGCTGGTCCGCTCGGGCGCCGCGCCGTCCCGGCCGGACCTCGCGGCGATGCCCGGCGCCTTCCTCGACCACGCCCAGCTCGGCGTCGCGCACCCGGCGCAACGCGCCGCCTGACGCAGACCGGCCCGACCACCCCCCGCCCGGTCCGACCGCAGGCCGCCCGACCGCACCCCGTCCGCCAGCACCCCGGGAGAGCTTCGACGATGCATCTCGGTCACGACGAACTACACCCGCCGCACGCGCACGGCGGTGGTGGCGGCCCGGTGCCGCTCGGGCGGGCGCCGCGCATCGGCGTCGGCGGCCCCGTGGGCAGTGGGAAGACGGCGCTCGTCGCCGCGCTGTGCCGCTCCCTGGCGCCGAGCCTGCGCCTCGGCGTCGTCACGAACGACATCTACACGACCGAGGACGCCGACTTCCTGCGCCGCGCCGGGGTGCTGGACCCGCAGCGGATCCGAGCCGTGGAGACCGGCTGCTGCCCCCACACGGCGATCCGCGACGACATCACCGCCAACCTGGACGCGGTCGAGGATCTGGAGGCCGACGCCGGCCCCCTCGACCTCGTCCTCGTCGAGTCCGGCGGCGACAACCTCACCGCGACGTTCAGCTACGGCCTGATCGACCGGCAGATCTTCGTCGTCGACGTGGCCGGCGGCGACAAGGTCCCGCGCAAGGGCGGCCCGGGAGTCACCCTCAGCGACCTGCTGGTCATCAACAAGACGGATCTCGCTGCCCTGGTCGGCGCGGATCTCGGGGTCATGGCCCGCGACGCCGCGGCGGCCCGCGGCACCCGTCCGGTGCTGTTCACGTCGCTGACGGCCGACCCCGCGGCCAGCGACGTGACAGCCTGGGTGCGGGCCCAGCTCGCCGACCTGTCCCCGCACGGCCCCCGAGGCGCCGCCCCGGCCACCGCCGGGTAGGCCGAGCCGGCGCGGCATCGCGTGCTGGCCCCGGTCCGACCGCCGGACCAGCCCATGGCGCCGCACGCGGCCGCCGGGCGAGCACGAGGGGAGCCGCGATGTCACAGGCCGTGCCGGTGCACCGCAGGACGATCGAGATCGAGACCCGCCAGGCCGACGACCTGTTGATCGCTCAGGCGAGGCTGCGCGACGTCCGACCCTGGCATCCGGACCCGGACCGGGTGCTGCTGCATGACATGGAGCTCGTCCTGCACGTGCGGGCGGCGGACCTGACGATCGTCGCCGTCGAATCGCGGATGAACGCCTTCCCACACACCGAGTGCCCCCTGATCAGGCCGAGCTTCGACCGTCTGGTCGGGTTGTCGGTGCGTCGCGGGTTCACCCGCGCCTTACGCGAGACCGTCTCCGGTGTGCATGGCTGCTCGCACCTGCACGAGCTCGCCCGCGCCGCCGGCCCCGCCATCATCCAGGCGACGCTGAGCAGCGCCGACGCCCGCCGCCGCGGCCTGACTGCCGACGCCGAGACGCCGGTCCGGGCCGAACGCTCGGGTCCCGTGGTGAGCGGGCAGCCGGCCTCGGCCCTCACCGGAAGCTGCCACATCTGGGCACCCGACGGCATCGCCATACGTAAACTCGCCGCCGGCTGGCGCCCGGGCTTCGCCCCCTATCCCGCCCCACCGCTGACCGCGTACGAGCCGAGCTGACGCCCAGTCAACCGGCGAAACATCGGCCGCCCCGACCGAACCCTCGGGGCGGCTGCCACTTCCAGGCAGCCGCGAAGAAGGAGACGTGCGGACAGGTCCCGGGGTGTCGTGAGCACGACGAAATGCGGCGGAAATCGGTGGTCGAGCGCAGGCTCGCACGTATTCCACACCATTCTTATCCGCCTCCGCTCACGCGACACGGGAGATGATCTTATGACGCTCGCCTGGCCCGTTCAGAAGCCCGACGACTTCGGACACACCGTGCAGCTCGTGCAGTATCTTCTCGGCGCGCACAACCTGGGCGTCCTTGTTGACGGCGTTTACGGACCCGGGACCACGGCCGCCGTGCGCGCTTTCCAGACCCGGCACCGTCTGACGCCCGACGGGCAGGTCGGCCAGCGGACCTGGCCGGTGCTGATCGTGCCGGTGCGGACCGGTTCGCGCGGCGACGCCGTCCGCGCCGTGCAGGACGCCTCCAGCCTGCTCGACCCCGACTACCGGTGGAAGCTCCTGGTGGACGGCGAGTTCGGGCCGCGTACCGACGCCTGGGTGCGGCACTACCAGTCGACCGTCCACGCCGTCGTCGACGGGGAGGTCGGCGCCACCACGTGGAACCACCTGGCCAGGGCCGACCGGGCCAGCTGAGGCCACCGCCTAGGTGACCGTCTCGGACGCGGCGAGCGCCGGGGCAGGCCGGCTCGGCGAGCCGTCCGCAGCGTCGGCGTCCCGGCGGGCCAGGCCGTGCAGCAGCAGGGAGGCGAGCTGGGCGTAGGCGTCGGCGTCGGCGAGGCCCGTCTCCCGTTCGATCGTGCCCTGCTGGATGCCGACCATCGCAAGCGTGGCGACCTGGCCGACGAGGCGCGCGTCGACCTCCCGGAACACGCCCGCGGCCACTCCCTCGGCGACCAGGGTGCGCAGCTTTGCCGCGGCGAAGCTGGTGTTGCGCTCGTAGATCGCGCGGGCCGGCGGGAACGCGGCGAGGTCGGCGCGGAAGGCCGCGGAGGCGGGGCGTAGCTCGGCGGCGACCCCGTCGAGGTAGCGACGCAGCCGATCGGCCGGGTCGGGCGCGCTGCGCAAGCTGTCTTCGATCCGCTCGGCGGCGTTGCGGAAAAAGTGCACGACAACGGCGACCGCGAGCTGTTCCTTGCTGTGGGCGAGGGTGTAGAGCGTCGATTTGGAGCACCGCAGCCGGCCGGCGAGGTCAGCGAGGGTGAACCGGGCGAATCCCTCCGCGAGAAAGATCTCGACGAGGGCGTCGAACAGATTCGACTGGCGGCTGGTCCTCGGTCCACCGGCCGACGCGGCCGACCAGGTGTCGATGTCCCAGTTCACCGTCATGATCGATCAATTTACCCCAGCACCAAACAGTACCGCGGTACTCCGTGCGGTACTGTCGTCTCCGTCGCACGGTGAGCCCCGGGCGACTCCCGGTCCCTCGGTGCGATCCCTGGAGGCACGCCATGCCGGCCGACCGCCTACTCCCCTCCCCCGAGGCCGGCGAGCTGATCGACCTCGTCCGCACCATCGGCGAGAAGGAGATCGAGCCTCGGGTCGTCGACGACGAGGCCAAGGCCCGCTTCCCCCGCGAGGTCTTTCACATCCTGGGCGACGCCGGGCTGCTCGCGCTGCCCTACCCGGAGGAGTTCGGCGGCGGCGGCCAGCCCTACGAGGTCTACCTGCAGGTACTGGAGGAGATCGCCTACCGGTCGGCGTCGGTCGCCGTCGGGGTGAGCGTGCACAGCCTGAGCTGCTTCCCGCTGGCCTACCACGGCGCCGAAGCCCAGCGCGCCGACCTGCTGCCCCGGCTGCTGTCCGGAAAGCTGCTCGGCGCCTACTGCCTGTCCGAGCCGCACGCCGGCTCCGACCCGGCGGCGATGACGACGGCCGCCCGCCTCGACCCCGCCGGCGGATACCGCCTGTCCGGGACGAAGGCGTGGGTGACGCACGGCGGCGCCGCCGACTTCTACACCGTCTTCGCCCGCACCTCCGCGGACCGCTCCGGCGGCATCTCCTGCTTCCTCCTCGACGCCGGCACCGCCGGCATGGACGTGCACCCGCCCGAGCGCAAAATGGGCCTGACGGCCTCCCCCACGACCCAGATCGGCTTCGACGAGGCACCCGTGCCCGCCGACCGCCTCATCGGCACGGAGGGCAACGGCCTGCGGATCGCCCTCGCCGCCCTGGACGCCGGGCGGCTCGGCATCGCCGCCGCCGCGGTCGGTCTCGCCCAGCGCGCCCTCGACGACGCGGTCGCCTACGCCAAGGAGCGCCAGGCCTTCGGCAAGGCGATCATCGACCATCAGGGGCTCGGCTTCCTGCTCGCCGACATGGCCGCAGCGGTCGAGTCGGCGCGGGCGACGACCCTGGCCGCGGCCCGGCGCCGCGACGCCGGCCTGCCCGCCGGCAAGGCCGCGAGCATCGCCAAGCTCGTCGCCACCGACGCCGTCATGAAGGTCACCGAGGACGCCGTCCAGGTCTTCGGCGGCGCCGGCTACACCAAGGACTACCCGGTCGAGCGCTACATGCGCGAAGCCAAAATAATGCAGATCTTCGAAGGAACCAACCAGATCCAGCGCATGGTGATCAGCCGCCACCTCGCCCGCTCCTGATCAGAGGCCGTTTCCGCTGGTCAGAGGTCCAGTTCTGGTCCGGTCGACGGTTCGGGCTCTGCCGGGGTGATGTCCGGCAGTGTCCGATCCAGTCCGGTCGTTTCCGGCTGGCTGCGGATAGGGCGCGGATGAGAATCCGCCGGCTCCGGAGCCGGCGAGACCCCGGACGTCTCGCTCTCGGCAGCCAACGCCGCGTCGATCCGCCGCCGGGCGGCCTCGTCCCCACCGGCGATGCACCTCGCGTAGACGAGCAGGCACACCCGCACGGAGTGGCCCGCCCACTCCGCGACCTGAGTGACGGGGACGCCGGCGTTCAGCCAGCCGGACACGGCGGCGTGCCGCAGGTCGTAGGGCCGTCGCGCCAGCGGCGATGCCTGCTCGGCTGGCGTGAGGGCGATCTCGCGGGCCTGCCGCCACCTCGCGATGTACCGGATCGCCTTCACCGGCCCGTCCTTTCCCGACCGGAACAGCCGACCATCGGCGGTAACCCCGAACGTGTCGATATGGCGGCGCAGGATCGCGACCAGCGGCGGGTTCAACGGCACCTGACGCACCTCCCCCTTCGCCCGGTGCTTGAGTTCCCGAGGCTGGCGCGGCCCGTCCGGAGCATCGGACCAGCGGGGCGAAATCTCAGGATTGTTCGCGTCCACAAGCGCTTCACCCCAGCCGGACGCCGGCAGTGTCAGTTGGTCAAAGCGCAGTTCTTGGAGTTCGCCGGGTCGGAGCGCGGCGTGGTAAATCGTGGCGTAGAAAGCCTCCAGATCGGGGGCATGCTCGGCGACGACCGCGAATAGGCGGCGGGCCTGGTCGGCGTTGATGACGACGCGCCGGTCGACCGCGACAAGCTTGCGCGGCGGCCTCCAATCGAGCCCCGTGAGCGGATTGGCGTCCAAGTCACCGCGAGCAATCGCATATTTGATCGCCATCTCGAAGACCTGCCGGCGGCGAACAATGGTGTTCCCCGCAGCCGGACGGCCATCCATCCGCCGGGACAACGCCCCGAGGGCCGCGCGGGCGATCTCCGGGTCCACCAAGTCCGTGACCGGCCGGCTGTGCCGCTCCATCCAGTCCAACACCCCCGCCCAGCCGACGGGTGGCGTCGCCTCACGTCTGCGGCCGTCCCGACCCGGGACGGAACGCACGCCGGTGTTGAACGACCAGCCCGCCAGGGCTTCACGAACGAGCCCCGCGAACTCCGCCGGCACGGGAGCGTCGAAAAGGGCCTCTGTGGCAATCCCAAGCCCCTGCGCGATCGAACGCCGACTGCCAGGAGCCTGCCGCTCCTCCCACTTCGCATCCGTAAAACCCCGCGCCACTTCAAGCCACGAACGCGGCGCCGGCGGCGGCTCCGCCGCCCTCTGGGCGAGCACCTCCCGCACTGGCAGCCCGGTCGCGACGTCGAACGCCTCTCCCTTCTTCACAGCGGCGAAAATCTCCGCCCGACGCGCCTCAGCCGCCCCCTTCGTGACGAACGAGCGGGAATTCTCCGAGGGGCGCCCGGCGACCCACCACCGGGCCTGCCACGTCGACCGCTTCTTCCCCTTCACCTCACGAACGGCCCACACCCGAACATCGAACGACGTCTGCAGGTCCGCCCCATCCCCGCCGGGCCCGCCGTTCCCAGTGGATCTACCGGGAATACCAGTGCTCATCGGGCCGGGTCGCGCGTCAGGCCGTCGAGCCAAGCATTCAGATCGTCACGAGCAACCCGGATCTGCCCGTTCGGCAACTTGATGACCTTCGGCCCGGTCCCCTTACGCTGCCAATCAGACCAAGTCGACCGCGGCAACGGCCCGTCCGGCCCGCCAAGCTCCACAAGCACCTGCTCGAGAGTCAGCAGGACCCGCTGATCGACCCGGGCCGGCTGCTTCTTCCCTTGGACAGGCCTCGCCGGCCGGCTCGTCGGACCCTGGCAGCCATCCCTGCCGCGCTCGGGCATGGGCAAAGCCCTGACCGCTGGGCTCACGGCGACTGGGCGCGGATGGCAGCCTCGGCTTCTCGCGGTTTCACCGATGGGCGGCGCATGGCCGGAGGCACCGCCGGCCCGGCGTGAGGACCATTGCATGGCCCAACAGCATCAGCAGTGATGACATCGCCGCTGTCACCACAACCTACATCGCCGCCACACCGCAGCGATCCGCCGCATCGGATCGACACCAAGGTAGTCATCGCCGTTCCCGTGGCCCCACGACGTAACAGCTCGGGGCCGCCGCAGAAAGCCGATACAGCGCCGGCAAGCCGATCGAGCCCTGCCCGATCAGCGGTCAAGCCGGCCTGTCAGCCTCGGAAGAAGCCGAAGGCACGGAACCGGGATGGCGCGGCGTCGCCCGGCTGGGTCGGCGGGGTGGAATCCATTGCGTCAAGCGGCCGCCGGCGACCGGCTTCTGATCAACGTCGCCTACTTCTCTTGTGCGCGGCCGGCGAACTAAAATTCGTCCTCCTTGACGGTGACGGTGACACCTCGGATCGACTTTGCTTTTTCGGCGAGCTGGGATGCATCACCTGTGCGGGCATTGATTGTTATCTCGATTCCTACCATCTGAACATCCAGGGCTCCGGCTTTCAGCGGGTCGACCAAGGAGGCTAGTTCTCGGATAAGGCCCCACACACTCTCACGTCTGCTGTCATCGCTCAGCGATGACAGTGGCATGCGAATCTTGGTGACTTCGTACGTCGGTGCCTGCTGCTTCCTTTCCAGGCCCTCTTCCTTGTCGACCGGCCCCGGCGGAGTCAATATATGTTTCGTCGAATTCTTCGTCGGGTCGCCGGGGGTCAGCGTGGGGCGCCCGGTGCCGAGCCAGGCGTCTTGCGCTCCTGTCTTAGTGGGGGGTGCGGGCTTCTCGGGGACGGGTCGGGGCCGAAGCCGCTGCTGGATCGACGCGGGCTGGATCTGCCCGGCGTTGGCGGGGCGAACCTCGTTGCCATCGCTGTCGGTAAGCATCCATGCAGTTCCGGTAGCCAGTTCGAAGACGGCCTGGCGCAGGTCGTTGTCGCTGGCAACCAGCGGCCAGCCCGGGTCGCTGTAGGGCAGGGTGAACAGCTCCCTGGGGGTGAGGTGCCGGTCGAAGTTTCCTCCGGTGATGAGCTGGTCGACGTACAGCGGCGAGAGGAAACCGGCGGCCACGGCACGACCGGCAGCAACAAGTTCGTCCCAGACGTGCTGGCCGGAGAGTGAGGTTCTGCCGTCCGGCACCGTCTTGTACTGCACGGCCAGGCCGGCCGGTGTGCGCAGCAGGTAGGCGTAGTGCTGGTAGGCCCACCTGATGTCCGTGTCCAGCGCCGCCCGCTCCTTGTCCCGGCGGTCGCAGGCCTCGCCGTACCCGTCGTCAGTTTCGTCCAGCTGGGGGACGACCCGCTCCCAGGCGAGCAGCTGCCGGGCGCGTTCGCGGGGGCGGACGCGCCGCTGGGTGTTGACCATCGCGACGACCAGGGAGGCGGCGTGGTCGGTGTTAAGCCCGGGGCTGATCCCGAACACCGCGTCGAGGTCGGCACGGGTGGCCGCGTCCTTGCCGTTGAGCAGCGTCCAGCGGCGCGGGTCCAGTATGACCAGGCGGTTACGCTGTCCGTCGACGTCGGCGAAGCACACGTCCACCGCTGTTGCGTCGCCAACGTTCCGCTCGACGGGAAACGGCGCGCCGAAGGGACCTTTGTCCGCCCGCTGGGCGAGCTGAAGAGCGCGTGCCCAGACACGCGCGAGCGCGTCGTCATGACTGATCATCGTCATGGCGTTGGCATGGAACATGGTGAGTGTCTGCTTGACCGACAGGTAGAACCGTTCGGCGTCCTTGCCACCAGCGGGCTTCGACCGCTCCAGCGCACCGAGGCCGCCCTGTAGCGGCCCGGCGACGAGGGCGTTGAAGACCTCCTCGGCGCCTGAGTAAGGTACGCCGGGCCCGGCGAGCGCCGCGATCAGCTCGGCTTTCGTGGCGCCGCGCGCGGCCCAGGCGCGCGGGACGAGGCTGTAGGCGAAGCAGGCGGTCGCCATCCGCTGGGCCGGGGTCGGCTGACCGGCCGAGACGCCGCTTGCGGCTAGCGTCGCGTCCAGGGCCCAGGCGGTTCCGGCGCCGCCGCCGGAACGGACGATATCGGTGCTGGCGACGGCTCGGTAGCCCTGGATCGCCCGGTCGTTGCCCGCCAGCACGCCGGAGGAAAGTACGGAGTCGAGCGCGTCAGTGTATAGCGGGATGTCGCCCGGGCCGATCAGGTCGGGCGCGTACTCGCCGGACTCGTGCCGGCTCACCCAATGCAACACCGTCCGCGCGAAGATCGAGACGGTGGAGCGGACGCGCTGGAAGGCCTGAACCTTGGACCATTCTTTGGAGACCAGCTCGAACAGGTCCGGGTGGAACGGGTAGGTGTCGACGATGCGGTCGGCGAGCCGGTCGAGCCCGCGGCCGGCGCCTAGCCGGCGGTACACCTGGCTGGCCCAGACGTCGTCGGCGGCGGCGACGCATGCGCGGGCGACCGCGCGGGCCGGGTCGTCCACGTCAGCCCGGGTAAACAGGCGGCGGCGGATGATATGGGCGAAGTCCGCCGGTTCAGTGACGGTGACGGTCTCACCGTTGCGCTGAAGCCGGGCAGTCAGATAGGCGCGCAGGTCCGCGGCGGCGGGATGGTAACCCTTCTCATCCTCGTCACTGCGGATCATCACGACGACCAGCGCGACCTGGGGCTGGTCTCCGACAGCCTCGGTGAGGGCGTTGAGGAACGCCTGCTCCCCGGGGAGGCCACCGATGGTGGTCTTGTCGGAGAGGGCCATCGCGTAGTCCATGAGCTCGTCGACGACGACGAGTACCGGACGGGCGACCTCGGCGAAGGCGGCCTGCAACGTAGCCTTGTTCGCGCCAAGGTCGACGTAGTGCCGCCAACGGCCGACTCGGTCGGGGTGGCCGTCGAACAACCCCCACAGCAGCCGTCCAAACAAGTCCGTGGCCGGGCCGAACCGCGGGTCAGATTTGCCGGGCGACACGGAGTCGCCGATCAGCAGGACCGGGACGACCGTGCTCAGATCCAGAGTGTGCCCACCCGCGGTCGCCTCCACGGCAACCGCCCGGCCGAGCTCGGAAGAAAGGAAGACATCAGGTTTGTCAATCATGTGCCAGATGCCGACGAGGGCATGGCTCTTCCCGCCGCCCATGCCCTGATCGAGGTGAAAGCACGCCGTGGTGTCCAGACCGGTGACACCAAGTCGCCGCGCCACCCGGCTGAGGAAACCGACCAGCAGCGGGGTGGGTTGGGTGATGTCGGTGTAGTAGGCACAGCTGGCGTAGGGCACGAGCGCGGTCTGGTAGGCAGCCTTGGCCAGGCTCATCTGCAGGTCGCCGACAGAGCCGTCGGTGAGGCGGACCTCCTCACGCAGGGTCAGGACACCGGCCCAGTGCGGGGCGCGGGCGGGGCCGGTCACGGGGTCTCCTCGAACAGGGCGGACTGGAAAGTCGACTGCGTGCTCGTGCGTGTGGCGGCCTGGATGGAGCCGTGGTTGCGCTTGACCGCGGCGAGCGCAACGGCCACCGGGTCGGAGGTGGGCAGTTTCGTAGTGAGCCAGTCGACGAGTGCCCACACGTGGGCGTCGGTGGGGCTCCGCTCGGCCGCGGACAGACAGGCCGCGACGCTGTCAGTGCCTGCGGGCCAGGCTGCGGCCATCGCGCGGACGACCTCGTAGGTGCTTGACGCCGGGCTCAGTGGGCCAGGCGCGTCATGGCGGAGCCGGTAGCCGGCCCTGGTCTCGGTGAGAATGGGCCCGCGCAAGTCCTCCAGTCGCAGGCCGTCGGACTGGGCAAAGAACCGAGCCTCGCCCTTGGGGACGTCGACCCGGCCGTGGACCACATGCCAGAAGACCGCCAGGCGGGTGTGCGGGTCGAAGGTCTCCAAGGGCTGCTCGTCCAGCCGCAGCGCGACGGCGTCCCGGACCGCTCGCCGGGCGAGGGTCATGTAGTGCTCAAGGGACATAGCGCTGCCGTCCGGGGCGATGACCCTGTCATAGCGGCCGACGATCTGCAGCGCGGCCCCGTAGGAGGCCATGAGCTGGTCGTCGAGGGCGAGCCCGTCGATGTCCCAGCCGCGGCACAGATACTTGACCTGGGTGACGACCTCGGCGTCGACCTGCGCCGCGATCCCGACAGGCCTGTTCGGCGGTGCGACCCGGGCGCCGATGGACACGGTCACGGTGATTGTTGCCACGCCGGTGACGGCCGTCTCGGTGCGCGAGGGCCACGACGAGGTCACGACGAAACCGGTGTCGACGAGCGCCGAGAGTAGACGCTTCCATGCCTCGGGGTCGGCATGGCCGAAAATGACGGTCATGTGGCCGGCAGCTTTGAGAACGCGACGCGCCTCATCAAAGGATTGGGCAAGCAGACGTCTGTAGCGGGCGTCGTCACTGCGGGGGTCACCGGCGCCCTTGGCCCCCCGGCCCTTGATGACAATTTCGTCGGCCTTCTCCTGGAGTCCATTCGGACCGCCCTCGAAGAGGCCAGGCATCGCACTCGCGAGGGCTCGCTTGAACCAGACGTAGAAGATGTCCGACGAGTCGCTATAGACAATCATGTCGTCGTAGGGCGGATCCGTGACGATCACGTCGACGGTGCCATCGCGGATTGGTAGTGCGGTTGCCGACTGACGGCGGAAGCGGGCGTGCTGGCCGGTGGCCTGGTTCTCTTCCAGTACCTTAGCCAAGGCGTTGACCAGGCTGGTGGATACGGAAGCCCACGTTCCAGGCCCCGTGCCCGGGCCAGCTTCAAGGTAGTCGAACTGATGTTTGACAACGGACTGCGACGAGAAAACATGGTCGACCTGCACACGGTTCTGTTCCGTGCCGTCGGCCTGTCCGTGGGGACGGCTACCGGAACCGCGCGTGCTGTACTTGATCTGTCGCATCACGTTGCTGGCAGCGAAACCAGCGAGCGCGCGGGCATAGTCCTGGCTGACGATGCCGGCCAGCTCGTCGTAAAGATCGTTGATGACCCTGGCGGTCGCGGCGAAGAGCACTGCCTGCCGCGGGTTGAAGAGGGATCCGTATGTCCGGTACCCGTAGCCGCTTCCCCGCACGTTGTCCTTGTTACCAGCCGGGATCCGTTCGTCCGGAATGGCGCTCATGCCCCCGATCGGAGGCAGGGAATCCGGGTCGGCGCTGTGGGCGGCGGCGGTCTCGTCTTCGCGTGGAGCACGGAAGACCTTCCGGTTGGTCTCGCGGTCGATCTCCGCCACCGCGAGCAGTGCGTCTCTGTACTGGTCGGCGAACCCCTTGGCCTTCACGACATCGAGGCTGTGGACCCGACCACAGCCGGGAAAGGGACAGCGGGCCGACTTGCCGCGCCGGCCGGCAAGTACAGCGAAGACCGGTTCCTGCTGCGGGGGGCTGTCGTGTACCTCGGTCCGGAACTCGTCGCCGTCGAACAGGAGCCGGAGGGACTGCCCGACATCGTCGGTCCGCATGTAGGGGTACCGGAGCACCATCGACCCGGTCAGCGGAAACCGCCGGCCGCAGCCGTCACATGGCAGGGTGACCGCCCACAGATACGCCCACGGGGTTCCCTTTTGATCGGGGTTGTCTGGGTAGAGATGGCCGACTTCCGCCGCGACGCGTCTGCCTACCTCTCCGAGGACCTTGCGGACGTCAAGGAGAAGCCGGGGCTCCTCCACCCCAAGGTTCTCCATTTCCTCGAAGGCCCGTGCGCCCGCCGTGGTCCGGCGACGGCCTCGGCGGGTTGCGGGCGAAGTGTCCTCGTCGGCGTCATCGGCGTGGTCCGGCACCTCATAGGGCACCGTGGGCTCAGCCGACCAGTCCCGCATCGGGAAATCCGCGAGTAGCTGGCCGCCGAGTGTCGCGACCGGCGACAGGTCTGTCCCGACCGCGGACGCACCGGCGCGGGCGGCCTCCAGCGGGAGAATCCCCCTGCCAGAGAACATGTCCAGCAGGACAGGGGGTTTCGGTCCGTACTGGTCGGCGATGCGGGCACGTAGACGGGCCCAGACCGCCGGATCGTTCTTCTTGATCACAGCCTTGATGTCCGTACGGTTGCCGGGTGTGTCGGGTAGCAGCGAGCACAGAACGGCGGCACGTGCCTGCGCGATCGGCCGGGAGGCGAACCAGGTGAACAGGGCCTTCTCCCGGCGACCGGATCCCTCGGGCGTGCGGACCGCCTCGTCGACCTCGGAGCAGGGGAACCAGGTGTCGATCAGACGTGCGGCCGGGTCCGTGGCCGTGCTCGTTGTGATGGTGTCCGCAGCCGGCGCCGGGGCGGGGGCGTCGAGCGGAACAGTCATGTTTGGGCTCCGATCAGGCGTTTCAGTTCGGACAGAGGAATCCGGATGCGCTCGATACGTCGCGAGCTGGTCAGCGTGGCGGCGGGGTTGGGCTGGCGTAGCCGGACGATCGGAGCCGTCGCACACGAGTCGACGACGTACAGCCAGTACTCGGAACCGCGTTGCTGGGCCTGGGCCCATTCGTGCTCTTCGAGCCAGAGCGCGCGCAGGCCTCCTTGCAGGCCCTTGACCTCGACGAGGCGCTGCTCCCGGCTGGCCCGGTGTCGGGCGTACAGGTCGTAGCCGACCCCTGCGGTCTGCCGGTCGTCGACGTCGTAGCCGAGCCTCTCCAGCTCGGCGACAACGGTTGCGATCGCGACCTTCTCGGCATCGGGGTCGTAGCCGAGTTGGTCCACTCGCGCGCCTCCGGTGACAGCAATCCAGCCGACCAGTCGCACGGCGCTGGCTGCCACCTGCGCAATGTCGTCGAGAATGGCGAGCCGCTGCTTCTTAACCACGTCGAACTCGGCGAGAAGCCTGCGCCGGTCGACAAGGGCGCGGTCAGCGATGGACTCCTCGAACCGGTACTGGGTGGCATCGAGCTGTGTCTTGGCGGTCCTGATCCAGGCCTGCCGTTCGGTGGTCAGCGCGGCGACCTGGCCACGCAGCTCTGCCTGGGCCGCGACGGTCGCGTCATGCCTGGTCGCCGGTGGCAGCGTGGTCGGTCCGGTCGCACCGGGATCCCCGGGCGCGGGGGCGCGCAGGGTCATCAGCGACTCCCAGGCCACGGGCAGCGCCTGGCCGGCGGAGCAGCGGATGAGCAGGGGGGCCTTGCGAGTCGCGCGGGTAGCGCCGTCATGCAGCTGGATGTCCGCATCGAACAAAGCCAGGACATACGAGGTCAGGGAAGCGCCGTCCACGAGCGCCGCACCGCGGACGAGATCCTCCTCGCCGACCGTGAGCGCATGGGCGACGAGCGCCTGGAACGGCTCCTCGGTCGGACCAAGCACAACAACATCGTCGAGACCGGTCGCGCCGTCGTTGATCGCCTGACGGACCGAGGCTCCGTCCGCGGCGACATACCCCTGGGGCCCACCGCCGAGTGCCGCCGGGAGGGTCCGTCCGCCGGCGGCGGTGAGCCGGCGGATACCTTTCGCCGGGCCGGGGTCGATGGCCCAACCGTCGCTGCGGGCGAGCTGGTCCACCATCGCGTCGACGATGACGGGGTTGATCGCCTCAAGCCGGTCTGCGGCGAACCGCTCCAATGCCTCCCCGACATTCGCCGGCGTGCTCAGCGAACGCTCGTCGGCGATGAGCGCACGCGCGGTCTCAACGAGAGCTGCGGCTTCGGGGATTGGGACCTCGCGGCAGGCCTGAGCGTCGACCATCGCCTTACCCCAGTCGAAGCCAGCCCGAGCGGCAGTGGCGTCGAGCAGGTCGTACACCTTGCCGTCCAGAGCCTCCGCGGCGCTCGCGATGTTGTTGAGCATGACCTGCTGAACGCGGCCCTCCCGAGTGTGCGGGGCGACCAGGTGGTAGACGAACACGCGATGACTCTGGCCGACCCGGTGTAGGCGGCCCATGCGCTGTTCAAGGCGCACCATCGACCAGGGAAGATCCCAGTTGGCCATGACGTGCGCGGACTGCAGGTCGATGCCCTCCCCGCCCGCGTCGGTCGACACCAGGACCTGGAACGCCCCGGCCAGGAACCGTTCCTGCAGCGAGTCACGGATCCGGTAGTCGGCCGAGCCGCTGAGGACATCCGTGCTGAACCCGGCGTGCTCGAACCGGCTCCGCAGCCAGTGGGCGGTGTCAGTGAACTCGGTGAACATTAGGAGCTGGCCGTGGCCGGAGCGGATCCCATGCCGGTCGAGGCATTCCATGAGCGCCGTCCACTTCGCCGGAACAGCAGCCTGCTCCGCGGCGCGCAACGTGTCCAGAACCGCGGCCACGCGGGCCAACTCCGCCCGCCTGTCCCGAGTCCGGGCGGACACGATCGCGTCCTCCGCCCGCGCCCAGGCGTCATCATCATCGGCCGCCCCGCCCAGCCCTCCGGCGGTCAGCAGGTCGTCGGGGAGCGTCGGGGTGCCGCGTGTGCTCGCCGCCGCTTTCAGCGCGTCCTCACGGCGGCGGATCGTCGCCGCCGCAGCGTGCAGGCTGGACGCGGCGCGCTTGCCGTAGATAGAGCGGGCGAGGACGGCGCTGTCGGCGTAAAAGGCGTCCACGTAGTCCATGACCGCGTCGTAGCCGGCTGCCTCGTGGGAGCTGAGCCGGACGGCGACGGTCTCGGAGAACCGCGGCGGGAAAAGATCGCTGCCGCTGTGGTCGACGAGTTCTTCCTTCATCCGGCGGAGGAACGACAGTCTGCTGGGGACGAGCGCGGTCTCGTAGTCGGTCTGGCGGGGATCCCACGGGTACAGCGTCGGGTCCAGCAGGTTCATCAGCCCGCGGAAGTAGTGCTCCTTGCCGCGATGCGGGGTGGCGGTCAGCAGCAGCAGATGATGGGCGCGGCCGGCCGCCGCGCGGGCAGCGGCGAGGTACTGGCTGGTGGGGGTCAGCCGATGCGCCTCGTCAAAGATCGCCAGAGACCAGGAGGCCCGGTCTCCGGCGATCTTTCGCCGCACGTCGGTATTGTGGGTGAACAGGTCGAGCGAGGCGAGCCACACGTCGTAGCGCGGGTCGAGGTCGGCGGGATCGGCGGCCAACTCGTGGGTGATACGTCGCGTCTCCACGCCGAACAGGCGCCGCAAGTCCCGTTCCCACTTGGTAACCAGGTGCGCCGGCACGATGATCACGGAACGGCCCTGGACCAGGCCTTGTCGGCAGCCTTCGGTCAGATACATCCCCGCCATGATCGTTTTTCCGGTTCCGGGTTCGTCTCCCAGGAGAAACCGCAGTCGTGGCTGGCCGAGCATGTGCCCGTGGACGGCATCGTCCTGATGGGCGTACGGGCGCAGAGGACGCGTGGCCAGCACCGCGGAGCGGATGCGGGGCACGGCGTGCTGCATCCAACGCCCCCACAGGGCCGTCAGCGCCCGCGCGGGGTCGCCACCACGGTCGTTAATCGGGACCAGCCCGCTGGCCAGCTGCTGCTCGGACAGCAGGATCCGGCGCGGCTCGCCACCAGCGTCGAGGACGAAGAGCTCGATCGCTCCGTCGTCTGCCCAGTCGGCATCCCGGACCGTCATCAGGGTGCCGTCGACACGCACCTGCCGTCCCTTTGCCGGCAACTCGATCGCCATAGGCCCCCCGGTCCCCTTGGTCATGGCGCACCCGCAACTGCAGTGGGAAGCCCCCAGCTCCATTATGTTGCAATTTATACGTAGTGCGTCCTTTCGGCCACGATGGGCCGACCTGAACCCCGACCTCTCACGAACTCGGGACGGGCTCACCAGCGCCAGCCGACACCCCACCCCAGCTGATCTGGCACCCGAGGCGGCCGAGTAGCTGGGGCCGACCAACTACCGGTTCGCCGAGCGGACCGGGCGCACCCACGCGGCCGTGCACGCCCTGCTGGATGCGGGACACACACCCACCAGCGGGCGATCGCCCGCCAGCTGGGCATGGGACGGAGCACCTTCGATCCCCGGCATCGGTCAGCCGTTGGCATGCGGGCGTGGGCGCGGCAGGGGGGAGGCCATCCGCAAATGCGTCCCTGGGTATGAGGGTGGCGGTCGGCCCGAGGTACGGGCCCGGTCCGCTGCGTAGCTGTGCGAGCGCGCGTTCGTACCGGGCTCGTAGGGCGGCGGCCCCACGAGCCGGAGCGTGCACGTCTCCCAGATGCCGGCGATGACCGGAACGCCGAGGTCCACCGGCACGCTGCCGCGCTTCTTTTGAACCGTCGTCGAGCCGGACGACCGTGAGCGGGGTGACGCTGCGTCGTCGTGACGACCATGACGTTCTGGCTGGTCCGCGACGCGCCGCAGACTGTAACTAAAAGTATCTTGACGGCCATTTTTGGCAAAATAGATGAATGACGTTGAAGGTCGCCGTCGTCGCGCCGGATCGGGTGCCCGAGATCTTCGCTGGCGGTTACGCGGATGCCTGCGCCGCGCTCGACCTGCCCCTGGTCGATGACGGCTACGTGCTGAACCTGTTGTCCGCGCCGGCCGCGCGCCTGACCGTCGTCACGCGGGACGCTGGCCGGGTCGGCGTGACGAGCGAGGACGGCTGGGCCGAGGTCACGCCAGCGGGTGACGGGCAGTGGGTGGATGTTCGGGATGGGTGGCCCGAGGAGTTCGATCCCGGTCCGCGCTGCCAATTCTGCGGCGACGAGAATCCCAACTGGATCTTCCCCAGCGTCGCAGTCGACGTCCTCCTGGGAGGGAGCTCGTGGGGGAGCACGAGGTGCTCGGCGCGGAGACCGGGGGCGAGGCCGGCTGGCACGCGTGCGACGCCTGCCGTGACCTGATCGACGCCGACGACTGGATCAGGCTCGGCGACCGCTACGGCGAGCTGGGCGCGCCGGTCACGGTGCAGGCGGCCTGGCGGCAGTTCTGGGCCCACCGGACAGCGGCGCAACCCGCGCCGACGTTGCCGTGGACCGTGGTGCGGCGCCGGCGGATCGCCCACGCGATCCGCGCGCACTGGGACACCATCTTCGACCATCTCGACCTGCCCGTTGTGGGGCCGGCAGAAGAAGCCCGCGACGCCGTCGCGCAGCGGGTACTCGACGCGGCCCGCGAGTACCTGAGCAGGCCGCCGGTGCGGCGCGGCTGGGTCCGTGCCTACCCCGCGTCGGGGGCGGCGCGGCTGCTGTGCGTGGAGGGCGATGGGTGGAACCTCGTCGCCCGCACGGACGCGTCCGCCTACCTGCTCACCGACGCCCTACCGAACCTGATCGTGGCCGTCGATCGTGGCCCGCGGCTGCCCGCACTCCTGTCGGGGCTTGATGCCATCGCGCAGCGCCGCGGCGTCGATGGGCGTCCGGACTCCCTCTCATAACTGCCTGCCGAGGTGGGGTCAGTTCCCGGGAGCGAGTAAGCCGATGAAGCGGCTTCTGGAGATCCGCCGACGTGGCCTGCACGACCATCGGACCGATGGCGTCAAAGGGTGAGATTCGGCGGCTCGACGGCGTGGGGGTGCTGCGGGTTGGCGGCGGGCATCGATGGCTGGCCGGCAAGCGCAGGTGAGGACGGCGCGCTGTGAGCACCGGCTTTCTTGTCGCTGGCGGGGGTTTCAAGGGCTTCGGGGGCGTAGGCGGTGACGAGGGCGGCGAGGGTGATGAGGGTTTCGGTGCCGTCGAGGTTGATCCAGGGGTGGTCGGCGAGGATGCCGCGGAGTGCGTTCGGGGATCGGGTGACGGCGGTGGACAGGGTGTGGTTGTCAACCTGCAGGGTGCCGTGGCGGGAGTCGTGGAGGCGGAGGGTTCCGTCGGTTGCCTCGTGCAGCACGGGGGTGCGCCAGCTGGTTCTCGGGGTTTCGTCGACGGTGGGGTTCGTGTCGTGCAGGCCGAGGAGGTCGTGGTCTCGGTCGGGGGCGTGGCGTTGGACGAGGTAGAGGGCGCGGGCGCTGTCTCTTATACA
>NZ_JAMPTM010000081.1 GCF_025403375.1 Frankia gtarii
CCCCCGCCCCCGCCCCGGTCCAGGGCCAGGTCCAGGACCAGGGTTGGGCAGACCGGGGCTCGGCGGTGAGCGTCCGGTGAGCCCGCGGGGAGCACGCCCGGCGGGCGGGCCGCAGGTCGACGGTCTCGTGGTCGTGGACAAGCCGGCCGGGCTCACCTCGCATGACGTCGTCGCCCGCGCCCGGCGCATTCTGGGGCAACGCCGGGTCGGCCACGCCGGCACCCTCGACCCGATGGCGACCGGTGTACTGCTACTCGGCCTCGGCCGGGGCACGAGGCTGCTGGGTCACCTCGCACTCACCGACAAGGTGTACGACGCGACGATCCGGCTCGGCCGCTCCACGACGACGGACGACGCCGAGGGCGAGCCGCTCGAGGACCGGCCCGTCGACGTCGATCCCGAGCGGCTCGCGCGGGCGATGGCGGCACTGACCGGGCGCATCGACCAGGTGCCGTCGAGCGTCAGCGCGGTCAAGGTCGACGGGGTGCGTGCCTACGCCCGGGTGCGGGCCGGTGAGCAGGTCGAGCTCGCCGCCCGCCGGGTCACGGTGCACCGCTTCGACCTGCTCGCCCGCCGATCCGACGGCGCTGCGGCGGACCCTGCGGGCTCCGATCTGGATGTGCGGGTCGGCTGCTCCAGCGGAACCTACATCCGTGCGATCGCCCGCGACCTCGGGGCCGCGTTGGGCTGCGGGGGGCATCTCACGGCGCTGCGGCGCACCGTCGTGGGGCCGTTCGGGCTCGTCCGGGCGGTGAGCCTCGACACGTTCGCCGAGCTGGGCGCGGAGGCGGTCATCCCGTTGGCGGAGGCCGTCGCGGCCGGTTTCGCGCGCCGGGACGTGGCGGGGGACGAGGCGGTTGACGTGCGCCACGGTCGCCGGTTGGCGCCGGTAGGACGGCCGGGCACCTACGGCGTGTTCGGGCCGGACGGGTCCGTGCTGGCGCTGGTCGAGGAGAGCGCCGAAGCGGTCCGTTCGCTGGTCGTGTTCGCCCCGGCTTGACCGCGCGCGAGATCGCCGAGGGCCGCGCTCGACCGTGCCGCGCGAGAATGTCCTAGGCTTCCCCCGTGCAAACGTGGCGAGGGGCGGAGAACACGCCGGCCGGGTGGCGCGGCGGGGTCGTCACGATCGGCTTCTTCGACGGGGTGCACCTCGGACACCGGCAGATCATTGGGCAGGCGGTGCGCCGCGCCCACGACCGCGGCGAGCGGGCCGTCGTCCTGACCTTCGACCCGCATCCGGGTGAGGTGCTTCGCCCCGGCAGCCATCCGGCCCTGCTGACGACGTTGCGCCACAAGGCCGAGCTGCTGGCGGCGATCGGCGTCGACGCGCTTTGCGTGCAGCCGTTCACCCTGGACTTCAGCCGGCTGTCACCGGCCGAGTTCGTACACGGGATGCTGGTCGAGCGGCTGGGCGCCAGTGTGGTCGTGGTGGGAGAGAACTTCACCTACGGTCACCGGGCCGCCGGCACGCTGGCTACCCTGGCGGCGGACGGGACCCGGCAGGGGTTCGAGGTCGACGGGGTCCGGCTGGTCCGCTCGGGGGAGCAGGTGCTGTCCTCGACCGAGATCCGCCGCCGTGTCGCCGAGGGTGACGTGGAGTCGGCCGCCGTGGCCCTGGCCCGTCCACACCGGGTCGAGGGTGTGGTCGTGCACGGCGACGCCCGTGGCCGCACGATCGGCTACCCGACGGCCAACGTCGAGGTGACGCCGTGGGCGGCGGTGCCCGCCGACGGGGTGTACGCGGGCTTTGCCTGCTGGGACGGCCGCCGCCAGCCGGCCGCGATCTCGATCGGCACGAATCCGACGTTCGCCGGCCGGGAGCGGCGGGTGGAGGCGTTTCTGCTGGACTTCGACGGGGATCTCTACGGCGAGTACATGGCCTACGAGTTCACCCGCCGCCTGCGCCCGACACTGCGCTTCGAGTCGGTGGACGAGCTGGTCACCCAGATGGCGGCCGACGTCGAGGCGACCAGAACGGTCACGCTGCCTGTCTGAGCGCGCCCGAGACCCCTGGCACGGCGGTGCCATCGGCACGGCCCCGCCGGCGCGGGGCGACCGGTCTCCGAGCGGTTCCCCTCGGGTTGATAGGCTTCGGGTCCAGGCGGGTGCGGCGCGTCCGGACAGTGCGGCGATGAGGCTGTGGTCCGGAGGTCGGTTCGGGTGAGGAAGACCCCGGGCGCGCGCCGTCCCGAAGCAGAAGGAGAGGGTGCAGCGTGCCGCTCGCGAGCGACGTCAAGCAGAAGATCATGTCCGATTACGCCACCGTTGAGCGGGACACCGGCTCACCCGAGGTGCAGGTCGCGATGCTGACCCGTCGGATCAGCGATCTGACCGAGCACCTCAAGGTGCACAAGCACGACCATCACAGCCGTCGGGGCCTGCTCCTGCTCGTCGGGCGCCGTCGCCGGCTGCTGAACTACCTTTCGAAGACGGATATCGGTCGATACCGGGCCCTGATCGAGCGACTCGGGCTACGGCGATAGCGCGAAGAGGGAGCGGCCCTTCGGGGACGCTCCCTCTGACGCATCGGGGGTAGATACCAGATGCGTTGCCCGTCGGCGGAGGTCTCCGTCGGCGGATCGGAGGATCTGACCGGGTCCGTGGTGGCGAGAGCCGCCGGTCCTCGGTCGTGGTCGCCGGGAGTGGGCAGGCGCCCTCCCCCGGGGGCTTCGACTGAGCGCCGGCATCCTCTCAGACGCGGACCCGGCCGCAGAACAAGATCGGCTGCGTGGACCCGGCCGAAGAAGAGGATGGAGTGGTTCGAGTGGACGACTCGACACATGCGGCCGAGGCGGTCATTGCGACCCCGGCCGGAAACCGTACGGTGCGTTTCGAGACCGGCCGGCTGGCCCGACAGGCCGCCGGTTCCGCCGTCGCCTACCTGGGCGACACGATGGTTCTCTCGGCGACGACGGTCAGCAAGCAGCCCAAGGAACAGCTCGACTTCTTCCCACTGACGGTGGACGTCGAGGAGCGGATGTACGCCGCCGGGCGGATTCCCGGTTCGTTCTTCCGCCGCGAGGGCCGGCCGAGTGAGGACGCGATCCTCACCTGCCGCCTCATCGACCGGCCGCTGCGCCCCTCGTTCGCCAAGGGGCTGCGCAACGAGATCCAGGTCGTGGCCACGGTGCTGGCCCTCGACCCGGACACGCTCTACGACGTGGTCGCGATCAACGCCGCCAGTGCGTCGACGACCCTGTCCGGACTGCCCTTCACCGGGCCGATCGGCGCCACCCGGGTCGGCTACGTCGATGGCGAGTGGATCGCCTTCCCGACGCATTCGGAGCTGGCTCGCGCCACCTTCGACATGGTCGTGGCCGGCCGGGTCATCGAGGACGGCTCCGACGTTGCGATCATGATGGTCGAGGCGGAGGCCACGCCGGGCACGGTGGAGCTGATCGCCGGGGGCGCGCCCGCGCCGACCGAGGAGGTCGTCGCCGCCGGCCTGGAGGCCGCCAAGCCGGCCATCCGCGAGCTGTGCCGGGCGCAGAGCGAGCTCGCCTCGCTGGCCGGCAAGGCGGCGGCGCGAGAGTTCCCGGTCTTCATCGACCACCACGACGACGTGCTCGAGGCGCTGTCCGCCGCGGTCGGCGACGAGCTGTCCGCCGCGCTGCGCATCGCCGGCAAGGCCGAGCGGGAGAACGAGCTCGACCGGGTCCGCCAGCTGGCGGGCGAGAAGGTCGCCGGCCAGTTCGAGGGGCGGGAGAAGGAGATCGGCGCCGCCTACCGGGCGCTGACGAAGAAGCTCGTCCGCTCCCGCATCGTCACCGAGGGCGTGCGGATCGACGGCCGGTCGACGACCGAGATCCGGGCGCTGTCCGCCGAGGTCGACTACATCCCGCGGGTGCACGGCTCGGCGCTGTTCGAGCGGGGCGAGACGCAGATCCTCGGTGTCACCACGCTGGCGATGCTGCGCATGGAGCAGACGGTCGACACGCTCAACCCCGATCGCACCAAGCGGTACATGCACAATTACAACTTCCCGCCCTACTCCACCGGTGAGACCGGGCGTGTCGGCTCGCCGAAGCGCCGCGAGATCGGTCACGGCGCGCTGGCCGAGCGGGCGCTGCTGCCGGTGCTGCCCAGCCGCGAGGACTTCCCCTACGCGATCCGCCAGGTCTCCGAGGCGCTGAGCTCCAATGGCTCCACGTCGATGGGCTCGGTCTGCGCGAGCACGCTGTCCCTGCTCAACGCCGGCGTGCCGCTGAAGGCGCCGGTTGCCGGCATCGCGATGGGGCTCGTCCACGCCGACGACGCCTACGTCACGCTGACCGACATCCTCGGCGCCGAGGACGCCTACGGCGACATGGACTTCAAGGTCGCCGGCACCCGCGATTTCGTCACCGCCCTGCAGCTCGACACCAAGCTCGACGGCATCCCCGCCTCGGTGCTTGCCTCGGCCCTGCAGCAGGCGCGCGGCGCGCGGCTGGCGATCCTCGACGTCATGGCCGAGGCGATCGGCAGCCCGGACGAGATGTCCGCGCACGCCCCGCGGGTCATTTCGGTGAAGATTCCGGTTGACAAGATCGGCGAGATCATCGGGCCCAAGGGCAAGATGATCAACCAGATCCAGGCGGACAGCGGCGCCGAGATCACGGTCGAGGACGACGGCACGATCTACATCGGCGCGGTGGACGGCCCCTCGGCGGAGTCTGCTCGCTCGGCGATCAACGCGATCGCCAACCCGCAGATGCCCGAGGTCGGCGAGCGGTACCTCGGTACCATCGTCAAGATCACCAACTTCGGGGCCTTCGTCTCGCTCACCCCGGGCCGGGACGGCCTGCTGCACGTGTCCAAGCTCAAGACGCTCTCGGGCGGCAAGCGGGTGGAGAAGGTCGAGGACGTGCTGACCGTGGGACAGAAGCTCCAGGTGGAGATCACCGAGATCGACGCCCGCGGCAAGATCAGCCTGTCCCCGAGTGCCGAGGCCGCGGACGCGGCGGCGACCTCCTGACGGCGCGACGTGACCGACACCCCCACGCCTGACCTGACCCGCTCCTCCGGCTCGGCCGACTCCGGCGGCGTCGCGGGTCAGGGCGTCGCGGGCGCAGGTGAGCGAGTGGCCCGCCTGCTCGCGGGCGGGTCCGTCAGCGAGTCGTTGCTGGGCGGCACGGTGCTGCGCACCGTGCTGCCCGGTGGGCTGCGCGTCATCACCGAGCATGTCCCCGGGGTCCGCTCGGCCGCGATCGGCGTCTGGGTGGGCGTCGGCTCGCGCGACGAGACCCCGGTGACCGCCGGCTGCTCCCACTACCTCGAGCACCTGCTGTTCAAGGGCACCCCGAGCCGGGATGCCCTGACGATCAGCGCGTCGGTCGAGGCGGTCGGCGGCGACCTCAACGCGTTCACGGGCAAGGAGTACACCTGCTACTACGCGCGGGTGCTCGACTCCGATCTCGAAATGGCCATCGGCGTCGTCGCCGACATGGTCACCAACTCGCTGGTGACCGCCGACGACGTCGAGGCCGAGCGTGGCGTGATCCTCGAGGAGATCGCCATGCACGAGGACGATCCGGGCGACGTCGTCCACGACGTCTTCGCCGAGGCGATGCTCGGCGCGTCGGCGCTCGGCCGGCCGGTGCTCGGCACGATCGAGTCGATCGAGGGGCTGGGCCGCGAGACCATCGCCGACTACTACCGCTCCCGGTACGTTCCGCCGGCGATGGTCGTCTCGATCGCCGGAAACCTGGAGCACGATCGCGTGCTCGCGCTCGTCGCAGAGGCCTTCGGCGATCACCTGACGTCGGCCGCGGAGCCGTCGGAGGTGCGAGCCGGCAGCTACGACTACCCGCCGGCGCCCGGCATCGTCGTTTCCGAGCGGCCCACCGAACAGGCGAACCTTGTGCTGGGCACCGTCGGCCTGTCCCGGCATGATCCGCGCCGCTTCGCGCTCGGGGTGCTCTCGACGGCGCTGGGCGGCGGGATGAGCTCCCGGCTGTTCCAGGAGATTCGCGAGAAGCGGGGCCTGGCCTACTCGGTGTACTCGTTTGCGTCGCACTTCGCCGACGCCGGCCTGTTCGGCGTCTACGCCGGCTGCGCCCCCAAGCGCGCTGACGAGGTCCTGGCGATCGCCCGGGACGAGGTGCGATCCATCGCCGAGCGCGGGATCGGCGCCGAGGAGCTCGACCGCGCCCGCGGGCAGAGCCACGGCTCCCTCGTCCTCGGGCTGGAGGACACCGGCTCGCGGATGAGCCGGCTGGGCAAGAGCGAGCTCGTTCACGGTGAGCTACTGTCCGTTGACGAGATCATTGCTCGGGTGAACGCGGTCACGCTGGACGACGTCGCCGGGATCGCCGCGACGCTCGTCGAGCAGCCCTGGGCCCTCGGCGTCATCGGGCCGTTCGACGATCACGACTTCGGCGCGGCCGTCGCCCGCTGAACCTTCGGCCGCGGGCGTCAGGCGCGGGCCCGCGGCCGGCCGCGGCGTCCAGTGACCGCGACGCCAGTCGGCGTTCGGTGCCCACGGAGGGAACAGGCATGAGCGAGCAGCTCACGGTGGGGGTTCTCGGCGCAGGTGGCCGCATGGGGTCGACGGTGTGTGCCGCCGTCGATGCCGCCCCGGACCTCGCGCTCGTCGCCGCGCTCGACGCCGGCGACGACCGGGCCGCGCTCGCCGCGGCCGAGGTGGTCGTCGATTTCACCACGCCGGACGCGGTGCTCGACAACATCCGCTGGTGTGTCGAGGCAGGCCGGCATGTCGTCGTCGGCACGACCGGCTTCGACGACGGGCGGCTGGCGACGGTGCGCGGCTGGCTCGGTGACGTGCCGAAGGTCGGGGTGCTGATCGCCCCGAACTTCGGGGTTGCCGCCGTGCTCATGATGATGTTCGCCGCGCGGGCCGCCCGCTTCTTCGACTCCGTCGAAATCGTCGAGTTGCACCATCCCAACAAGGTCGACGCGCCGAGCGGCACCGCCCGGCGCACCGCCGAGCTCATCGCCGAGGCCCGCGAGACCGCCGGACTCGCGCCGGGCGGTCCGGACGCGACGGCCACGGCGCTCGACGGTGCCCGCGGTGCCCGGGTCGCGGGCGTGCCCGTGCATGCCGTACGCCTCGCGGGTCTCGTCGCCCACCAGGAGGTTCTGCTCGGCGGGGCGGGGGAGACCCTGACCCTGCGTCACGACTCCTACGACCGCACCTCCTTCATGCCGGGCGTGCTGCTCGCCGTGCGACGCATCGTCGATCGTCCCGGCCTGACCGTCGGCCTGGAGCACCTGCTCGACCTGGATTAATCACCGGGTGTCCGCGGGATCGCTCGGCCGTGAAAGATAGGTTTTCGGGTGTGGTCGGACACGTTGACCGCCGGCCGCCGGCGGGTACCCGAAGCGTCTTCGGAATCGATCTGGGCACGACGTTCAGCTGCCTGGCCCGCGTCTCGGGCGCCGGGGAGCCGCAGATCGTGCCGTTGTCCGACGGCGCGCTGACGCTGCCGAGCGTCGTGCTGTTCGTCGGCGCGGACGACTACCTCACCGGGCAGACCGCCCGTGAGCTCGCCCGGGCCCGGCCCGACGACGTCTGCTCGCTGGTCAAACGGCGGATGGGCGACGGCGACTGGCGATTCATCACCCAGGGCGCGGCCTGGTCCGCGCCGGCCGTCAGCGGCCTGATCCTCAAGGCCCTGGTCGCCGACACCGCGCTGGCCACCGGCGAGCGGGTCGAGGACGTCGTGATCACCGTTCCGGCCTACTTCGGGGACACCGAACGCCGGGCGACGGTCCTGGCCGGCGAGTACGCGGGGCTCAACGTCGTCGACGTCATCAACGAGCCGACCGCGGCGGCGTTGTCCTACGGGTTCGCCCGCTTCGAGATCGGTGCCCGGCGCACCCTCGGCGGGCCGGGCACCGCGGCGGAGGAGATCGCCCTCGTCTACGACCTGGGCGGCGGCACCTTCGACGTCACGGTCGTGGAGCTCGCGGACCGCCGGGTCTCCGTCGTCGCCGTCGACGGTGACCATCAGCTCGGCGGCGCCGACTGGGACGAAAAGATCGTGTTGTACCTGTGCGACCGGTTCCTCGCCGAGCACCCGGGCGTCCCGGACCCCCTCGACGAGGGGGAGGGCTCCCAGGCGCTGCTGCTTGCTGCCGAACGGGCGCGGCGGGACCTCACCGACGCGACCACCACGACCATCGTCGTCGAACACGCCGGCCGCCGCACCGAGATGCCGCTTACCCGCGACGAGCTGGAACGGCTCACCGCCGGGCTACTCGACCGGACCATCGCCCTGACCCGGGCCGCCCGCGACGCGGCGCTGGTCCGCGGGGTCCGTGGGATCGACCGGATCCTGCTCGTCGGCGGCGCCTCGCGGATGCCCGCCGTGACTCGCCGCCTCGCCGCCGAGTTCGGGGTGCCCGTGGAGCTGTCCGATCCGGATCTCGCGGTTGCCCGGGGGGCCGCCATCTACGGTGAGAAGAAGGCGCTGGAACGGCTGGTGCTCGCCGATCTGGTGACCCGCGGCCAGCTTGTCGACGGCGCCGGGGTGGACGCCGCCGCCTCGGCCGACCTGGACGCCGCCTGCCGGCGGCTCGCCGACGTGCTCGGCCTGCCCGCTCAACGGGTGCGCCGGACCGTCGAGGTGCAGGTCGTCAACGTCGTTTCCCGGGGCTTCGGAGTGCTGGCGCTCAGCCGCCGCGGCGAGCAGGGCGCGGTGTTCCTGGTGCACCGCAACGACCGGCTTCCGATCGCGGTCCGGCGCTCCTTCGGGACGGTGCGCGACGACCAGGACGCCGTCACCGTGTACGTGGTCGAGCAGGCCGGCGGGGTGGAGTCGACCCGGGTCGACGACAACAAGGTGATAGCCGAGGCCGAGATCACCGGCATCCCGCCTGGTTTCCCCGCCGGGTCGCAGATCCAGATCCTCTTCCGGATGGGCTTCGACGGCATCCTGGAGGTCACGGCCACCCACGAGGGCCTCGCCGACCAGCCTCTGACGGTGCGGGTCGAGACATCGGCGGCGCTGAGCCAGGCTGATGTGGCCCGCGAGCGGGAGCAGGTCGCCCGGGCCCGCCGGGAACGTGGTGGCCTCCCGCGCGTCGACGGCCGGCAGGATCCGCCGACGGATCCACCGACGGATCCGGATGGTGGGTCCGGTGGCGCGGCCGGCGGGTTGGGCGGGCCGGCAGGCGGGCTGGGCGGCCTGCCGGGCGGCTGGGGCTGACGGGAGGACGACGATGCGGGCCTTCGACTCCGACGACTACCGTCGCCGGGTGCTCGCCGTGGTGCACCGCCGCGGCGGCGCCGAGCACAGCGACCCGTTCGAGATCTACGACATCCCGCTGGCGGAGGTGGACACGCTCGGCGATGCGGCGATCCGTGCCCGCATCGCTGAGGTCTGGGCCTTCTGGCAGCGCAGCCGGGACCATCCCCGCTACCGTGGGGTGATCATCGGCCTGCTCGACCTGCACACCGAGCTGTCCACGGCGCTCGCCGACCGCACCACGCGCCTCACCCTGCGCGATCGAGTCGCCGCCGCCCGCGCCGCCCGCGACGACGAGCGGTTCGCCGCGTTGGACGCCGCCGTCACCCGCCTCGTGGCCCGGTTCGGAGGCATCCCGGCCGACCGGGTCGCCGGCCTGCGGACCTGGGCGGCGACCCAGGGCATCGACGAATCCGCGTTCGCCCTGCGGACCCGCCGTCATCGGATCGTCCCCGTGAGCCCGGCCGCCGGGCCGGCCGACCGGCCGCGGCCCGAGCCGATTCCCGCCGAGGTGCTCCGTCAGATCCGGGCCGACCTCGACGAGCTGGGCCGGATCACCGCGTCCGCCCCGCCACGCAGCCTGTTCGCCCTGCTCGGCGTGTCGCCTGGCGCCCCGCGCGAGCAGATCCGGCAACTGCGCGACGAGGCGCTGATGCGCAACCGCGCCCGCCGACCGGACCGCCGCCGCGCCCTGCTCGACGATCTGCTGGCCGCCGTCGGTGCGCTGCTGGTCGAGGGTGACCCGGACGCCTACCTCGACGCGCTTGCCGCCGCGACGAGCGAGCGGCTGCGGCCGCGGGTGGCGGCGGCGATCCTCGTCGAAGACGCGCTGCTTGCGGCCGAGACGGCCGAACTCGTCGCCGAGGCGGAGGCAGATGGCCTCGACCCGCAGCGGGCGCGTGCCGTTGTCGGCGCCCTCGCCCGAGAACAGGGGGTCACCGCGCCGTCGCTGCCGCCCCCGGCGGGCGGGTTGCCGCCGGCCCGGGCGGACGACTGGCGGCCGGCGGTGTCCCGGGCCCGTGCGGCGCTGCGGGCCGGCCGGCCGGTGGAGGCCGGCAAGCACGTGGCCACCGCCCGGGAGCTCGCCGGCGAGACCCTGCCGCCCATCCGGGCGGTGGACGACGAGGTGCGGACCGCGATCCGGGCAGCGGGCGATGGCTGGGCGATCCTCGCTCCGCTGGTTGCGGCCGGCCGGTACCGGGCGGTGCTGCCCGCGGCCCGGCGGCTCGCCGAGACCGCCGCCGATGTGCCCGGCCCGGGCAATCAGCTCGCCGGGGAGCTGCTGTCCCTTGCCGTGGCCCGCTGCACCACCGCCGACGAGCTCGTCGCCCGAGCCCGCACGGCCGGTGACGTCGACCGCGAGCGCCTGCTCGGTGAGGCCCTCGCGCTGGTCACCGACCACGCCGAGGCCTCGACGCTGCTCGCGCGAAGCCGGCCCGGCCCCGCCCCGACTCCGCCGGCGGCGGTGCGAGCTCACCGGGACGGCCGTTCGGTCCTGGTGAGCTGGCGGCCGTCGACGACCGCCAGCGAGGTGCGCTACCGGGTCACCCGCTTTGCCGCCGACGGCGTCGGCCGAGCGGTCGGCGTAACCGCGGGCAACAGCCTGGAGGACGGTGGCGCACCGCCCGGCGGGGCGATTCCCCGTTACGAGGTCGCCGCCGGCGTCGGCGGCGCCTGGTCGACGCCGGCCGGGACGACCGAGGCCGATCTGGGAACCGACGGCCCGGTCACGCTGACCGGTGCGCCGTCGCCGGGGGATCGTGACGAGTCAGGCGCAGGCTTCGATGCGCCCACCGGCACTGCCGCCGACGTCCTTCCCCCGCCGGCCGGGCTACGGTGGGTCGGTGAACGGCTGCGATGGACCTGGCCGGCTGGCTGCACGGAGATGATGGTGGTCTGCCGGCCGGACGGACCGCCGACGGCCGCTGATGATCCCCGCGCGCAGGCCCACAAGGTGACCAACACCCGATACGAGATCGACGGCGGCGTCCTTCTTCCGCCGGGCCGCCCCCTGCACGTCGCGTTGTTCTGCTGCGTGCGCCAGGCTGGGCGACTGGCCGTGGCGACCTCGGCCGGAGCCCGGCTCCGGCTTGAGTCGGGCGGCGACGGAGCGGGCGGGTGAGGGCCCGGGCGACGGTCGCCATCCTGGTCGCTGCCTGCCTGTTCTATCTCGGCCTGATCGGCTGGCGCGGCATCGTTCTGCTCGGCGATGATCGCTGGGCCGCCCGCGGGCTCGGCATCGGGGTGCTGCTGTTGCCCGTGGTCGGGCTTGTCGTCATCGCGCGCGAGCTGCGGTTCGGTCGCGAGAGCGGCCGGCTTGCCGGCCTGCTGGCCGTCGGCGGGATGGCTGGGCCTGGCGGGATGGCTGGGCCTGGCGGGATGGTCGGGTCTGGCGAAGTAACCAGGTTTGGCGAGGTGGCCGGGTCTGGCGGGGCGGGGGAGGCCGGCGAGCCGGTCCTGGTCCGTCGGCCCTCGGGGCGCATCGACCGGGCCTCGGCCGACGCGGTGTTCGCGCTTCGGCGGGCCGAGGTGGAGGCGGACCCTGGCGACTGGCGGCGTTGGTACCGGCTTGCGGTCTCCTACGGCGATGCCGGCGACTCCCGGCGTGGACGTGCCGCGATGCGGCACGCCATCGCCCTCGAGCGCGATCCGCGCTGACCGGCGGGCCCGGCCCGAGCCCGAAATCGGCGTTGAAGTGGCCGTGGGATTACCGGCTGGCTCGGTTTGCGATGCTCGGAGCGTCCACTGAGCCGGACGGCGGCTGTTTGCCTACCGAATGCGAACAGGCTCGATCGGGAGTATTGACTGCTCATGCGGTGCGATCAGGCGCGGCCCCCGACCGCGGATTTCCTGGTAGGAGGCTGACGCGGGGGGCGGGGTGCGGTACTAACGGGTCGACGCCCTGTGTACCATGCTCGAAGGCCGTTGTAGACGGCTGTCTGGACTACTGGGGGGTAGTGCTGTGGTGGTGTCATGCGGCCTTTCAAGGCCGGTCCGGCGGTGGCAGTGTTGACCACCCCGACGGACCAGCGATCACGGTGATCCCTCGATTCCGGATAATCTGAGGTCCGGGTTCCCGGCCTCTTCACCTGCCCGTGCGGCGCCGACCGAACCACTGCGTCGCACTCTTGTCTGGCTCTCGGGATGTGTCCGTCCGCGTCGCCGTCCGTCCCACCGGCGGTCGGTGGCCACTCTCCAGGGTCCTCGATGTTTCAGATCCGGGAGCACTCGACGTGCGTGCGATAGTGACCGGCGGCGCCGGTTTCCTCGGCAGTCACCTCTGTGAGCGTCTGCTCGGCGACGGCTACGAGGTCATCTGCTTCGACAACTTCCTCACCGGCCGGCCGGAGAACGTGGAGCACCTGCTCGTCGATCCTCGTTTCCGTCTGATCAACCGGAACGTGAACGATTTCATCTATGTTTCCGGCCCGGTTGACGTTGTGCTGCATTTCGCCTCACCGGCATCGCCGCTCGATTATTACGAGCTGCCGATCGAGACGCTGAAGGTCGGCTCGCTGGGTACTTTCCACGCTTTGGGTCTTGCTCGGGAGAAAGGCGCCCGATTCCTGCTCGCCTCCACCTCGGAGACTTACGGGGACCCGCAGGTCAATCCGCAGCCGGAGGACTACTGGGGTAACGTCAACCCGGTCGGCCCGCGCAGCGTCTACGACGAGGCAAAGCGATTCGCCGAGGCCGTGACCATGGCCTACCACCGCAAGCACGGCGTCGACACGGCGATCGTGCGGATCTTCAACACCTACGGCCCCCGGATGCGGCTGGATGACGGGCGTGCCATCCCCGCCTTCGTCTCCCAGGCGCTGCGCGGGGAGCCCATCACCGTCGCCGGTGACGGCTCCCAGACCCGGTCCATCTGCTACGTCGACGACCTGATCGACGGGATCGTCCGGCTGCTGCACTCGGACCTGCCCGGCCCGGTGAACATCGGCAACCCGCACGAGATGTCGATCCTCGACACGGCGAAGCTCGTGCGCGACCTGTGCGGGTCGACGGTGCCGATCACCTTCGTCCCGCGGCCCCAGGACGATCCCTCCGTGCGCCAGCCGGACATCACCATCGCTCGCACCCGGCTCGGCTGGGAGCCGAAGACCAGCCTGGACGACGGCCTGACCCGCACGATCTCCTGGTTCGCCGATCAGCTCACCGAGAGTCGCCAGGTCGCCTGAGCACGCGGTGTACTCCGCCGGTGTCCGGGCGGACACCTGTCCGGCCCCGGCGTTTCGCGGGTGGCACTCCCGAAAACGCTCGCCCACGTTGTGGTCCATCAATGGCGCGGGTCGGGTGGAGAACCGACCCGGCTGGCCCGAGAGCTCGAATGCCCGGCGGCGCCCGGCTGACCCCGAAAGCGGGGGTGGTGACCGTTCGACCCGAGGGTTATGTTCTCCTGTTCCGGTTGTCCGCGGCCTCCTGCGCTGCGGTGCTCCGCGAGCTGTCTTCTGCGAACGCGGGTTGCCCGACTTGACTAAACAGCCGGGTTGCCTGAAACGGCCGGGTTGCCCGACCGGCCGGGTTGCCCGAAGAGCCGAGCCGACGAAGAGGAATCGGATGGTCGAGGTATGACGTCGACGGACCGGGCCGGGATCATCCTGGTGACCGGGGCCGCCGGATTCATCGGCTCCCACACCTGCGTCGAGCTCCTGGCGGCGGGGCACCGGGTGGTGGGTGTGGACAACTTCATCAACAGCTCGCCGCGGGTTTTGGACCGGCTGCGTAAAGTCGCCGGCCAGAGCCTCGAGTTCGTCCGGCTCGACGTGCGTGACCGGGTGGCTCTGGGCGAGGTGTTCCGTCGCTGGCCGGTCGACGCTGTGATCCACTTTGCCGCGCGCAAGGCGGTGGGCGAGTCGGTCGAGATGCCGCTGGAGTACTACGACACCAACGTCAACGCCACCCTCGGCCTCGTCAGCGTCATGGCGGAGCACGGCGTGCACCGCCTGGTCTTCTCGTCGTCCTGCTCCATCCACGGCGAGGTCGACACGGTTCCGATCACCGAGGACACCCCGGCTCGGCCGACCAACCCCTACTCGCGCACCAAGTGGATGTGCGAGCAGATCCTCGCCGACGTCTGTGCCCACGACCCGGCCTGGCACGTCATCTCGCTGCGGTACTTCAACCCCGCCGGGGCGCACGAGTCCGGCCTGCTCGGCGAGGATCCCCACGGCGTGCCGAACAACGTCATGCCATATCTCGCCCAGGTGGCGGTCGGCCGGCGCGCCGAGCTGGCCATCTTCGGCGACGACTACCCAACGCCCGACGGCACCGGGGTGCGCGACTACATCCATGTGGTCGACCTGGCCGAGGGCCATCGGCAGGCCGTCGATCACCTCGCTGACCAGGCGGGGCACCGGGTCATCAATCTGGGAACCGGCGCCGGGACGTCCGTGCGGGAGCTGCACGCGGCTTTCTCCGCCGCTTGTGGCCAGGATCTTCCCTGCCGCGTCGTGGCGCGACGGCCCGGCGACGTCGCCGCGCTCGTCGCCGACGCCACGCTCGCCCGCGAGGCGCTCGGCTGGACCGCTCGCCGCAGCGTCGCGGACATGTGTCGGGACGCCTGGCAGTTCCAGCGCCTCAATCCAGAGGGGTACGACAATGGAGAGGAGCCTGATGAGCATGTCGGACAGCCATGAGGACGCGAAGGCTCCGGCCAGCGGGCCTCGACCCCGTCTGACGGTCATCGGAACCGGCTATCTCGGCGCCACGCACGCGGTCTGTATGGCCGAACTGGGCTTCGAGGTGCTGGCCGTCGACGTCGACCACTCGAAGATCTCCCGGCTCTCCGCGGGCGAGATTCCGTTCTTCGAGCCGGATCTCGCCGATCTGCTGCGAACGAACCTCGCCACCGGCCGGCTGCGCTTCACGATCTCCTTCGAGGAGATCGCCGAATTCGGTGACGTGCACTTCGTGTGCGTCGGCACGCCGCAGCGTCCCGATGGCTACGGGGCGGACCTCGGCCATCTCAACGCGGCCATCGAGCGGCTGGCGCCCATGCTGACCAGGCCGTGTCTGGTGGTCGGCAAGTCGACCGTCCCGGCCGGCACGGCCGCCGGGATCGCCCGGACCCTCGCCCGGCTCGCCCCGGCGAACCGGGCGGCCGGCCTGACGGGGGACTCCGCCGGTCCGGGCCTCGCCGATGCGGACGGCCCCGGCGTGACCGGTTCGAGCGTCACCGGGGCGTCCGTGACCGGCGCGGTGACGGACGCCGAGACCCACGCCGAGATCGTCCCCGACCTTGCCGGCGTGCAGCTCGCCTGGAACCCGGAGTTCCTGCGGGAAGGCTTCGCCGTGGCCGACACCCTGCATCCCGACCGGCTCGTGTTCGGGGTTGCCTCACCGGCCGCCGAGGGGGCGCTGCGGGCGGCCTTCGCCCCGGTGATCGCCCAGGGCGTGCCGGTGATCGTGACCGACTACGCAACCGCGGAGCTGGTCAAGACCGCGGCGAACTCCTTCCTCGCCACGAAGATCTCCTTCATCAACGCGATGGCCGAGGTGTGCGAGGCCGTCGACGCCGACGTGCTCACCCTGGCCGAGGCGCTGTCCCACGACGTCCGCATCGGCGGCAACTTCCTTCGCCCCGGCGTCGGGTTCGGCGGCGGCTGCCTGCCCAAGGACATCCGCGCCTTTCAGGCCCGGGCCGACGAGCTCGGCGTCGGCGTCGCGCTGCGGTTCCTGCGCGAGATCGACGAGATCAACAACCGGCGCCGGGACCGGATCGTCGACCTGGTCGCCGCGGCGCTCGACGGCACGCTGTCGCATCGGCGGCTGCTCCTGCTCGGCGCCGCCTTCAAACCGAACTCGGACGACGTGCGCGACTCGCCGGCGCTCGCGGTCGCGGACCTGTTGGCCCGCACCGGCGCCGACGTGACGGTCGTCGACCCGGTCGCGACCCTCAACGCGCGGCGCGCCCTGCCCGGCGTCGCCTACAGCGAGACCGTCGAGGACGTGGCCGTGGACGCCGACGCCGTCGTGCTGCTGACCGAGTGGCGCCAGTTCGCCGAGCTCGACCCGGCCCAGCTGGGCCGCCTTGTCCGCCGCAAACTGATCATTGACGGTCGGCACGCCCTCGACGGCGACCGCTGGCGCCAGGCCGGCTGGGTCTACCTGGCTCCCGGCCGGCCGACGGGGGTCATCCCCAGCCCCGTTCCGGAGCAGCGGCCGCGCTTCGGGCTACCCGCCGCGGCCGACTCGGACGGTGCCGCCCCCCGCGACGCGGAGATCGAGGCACCGGTGGGGCGCCGGTCCTGAGCGGCGCGGGTGCGTGCTCCGCCGGGACGGGGCCCGATGGGGCGCAGGCTCCGTCCCGGCGGGGCGGCCCCGGTGATCGGCGAGGTAGGGTGCAACGCATGCGTCGTCTCGTTCGACATCGGTGAGCCCGGTCCCGGCGTCGCGGTCGGCCGCGCCCGGGACGGCAGGTGCCCGTCCGTTCGAGATCGATGAGGAGACTTCCCGGCGATGAGTGACGCGCCGATCGTCCGCCCCCTGCCCGTCAGTGGTTTCCCGGAGTGGCTGCCCGAGGTCCGGATCGTCGAGCAGCGCTGGCTCGACACGATCCGGGCGACCTTCGAGCGTTACGGGTTCAGCTCGGTGGAGACCCCGTCGGTCGAGGCTCTGGACGTGCTCACCGCGAAGGGGGAGACCTCCCAGGAGGTCTACACGCTGCGGCGCCTGCAGGCCGACGCCGACGACGACAGCGCCCGCCTCGGCCTGCACTTCGACCTGACCGTGCCGTTCGCCCGGTACGTCGCCGCGCACTTCAACGAGCTCGTCTTCCCGTTCAAGCGCTACCAGATGCAGCGGGTGTGGCGCGGCGAGCGGCCCCAGGAAGGCCGCTTCCGCGAGTTCACCCAGTGCGACATCGACGTCATCAACGTCGACCGGGTGCCCCTGCACTTCGACGCCGAGCTGCCCCGGATCGTCCACGAGGTGCTGGGCACCCTGGGCGTCCCGCCCTGGACCCTCAACATCAACAACCGTAAGGTGCTGCAGGGCTTCTACGAGGGGCTGGGCATCGGCGATCCGCTCGCGGTCATCCGGATCGCCGACAAGATGGACAAGATCGGCCCCGACGGCGTCGCGAACCTGCTCGCAGCCCAGGCCGGACTCGACGCGGACCAGGTGCGGGCCTGTCTCGATCTTGCCGCGATCCGGGCGACCGGCCCCGGGGTCGTCGACGAGGTGCGGCGCCTGGGCGTGAAGTCGGATCTGCTCACCGAGGGCCTCGACGAGCTCGCCCAGGTCCTCGACGACCTCGCCGACCTGCCCACGGGCAGCGTCGTCGCGGACCTGTCGATCGCCCGCGGCCTCGACTACTACACCGGCACCGTCTACGAGGCGAAGTTCGTCGACTGGCCCGACTTCGGCAGCATCTGCTCCGGCGGCCGGTACGAGAACCTGGCCGGCTCGTTCATCCGCCGAAGCCTGCCCGGGGTCGGCATCTCCATCGGCCTGACCCGCATTTTCGCCAAGCTCCTCGCCGAGGGCCTGCTGCCGACCGGCCCGGCGAGCCCGGCCGACGTGCTCGTGGTCGTCCCCGCCGCCGAGCGCCGGGCGGCGGCGCTGGCCACCGCGACGGCGCTGCGCGCCCGCGGGCTGAAGGTCGAGACCTACCACCAGCCGGACAAGTTGGCCAAGCAGGTCCGGTACGCCGCCCGCAAGGGCATCGGCTTCGTCTGGTTCCCCCCCTTCGACGAGGGCCGGGAGCACGAGGTGAAGAACATGGCGACCGGTGACCAGACCGCCGCCGACCCCGCCGCCTGGCACCCGAGCTCGTCCTGACGGGAAAGAAGCGGATTCCGAAAGAAGCGGATTCCGGATGTGCGCGGCGGGTGGACCGCCGCGCCATCGCGGGGGAGGGCTGCCCGTCGCGACGTGGCTGGGCGGCCGGGGATTGACGGGGGCGGAGACCCCCGGCCACGCCAGGCCACGCCGCGCGAGCGGGCACTGCGACTCCTCGCCGTTGGGGACTGGCGAGGCGCCCACAACCGGTGTACCACGCCTGCGGCGGCCCTCAATCCCCGTGCGCCGATCGCGTGACCGGACGGGTAAGTGGGTGCCGACACCGGCCGCGTTGGGCGATTGCTGGCCCGCTCTACTGATTGCGGCACGGCTCGACCGATTGTGGCGAAGCTGGCCGGCCTGCTCCGGCTGACTGCGGACTGCCCTCCTGGTCCGTGCCTGCACGGCCAGGTGCAGGTTCGCGAGGTCCGACGTACGCCGAGGGCAGCGCAGCGTCTACCGTGGTCGAAGTCCGCGCCGGGGCAAGGGTCGCCCCGGGAGGCCGCGGTGGACGATGGAGGTGGCAGTGTCCGAGCCGGCGTCCGAACCGAATTCCGGGACGGCGTCCCAGGCGGTATCCGACGCGGCGTCGCCGGGGTCCGCGGTGGCGCCCGCCGGCCGAGCGACCGCCCGGATGCGGGTCCAGGTGATCGCGAAGACCGAGTTCCTCCCGCCGGCGGACGTGCCGTGGAACACCGATGCGGACGGCGGCCAGGCGTTGGCGGAGTTCGCCGGCCGGGCCTGCTACCAGAGCTGGAGCAAGCCCAACCCGGCGACCGCGACCAATGCCGGCTACCTGCGTCACATCCTCGACGTGGGGCATCTGTCGGTGCTCGAACACGGCACCGTCTCGCTCTACCTCACCGGGGTGTCCCGCAGCCTCACCCACGAGCTGGTCCGCCACCGGCATTTCTCCTACAGCCAGCTGTCCCAGCGCTATGTCCCCGAGCACGACGCGGCGATCGTCGAGCCCGAGGTCGTGGCCGGCGACCCGGAGCTGCACGCGCTGTTCGAACAGGCCGCGGCGGCGTCCCTGGAGGCGTACGGCCGGCTGCTGGAGGGGTTGGAGAAGCGGTTCGCCGACATCTCCGCCCCCACCTCACGGCGCAAGCAGGCCCGGCAGGCCGCCCGCTCGGTTCTGTTGAACGCGACCGAGACCCGCATCGTCGTCACCGGGAACTACCGGGCATGGCGGCATTTCATCGCGATGCGCGCCAGCGAGCACGCTGATGTGGAGATTCGCGGTCTCGCCGTCACGATTCTGCGCGAACTGCAGGCGGTGGCGCCCAACGTCTTCTCGGATTTCCGCATCTCCACCCTCGACGACGGCACGGAAGTCGCGTCCAGTCCGTTGGTCGGGGAGGGCTGAGGCGGCCGGCGCCAGGCCGGCAGGAGGAGGAGCGGCGAATGACCAGCGTCGTCGACGCAGCGCGGCCGGAGGACGCGGACGAGGCCACCGGCCCGCTGTCCGCCGCGGAGCTCGAACTGCTCAACGCCTACTGGCGGGCGGCGAACTACCTGTCCGTGGGTCAGATCTACCTGCTGGACAATCCGCTGCTTACCGAGCCGCTGCGGGCCGAGCACGTCAAGCGGCGGCTGCTGGGCCACTGGGGCACCACGCCGGGGCTGAACCTCATCTACGCCCACCTGAACCGGCTGATCCGCCGCCTCGACCTGAATGCCGTGTACGTCATCGGCCCGGGGCACGGCGGCCCCGGCATCGTGGCGAACGCCTATCTGGAGGGCACCTACAGCGAGGTCTATCCCTCGATCGGCCAGGACGCCGCCGGGTTGCGGCGGCTGTTTCGCCAGTTCTCCTTCCCGGGCGGGATTCCCAGCCACGTCGCCCCCGAGGTGCCCGGTTCCTTTCACGAGGGTGGTGAGCTCGGCTACGCGCTCACCCACGCGTTCGGTGCCGCCTTCGACAATCCCGACCTGCTGGTCTGCGCGGTCGTCGGCGACGGTGAGGCGGAGACGGGGCCGCTGGCCGCGAGCTGGCATTCCAACAAGTTCCTCGATCCGGCCCGCGACGGCGCGGTGTTGCCGATCCTGCACCTCAACGGTTACAAGATCGCCGAACCGACGGTGCTGGCCCGCATCCCCGAGTCCGAGCTGGACGAGCTGCTTCGCGGCTACGGCTATCGGCCGTACCACGTCACCGGCGACGATCCGGCCGTGGTGCACCAGCGGATGGCGGGGGTGCTCCAGGAGGCCCTGGCCGAGATCGAGGCGATCCAGCGCCGCGCCCGGGAACAGGGCGACACCGCCCGGCCGGCCTGGCCGGTGATCGTGCTGCGCACCCCGAAAGGCTGGACGGGCCCCGCCGTCGTCGACGGCAACCAGGTCGAGGGCAGCTGGCGTTCCCACCAGGTGCCCGTCGCCGAGGTGCATGACAACCCGGAGCACCTCGCCCAGCTCGAGGCGTGGCTGCGCAGCTACCGGCCCGAGGAGCTGTTCGACGCCGCCGGCGGGCTGGTGCCCGAGCTCGCCGCGCTCGCCCCGAAGGGCAACCGGCGGATGAGCGCCAACCCGCATGCCAACGGCGGCGAGCTGCTGCGTGATCTGACCCTGCCGGACTTCCGCGACTACGCCGTCGACGTCACCGCGCCGGGCACCACCCTGACCGAACCGACGCGCCTGCTCGGCCAGTTCCTCCGTGACGTGATGGCCGGGAACCCGACCACGTTCCGGGTCATGGGTCCCGACGAGACGGCGTCGAACCGGCTCGGTGCCCTGTTCGAGGTGACGAACCGGGCCTGGAACGCGCGAATCGAGCCGGGCGACGACCACCTCGCTGTCGACGGCAGGGTGATGGAGGTGCTCTCCGAGCACCTGTGCCAGGGCTGGCTGGAGGGCTACCTGCTCACCGGCCGGCATGGGCTGTTCTCCTGCTACGAGGCGTTCATCCACATCGTCGACTCGATGGTCAACCAGCACGCCAAGTGGCTCAAGACCACCCGGGGAATCCCCTGGCGGCGGCCGATCGCCTCGCTGAACTACCTGCTGACCAGCCACGTCTGGCGGCAGGACCACAACGGCTTCTCGCACCAGGACCCCGGGTTCATCGACCACGTCGTGAACAAGAAGGCCGAGGTCGTCCGGGTGTACCTGCCGCCGGACGCCAACACCCTGCTCTCCGTCGGCGACCACTGCCTGCGTAGCAGGCACTACATCAACGTGATCGTGGCGGGCAAGCAGCCGGCGCTGAACTATCTGTCGATGCCCGACGCGATCGCGCACTGCACGCGGGGCCTGGGCATCTGGGACTGGGCGAGCAACGACCATCTGGCCGGCGGGAGCGGCGCCGCCGGCGGGGACGGCCTGCCCGACGTCGTGATGGCCTGTGCCGGTGACATCCCGACCCTGGAGACCCTGGCGGCGGTGGACATCCTGCGCCAGCACTTCCCGGACCTGAAGGTCCGCGTCGTCAACGTCGTCGACCTGATGTGCCTGCAGGACTCCGCCGAGCACCCGCACGGCATCTCCGACGCCCGCTTCGACGCGCTGTTCACCACCGACCGCCCCGTCATCTTCGCCTACCACGGCTACCCGTGGCTGATCCACCGGCTGACCTACCGCCGCCGCAATCACCAGAACCTGCACGTGCGCGGCTACATCGAGGAGGGGACGACCACCACCCCCTTCGACATGGTCATGCTTAACAACCTCGACCGCTTTCACCTCGTGGCCGACGTCATCGACCGGGTGCCGAGCCTGGGCGCTCGGGCGGCCCACGTTCGCCAGCGGATGGTCGATGCCCGCCTCGCCGCCCGCGCCTACACCCGCGAGCACGGCGAGGACGACCCGGAGATCCGCGACTGGACCTGGCCCTACTGACGGTGGCCGGTTCGACGGTGAACGTCCTGGTGGTCAACGCCGGGTCGGCCAGCCTCAAGCTGCGGCTGGTCGGCCCGGACGACAACCTGCTCGCCGCCCGGGACCTCGACGCGCCCGCCGGCCACGCCGACCCCGCCGAGCTCGACGCGGCGCTGGGCGAGTTCGCCGGCGCCAGGAACGGCGAGCCGGGTGCGGTCGGCCACCGCATCGTGCACGGCGGCACCGAGTTCACCCGGCCGGTGCTCGTCGACGCGGAGGTGGCCGACCGGCTGCGCGCGCTCACCGCGCTCGCCCCGCTGCACCAACCGGCGGCGCTCGACGCGCTCGACGCGGTGCGGGCGGCCCTTCCCGAGGTCGCCCAGGTCGCCTGTTTCGACACGGCGTTCCACAGCCGGCTGCCGGCAGCGGCGGCGACCTACGCCCTGCCGGCGAGGTGGCGGGAAAGGTACGGCATCCGCCGCTACGGCTTCCACGGGCTCTCTCACGCCTATGCCGCACGCCGCGCGGCGCACCTCACCGGCGCTCGGCGCATCGTGACCTGCCACCTGGGCTCGGGCGCGTCGCTTGCCGCCGTCCTCGACGGGGTCGGCGTCGACACGACGATGGGCTTCACTCCGTTGGAGGGCCTGGTGATGGGCACTCGTTCGGGCAGCGTCGATCCGGGCGCCCTGCTGTGGCTGCAGACCGAAGCCGGCCTGAGCGCGGCGGAGCTCACCGATGCGCTGTTCCGCTCGGCCGGGCTGCTCGGGCTCGCCGGCACCGCGGATCTGCGTGCGGTCGAGGCCGGCGCCGCCGGTGGCGACCCGGCCTGCGCGCTCGCGCTGGACGTTTACCTGCACCGGCTGCGGGCGCAGATCGCCGCGATGACCGCGGCGCTCGGCGGGCTGGACGCCCTGGTGTTCACCGGCGGGGTCGGGGAGGGCTCGGCGGCGGTCCGCGCCGGTGCCGCGGCTGGGCTCGGGTATCTGGGGGTGGCCGTCGACCCGGCGTGTAACTCCGCGCCCGCCGACGGGACGGTCGACCGCGAGATCGGCGTGCCGGGGGCCGCGGTGCGCACGCTCGTCCTCGCCGCCCGGGAGGATCTGGAGATCGCTCGGGGGGTCCGAAGCGTCCTCGCCGGTGGCGCTGGGTGAGCGGCGCCGGATAAAACGGTAATCTCCTGATTCGTGCAGCCGAGGGGAGTCGTCGAGGGCGGAGGCCGGCGCTGATGGCGTCCGCCGGTTCGGCTGGGGCCGGCCCCGGCCGGCTGTGGCGGTGGAACCGGCGCGACGACGCCGAGCACGCTCCCGTCCTCGACCTCACCGACGTCGACGAGGTCACGATGACCCTGCTCGCCCCGCCGGCGCCCTTCCAGGGACTGCGGCGGCGGGTGGTCGACCAGTTCACGATCCTCAGCGCCAACCGGTGCCGGCTGGCCCGCTCGGTCAACTGGGGTCCGCTGGACGCCGTGCTCAACCAGGTCGTCCCGGTGACGGGTGCTGGCCGGGTGAACACCGTCGGCAGGCTGCCGCCCGAGGTGCTGGTACTGCTGCCGGTCTCCACGCTGTCCAAGCGGGCCCTGGTGGCCTTCGACCTCACGGGTCCGAGCGGTTCGGACGCGCACCTGATGCCCTACGGCACGTCGGTGGCCCTGCAGGGGAACCTCATCGCCGGGCTCGCCGATCCGCTCGGGGTGCCGCTGGACGGCCCGGCCCGCCGCATGGTCGACGCCATCTCCCGGTTCCGCCCTGGCCGGCTGTCCGGCAACTACCCGCGACTGGTCCCGGCGCGGGAGCGTCCGCTGCGGCTCGACGCGATCCGGATCTACCTGGAACGCGAGGCCGAGCTCGCCGTGCCGGCGTCCCGGCTGGCCCGGTGGCAGGACCTCGTCGTCGACGCCGAGCGGGTGCTGGCCGCCGCCCTCGCCGAACCGTTCGACCCCCTCAGCAGCTCGGAGACGCTGCTGCTCGCCGTCGGGGAACTCTGGCGGGATCCGGACGTTCCCGACGGGCGCGAGCTGGCCGCCGTCGAGCGGTACCTGAGCGGGTTCACCGCCTGGATCGACGCGCTGGTCGGCGTCGGGGCGGCGGCCGAACCGGTGCTGACGACCGTGGCCGAGTACGGGCGGCGCTGGGAGGCGCTCGCCGCCGTCACCCTCGATCCCTACCGGCCGTTTCTGATCAAGACGAGTGAGGAGCTGCACACCGTGCTCGTCCGCGGCCGTCCGGTGTTCCGCCGGTCCGCGCCGGTGTGGCGCCAGCTGCTTCACCCGGCCGCGCTGATCGACATCGACTCGGGCGGCACGGGCAGCTATCACGTCAGCATCGGCACCGACGACACGAGCATCGAGCTCGACACCCCGATGATGATCGACCTGTTCGGCGATCCGGTGCCGCGCACCTACATCGAGGACGTCCAGCGCAATCGGGAGGTGTACGCCTTCTACACCACCGACGCGCGCCGGCTGCCGCGGTCCCGGCTGGTCGTGGGGTTAAGCGTCTCCGCGGACGTCTCCCGCGTCACCGGCGCGATCAGCCTGTTGATGCTGCTCACCGCGGGCCTGTGCGCCCTGCCGATCGAGCTGGCTCCGGATGCCGTCGCCGTGATCACGCTGCCGTCCTCGTTCGCCGCGACGGTTTTGCTCACCCGGGAGCGCAGCAGTCTGGCCGCCTGGGTCCTCGGCCCGGCGAAGACGACCCTGCTCGCCCTGCTGGTGACGCTCGCGGTCCTCGCCGGGTTGCGGGCCGCCGGTTGGCACGCCCCGCCCGATCCGCCGCC
>NZ_JAMPTM010000082.1 GCF_025403375.1 Frankia gtarii
GTCCCCGATCCACCGGCGACGCCGTCACCGGCAGCGCCGGGATGCGCGCAGAGCCAGGCGGCGAGCCGAGAGCGCAGCCGATCCGGATCGTCCTGGAACGGGACGGCCACCGCGCACCCCCTCGCGCCAAGCCGGACGGCATGGCGCTCGACCCTCAACTCGGAAGAGACCCGAGGACTGCGACATGCACGAACCGAACAGATCGAACGCGAGCTTTACCGAACCAGCTTCTGGCCGACCCCCGCGCCGCGCAAGTACCACCGGGCGGGAGACTCAGGATGAGGGCGGCGCGGCGACGGCGCGGGCGGCGCGGCGACAGCGCGGGCCCATCCCTCGGCGTCGCGCCCGCCGACATCGCGCCCGCCGGCACCCGCCCATTGCGGCGCGTTTTGCCCGTTTCACGCCCGCGAACCGTACACACCGTGCCGCAATCTGCCGGTGCTGATTTTCGAACACGGCCGGGACCGACCTCAGGGTCGCTGTGGTCCGATCCGGACGTCGACGCCCGGGGAGTAGTGGACGAGTGGATCGCCGGCCGGGTGGGGCAGCCCGGCCGCGGTGAGCAGATGATCGTCGACGTCGAGCAGGTCGGCGCGGTGCAGCGGCCACGGCTCATGCCAGACCGGGGCGTGGCGGCGCCGCCCGCCGCCGGCGCTGAACAGACGCCAGCGGGCGGTCAGGGAGTGCTCGCGCAGGCCGAGCTCGGCGGCGGCGAACGGCGCGCCGACGCGCACCCGCACCCGGCTCTCGGCTGCCGCCGGCCGCGGGGCCCGCCGCCGGCAGCGGTAGGCGATCTCGTCCCCGACCCGGGTCAGTGCCATCGACGACCAGAAGTACGGCAGCCGGAACCGCGTGCGGGCGACGACGACGGCGCCGAGCCGCACGGCGTCCAACGACAGAAACCACACCCCACGCCGGCCCGCGGCGTCGACGACGTAGGTCCGCACGTTCGTCTCGCAGAACGTCGTCACCGGCTCGAACTCCCGGCCGGCCGCGGTCGCCACCCGCATCCGGAACGGCACCAGCCCCACCCAGGCTGCGCCGTCGACAATCTCGACCCGCAGGTGCGCGGGCACCAGCCGCGACACCACCGCCGGGTCGAACGCCCAGTGGACGAACGTCAGCTCCTCCCAGCGCTGCGTCATCGTGGGCCGCTCGATCGTGAACGGGCAGGATCCGCCCGCCACGTCGGCCGGAAACTCAACCAACTCGGCCACCGAAGAAGACCTCCGGACTGGTGAACGTGAACTCGGAGGCGAGCAGCCGGGCGGCCCGCTCACGGTCCTGGGCCCGGTGGGCGGCGAAGGCCGCACGGATCACGTCGGCGGCGGACATCGCGACTCCTTCGGCCATCGACGAGCGCGGGTCGAGCAGCCCGCCGCCCCCGGGTGGGGGCGGCGGGTGGGGGTCAGGTGCGGTCCTGGATCTCGCGGACGGCGCGGTCGATGTGGTCGGTGTGCTTGTGGTCGGTGCGATCGTCGACCACGTCGCCGAGCTTGGCGACGGCAGCGTCGATCTTGTCGTCGTGCTCCTCCGCCAGGTCGCCGAGCTTGCCGAGCGCGCCCTTGAAGTCGACCATCGATACTTCCCTCCGTCGGATGCCGGGGCCCGGCGCGGCGGGCGGGACGCGCTGCGTCGTCGCCCTGGCGCCACCGGATCGCCGGCTCGAACCTGCCGCCGTCAATCCTTCCAGGTGGCGGGGACGGCGGTGCCCGGATGGACACGCCCGTAGGTCTCGCGATGCTCGGCCCAGCGGGCGGTGACGGTCATGCCGGCGGGGTTCGTGGCCGCAGCGGCCTTCCTGGTCGGCTCGGCGGCGCGCTCGCGCAGGCGGGTGATCGCGGCCTTCGTCGATTCGGTCAGTTCCGGCCAGGCGGCGTCGCCGACACCCGCCTGGAGCAGATCCGCCGCCGGGGTGAGCGCCGCGATGAGCGAGTCGCCCGGGGTCGGGCGGACCGCAGGCCGAGCAGCACCGCAGGCCGAGCAGCGAGGCGCCCTCCCGCGCGAGCAGCTCCTTGTTGTGCGGGTCGCCGCCTCAGTCGACGGCGCGGACGGTCTCCGGCCGGAACCAGGCGACGCCCTCGTCCCCGGACAGCCGGAAGGCGAGGAACTCGGCGGCGGCGCAGATCTCGTAGCCGGGTTCGTGCGGGCCGGAGTAGTGACGGCAGGCGATGAGGCCCCACAACCGGCCGTCGCGCAGCAGCGAGATGGACATCGACGCGGTGACGCCCATGTTCTTCAGGCATTCGAGGTGGATGGGTGAGACGCTGCGCAGCCAGGCGTCGCCGAGGTCGAGCGTCCCGCCGGTGACCGCGTTCACCGCCGGGACGAGCGGGACCGCCCGGTGGTCCACGTCCGGGATCAGCCGCAGCCACGGCCGTTCGTAGAGGGCACGGGCCTGCGCCGGAATGTCCGTGGCCGGATAGTGCAGCCCGTGGAAACTGTTCAGGCGGTCGAGTTTCGCCTCCGCGACGACCTCGCCGTTCCATTCCGCGTCGAACCGGTAGACCATCACCCGGTCGAATCCGGTCAGCCGGCGGACCTCCTCGACCACCACGTCGTAGAGGTCGGTGAGCGCACGGGAGCTGTTCAGGCGCAGCACGGACTGCCGGGTTCGCGCATAGGTCCCGGAAGCATAGGTCCCGGAATAGGACAGCGGCCGAGCGCTGCGGGCGGCCTGCAGCTCGATGATTATCTGCCCACCCACCCGGTGCAGCAGCGCGTCGTAGCGCCGCAGATCGTCACCGTCACCCAGGGCGAGATCGACCGGGCTCGCCTCACGCAGGTCGAACGCGGTCCGTACGACGTCACGGACCGTCTTCGCCGCCGCCCGGCCGAGGACGTCGTGCAGCGGCCGGCCGGCCGTGGCCGCCGGCTCGTGGCCGAGGGCCTCGCCGATGTTGGCGGAAACCTGGACCACCGTGAGATCGCCGTCCGCGCGCACGGCGAGCAGCGCGCCGTGCGGCTGCCCGCTGCCCGGGATATGGATGGGTTCGCGGTCGCAGTTCGTCAGGTCCACGGGCTCCGACCGCGGCGCCTCCGACTGTGACGCCTCCGACCGCGGCGCCGCGGCGGGTTCGTCGGGGCCGCTCACCGGGCGAGTTCCGCCTCGAGCGCGCCGAACAACGCCGCCGCGGTGACCGTGCAGGACTCCACCCGCGCGGCCTCGCCGGCCGTCCAGGCCCGGATCGCATGGCGGACCTGGCTCCAGCGCCGGCCGACCTCGTCGCCATAGGAGCCGAAGAACGTCGTCGCCGCCGACGGCACCGCCGTCGTCACGACGTGACGGACGATGAACCGGCCGCCGAGCGTGGCACTCTCGAAGACGTAGAGCACGCCCATGGCTGCGGCCACATCGCCGACCGCGGGCACTCGCGGGCGTGGCAGCGCGGCGAGGGCGGCCTCGTCGACGTCAAGCAGGCGCAGATCATGCCGCAGCAGCGGGCACCTTCCGCCGCGACGGCCAGTCGGGCAGCGGCGAGCCGGCGCCGGTCAGCCTTTCGTCAAGCCGCGGCTCCAGCGCATCGTAAAAACCGTGCATACGCATCAGAACATCACGATAACGACTGACCGAAAGGTCAGGTGACAGCAGCTCCAGCGCGTTCTCAAGCCGGGTATGCGCCTCGGCCGTGCGCTGCCGCAGCACCGCCATCACATCGGGAAACGCCGGGGCGGAACTATCACCGTGCACAGCGACGCCGCGCTCCTCATTACTCGTAACACTCAGGTTAGCGCGGTACGGTATAACCCTTTCCTACGACCCAGCATAGCCCCGGCAGTATCACCGGTGTGGTCCACTCGAAGCGGCTCGGGCGCACGTTCCCCAGCCCATTCCGAGCGCCAGTCCGTGCTCGATCCGCCCGACCCGGCGAGACAGGCAGGGCAGCCGAACAGGCGGGGCGGACGGGCAGGCAGGACGCAGCGGCGTCAGCGCAGCTCGTCGGCGGTGGTGCGGGCGGCTTCGGTGTCGGTGGCGGCGCCGCCCGACTCGCGGGCGAACACGTCGGCGGCCCGGCGGTCGGCGGACGTCTGCCCGGCGACCTGGCGTGCCGCCTCGGCGTCACTCAGGCCCGCCCCCGCCGGCCGGGACCGGTCACCCGCGGGGCGGAAGTGGTCCACGATCGCCGCGCAGAAAGCCTTCAGGTCGTCCGGGCGCCGGCTGCTGATCAGCGTGTTCGGGCCGGCGGTGTCGACGACGGCCTCCTCGTCGACCCAGGTGGCGCCGGCGTTGGCGAGATCGGTACGCACACTCGGCCAGCTGGTGATCCGCCGGCCGCGCACAGCCTCGGCCTCGATGAGCGTCCACGGGCCGTGGCAGATCACCGCGACCGGCCGGCCGGCGTCGAAGAACGCCCGGGTGAACCGGACGGCGTCGCGCTGCGAGCGCAGGAAGTCGGGGTTCGCGACGCCGCCGGGCAGGACCAGGGCGTCGAAGGCAGCGGGGTCCGACTGCCCGACCGTCTCGTCGACGTCGAAGCGGTCGGCTCGGTCGAGGTGGCGGAAGGCCTGGATCTTTCCGGGGGCGGTCGACACGAGGACCGGCTCGCCGCCGGCCGCCCGCACCGCCTGCCAGGGCTCGGTGAGCTCGACCTGCTCGACGCCCTCCGGCGCGGCCAGGAACGCGATCCGGGTACCCGCGAGCTCGTTCGACATCAGCGTGTTCCTCTCTGGTCCGTGTCGGTCCCGTCCTGCGTCGTCCGCGACGGGTCCGGTTCGTCTCCGTCGGCCTCGTTTCCGTCGGCCTCGTCTCCGTCGGCCTCGACGGAACTCCTCTCGGCTGCCATGCCCGGCCTCGGGCCGGTTACGCCGGTCCGGCACCCGCGCAGCCCAGTCGTGACTCAGCGTCATAAAGAGAAGGACGCATCGCAGTTTTTGGGACGCCCGGGCGAGGCCAACTCCTACGCAATGCGACGCCGCAGCTCCTGTCGGAATTACGACTCAGACCGGAGCATCAACCTTTCAAGGCTGACACATACGATTTCCTCCGACTGGGACATACGATCTTGGGCCGCCGCGACGGCGGTTCACCGGGACGTGTCCGCCGCACCGAGGAGGCATCCGATAGACCGCAACGAGCTCATCGACCTGACTCGACGGGCGCTCAAAATCGCAATGGACAAGACAACGGACATGACGCCTGTGGAGCGGCGTCATCCAGCGGCGATGTTCACGGACCAGGAACGCTTCGAGCGGGAGCGGGAACTCGTTCTGCGTTCGCCGCAGCTCGTCGGCTACCGGTCCGAGCTGCCGACACCGGGAAGCTTCTGCACGAAGACCGTCATGGACATTCCCGTGCTGCTGACCCGCGGATCCGACGGTATTGTCCGGGCTTTTCAGAACGTGTGCACGCATCGGCAAGCGCCCGTCGCGAAGGGCTGCGGCGCCGCCGAGCGTTTCGTGTGCCCCTTCCATGCGTGGACCTTTGACAACCGCGGCAGCTTCGTCGGCGGCCCCGGCCGGGAGGGTTTTCCGGCCACAATCGCGGCCGGCGCCAACCTCACCGAGCTGCCCGCCGCCGAGCATTCCGGTTTCCTCTGGGTGGGCCTGCGGCCCGATGCCGGCCCGCTGGACATCGACGCTCACCTCGGCGATCTCGGCCCGGAGCTCGAGTCGTGGAACATCGGGAACTGGGCACCGGTCGGCGAGAAGGTGCTCGACGTTCCGGTCAACTGGAAACTCGCACTGGACACCTTCGCGGAGAACTACCATTTCGCCACGGTGCACCGGGACACCTTCGCCGTGTTCACCAAGAGCAACTGCGCGCTGTTCGACTCCTACGGCCAGCACCACCGGTTGGTGTTCCCGATGCGGCACATCGGCGATATCGCCGACCAGCCGGAGGAGAGCTGGGAGCCGCTGAACAACTTCGTGGTGATCTACGCGCTGTTCCCGAACATCGTGCTGTCGGCCACCGTGGCCAACGGCGAGGTCTTCCGGGTCTACCCGGGCAGCAAGCCGGGTCATTCGGTGACCTACCACCAGAACGCCTCCCCGATGGACTTCTCCGACGAGTCGATCCGCAAGGCGGCCGACGACGTCTTCGAGTACGCCCACGCGAGCGTCCGCGACGAGGACTACCCCCTCGCCGCCGACATCCAGCGGGCGATGAACTCGGGCGCACGCGCCGAGATGATCTTCGGCCGTAACGAGCCCGGCCTGCACCACCGGCACTCGGTCCTCGACGAGGCCCTCGGCGAGTCAACCGGCGAGTCGCCAGGCATCTGACCCGCCGTGCGCGGGCGGGTCCCCTCCCCGCCCGCGCCCCACGCCAGGGAGGACGCTGGGGTCGTGCACAGCGATCTCTACACGACGGTGGCGCAGGTGTTACCCGTGCTGCTGCTGGCGCTGATGTGGGATTCCGCCTACCTGGAGCGGCTGCGGGGGCAGCAACGCCCATCACGCCGGCTCGACCCGGACGGCGGCTTCCGCTGGACCAAGCCGCGGGTGCGGGCGTACACGCTGTCCATCGCCATCCTGATCATGGCGGACGTCCTGCTCGTGGTGCTCGTCCTGGCGGGGGCGGTGCCTGACACGGCACTGGTCCGGGCGCTGGTCGTGGCCGGGCTCGTGGTCGCGCTGGCCAGCCTGATGACAGACGGCGCGTCCGAACCATCCGGTGCCGCACGCCGAGCAGGCCCGTGCGGTGCTCGCCGGCTGGCCGTCGATGGTGCAGGGCGGCCACACGGTCCAGCTGCGGACAACCCGGCCCGCCACCCGACGAGGACCGTCGCGGACCATCTGATGGCCAAGCTGCTCGGCCCGCGCACCCTGACCTCCTCCGCCGCGACGTCCACGACGACCGACCGGTTCGGCGCCTGGCACCAGCCGACGCAGCCGACGCCCGATCGGGTGGTGCACCGCCTCGCCCGCCCCGGGCGGCGGCGGCACGGCTACGACCTGCACGCCGAGGCTGTCAAGGGCCCTCGGTCCGGCTACGGACGACCTTGGGCCCGGCGGCGGTGGCCGAGCGGCGGCGTAGCGTGCTGTGCATGGCATCGGTACCCACTGCACCTGTCGTCGCGGCCGGTCTCGTCGGAGGCTATTCGGCGGCCCGTCTCAGCGGGCGCCGGGAACTCGCCGGCGTCGTCCTCGCCGTCGCCGGCACCGTCTGCGGCCGCACCTGGCTGCGCTCCCGCGGTCCCGTGGTGACGGGCGTACTGCTCGGCACGTACACGGCGGCGTTCGGCGCGGCCCATCCGCTCGCGAAGAAGCTCGGGGCCTGGCCCTCCGTGCTCGCCGTCAGCGCCGCCGCCACGACCACGACCTACCTGCTCGCCGACCGTCCCACCAGCAACGCCTCCGCCTGACCCACCGACCGACCGGCCAGGCAGCCGACGGCCAACCCGCTGGCTGGCCGTTCAGCAGCGGTACACCCGGGCGGCGTTGGCGGCGAACAGGGCGTCGCTCGCCGGGGCGGCGAGCTCGTCGACGAGCTGCGCATACGTCCCGTACAGGTCGTCGTAGCCACCGAACATGCCGTCTACGGGGAAGTTCGACGCGAAGAAGCAGCGGGCCGGGCCGAAAACCTCCAGGCTGTGCGCCACCCAGGGCCGCAACGACGCGACGTCGATGCGGTGCAGGGTCATCGCCAGCCCCGACAGCTTGCAGTGCACCCGTGGGCCGAGCCCGGCGAGGCGGGTCATGCCGTCGCGCCACACCGCGGCATGCTCCGGGTCCTCCGCCAGCGGCCAGCCGGTGTGCTCGACGACGACGGTCAGCTCCGGGAACGCGGCGAGCGCGGCGGCGGCGGTCTCCATCCCATCCGGATGGACGACGAGGTCGTAGACCAGGCCGCGGTGCTGGAGCGCACCGAGCAGAGCCTGCCCGGCGTCGGTGTCGAGATCGAGGCCGGCGCTGGCCCGCACGCCGCGCAGACCCGGCGCGCCCGCCTGCGCGTCGAGCTGCGCCAGAATCCCGGCGGCGCCGTCCCGCCCGTCGACCCCGCCGATGATCGCCCGCGGCTGGCCGGTCTCCTTGGCGAGCCGGGCGATCTCGGCGGTCTCGGCCACGAAATGCTCCGGCGCGGCGGTCACGTGCACGTACGCCTCGACGTTCCAGCGGCTCGCCTCGGCGAGGAACCTCGGCTGGTCGTAGGGCCGACGCATCCGGTCGGCGTCGGGCATGCCGACGGCGGCAAGCGAGGTGTCCGCGGCGGCGAGGAACGGATACCAGTCGGTGCGGGCCGGATCCCAGTGGTGGACGTGGGCGTCGACGACCCGTCGTGGATGTTCCACAGCAGCCTCCCGAGGGACGGTGCGATCAGCCGAACGGTGCGATCAGCCGAACGGCGCGATGGCGTCGCGCAGCGCGTCGTCGGTCCAGGGGCCGAGCTCGGCGCCGGCCAGTGAGGCGGTGACGGCCGGCGCCGGGTGCGCGCGCAGGCCCAGCCAGCCGGGCCGCACGACGAGTTCCGCGCCGGCCAGCGACGCGGTGTCCGGCGCGGCGACGAGACTCGCCACCAGCTCCACCAGCGGGACGCGGTCGGCCGAGTGCGGACTTTCCGCACTGACCGCGAACGCTGCCAGCCCGCCCCCGGAGCCGTCGGAACCGGTCAAGCCGGTCGAGCCGGCCGGGGTGATCGGGGTGATCGGGGTTTCGTTGACGGAACGCGCGAGCTGGGTGACGGCCTGCGCGGCGCTGCGAGCGCCGGGGGTGACCGCGGGCACGACATGCACGACGCGCAGGGAACGTCCGGTCGCCGCCACGTACCGCGCGGCGGCGCGGGCCCACGCGGCATGCCCGAGGACCGTCGGCGCCGTCCCGGCATGGCTGTCCAGGATCGCGCGCCAGTCGGCGCCCGGGGCGGCGGCCCTGTCAGCGCTGATGCCGTGGGCGCCGTGGATGACGACCACGGCGTCGAGCCCGGCCCCGGTGTTCGCCGCGGCCCGGCGGAGGCCGTGCTCGGCCGCGGCGAAGCCGGCCGCCGCGTCGCCGGTCCCGGTGTCGCCGACGGGCGCCGCGGTGGTGGCGTAGCCCCAGGGGGCGAGCGCGGCGGTGAGCCGTTCGGTGAGCGCGCGATCGTCGCCGACGACGAGACAGGCCCGCTCGGCCGGCCCCGCGGAACCGCCTGGCCCCACGGAACCGGGTGGTGCGGCGGAACCGGGTCGCCCCGCGGAACCGGGTGGTGCGGCGGAACCGGGTGGTGCGGTCGTGAGCGGGCCGGAACGGGGGTTCGAGCCGCCGGTCGAGCGCTGCTGTGCCTGAGCCGGCGCCAGCACCAGCGGCACGAGCGCGCCCAGCGCGGCCGCGGCACCCACGCCGCCCGTCGCGACCGCCTCGATCAGGCGCGGCGGCGCGATCAGGGACAGCTCCGAGCCGGCGGAGAACAGCACCCGCCCGCGGCACCAGCCGAACCGCTCGCTCGCCAGCCGGGCGGCGGCGGGGGCCATGTGCCGCGGCTGCGGCATCGCGGACAGGTCGAGCCCGCGCGGATCGGCGCCGGCGGCGAGGAGCCCCTCTGTCACCATCCTGGTCGCGGCGATCGGCGACAGCGCGTTCACCGCCACCCCCGCCGGCAGCACCGGGCCGAGCTGCCAGGTCAGGGCGGCGACGGCCCGCTTGGCGCCGCCGTAGGCCGGTCCGTCGACCGACGTCCGCGCCAGCCCGACACCGGAGGTGACGCCCACGATGCGGCCGTAGCCGGCGGCCGTCATCCGCGGCAGCGCGGCGCCCAGCACGTTGAGGTATCCGCCGAGGTGGACGCCGAGCACCGCCGCCCAGTCGTCCGCCGAGGCGTCGGCGATGCGGGGAAAGCGCAGGATCCCGGCCGTGTTGACGACGATGTCCAACGAGCCGAACCGCGCGACGGTCTCCTCGACGAGCCCGCGCACGGCGGCGGCGTCGGTCACGGAGATCGGTGCGGCGACGGCACGCCCGCCGGCGGCCTCGATGCGCCGGACGGTCGCCTCGGCGGTGGGCTCCCCCAGCGGCTCGCCGCTCAGGCTGTCGCCGTTGTCCAGCACGACGACGGTGGCGCCACGCCGGGCGAGTTCCACCGACACCGCCGAACCGATGCCGCCCCCGCCACCTGTCACGATCGCCACGCGGTCCCGCACCCGACCGACCTCCCACCCATTCCGTCAGAGGTGACGCCGCTCACACGCTATGGGGCGGCGGATATGTCGTCAACGTCGCGACCGGGGCCCGCACCGCCGGCTCCCGCAGACCGATCCAGAGGCTGTCGCGGGCCCGTGTCAGGGCGACGTAGAGCTGACGTCGTTCCAGCGCGGCGCGCTCGCGGTAGGCGTCATCGGACTCGGCCTCGCGGCGCGGGCGTGGAAAGCGGTTGCGGTCCGGGATGTACACGCGGGCGAAGTCGAGGCCCTTGGACCGGTGGTAGGTGCCTATCTTCACGGCGTCGCACGCCGTCCCGTCATAACGGCGCAGCGACACCGCCGGGATGCCGGCCCGGGTCAGGATGCGCTCCCAGCTCGCGACCGCGTCGTTCGTCGGGGCGAGCAGGGCCATGTCCCCGTAGCGGACCCCACGGCCGTCGTGGGCGTCGACCAGATCGGCGCGTAGCGCCGACGCCTGCTCGGCCGGGCCGGTGACGGCCACCTCGTGGATCTCGCCGCCGAGCCGGTCGATCTCAACGTCGCGCCGGCCGCGCTCCCCGGCGACGTCAAGATCGTCGAAACTGTCCGCGGCGACCACCTGCTGGGCGTACCGAAGTATCGCCTCGCGGTTACGGTAGTTGCGCGCGAGCACCGTGGATCGACCGACGACGGACACCCCGGCCTCCGCGAGTGTGAATCCCCCGGGATAGACGGACTGCTGCCCGTCCCCGACGACGAGCAGGCCGTCGGGCCGGTCCCCGACGAGCGCATGCAGCAGCTGCAGTCCGACACAGGTCAGGTCCTGCACCTCGTCGACGATCACAGCGTCGAACTCGCCGCCGGACCGCTGCCGGGCCTTGTCGCGAGCCCGCAGCAGCACGTCGCCGCGGTCGAGGACCCCGCGTGCCGTCCGCAGCCGCTCATAGTTCTCGTACAGGTCCCAGACTGCGCGCCGATGCGTCGGCTGCAGCGGCATGCTGCGTCCGATCCGGGCCAGCTCGGCGTACTGGTCGAAGCTGGTCAGGCCACGTCCCTTGATGACAGTCGCGATCTCGTCAAGCCAGTACTTCGGTTCCACGCCGAGCCGGCCCAGGACCGATGGGAGGCCGACGCGCCCCCACGCCAGCCAGAAGTGGTTTTCGGCGATCTTCTGCTGGTAGCTGGCCCGCTCGCCTCGCTCATCGAGTTGACGAACGGCGAGGACGTCGACCGTGGTGAAATTGATGCGGCTGACATGCTCGGGGGCCATCCGAGCAAGCAACGCGCGGTTGACCGGCCCGAGGGTGCTCACCACCGAGGTGAACAGCACTCGGTCGCCGCGAGCGGCCAGGTACTTGGCCCGGTGCAACGCGACGACGGTCTTGCCGGTGCCCGCCGCACCGCGGATGCGGGCCGGGCCTGAGGACCGGCGGCAGACCAGTCGGGCCTGCATCGGGTGCAGCCAGGTCATCCACGTCTCTATCGGTTCGCGGGCCGCGGCGTCGACGAGCTCCCGCCACAACTCGTCCCGGCTGAACAGCCCGTCCTGGGCCGGCGCCCCACCAGCCGGGGTGGCTGCGGCTGGTGTGGCTGCGGCTGGTGTGGCTGCGGCTGGTGTGGCTGCGGTCGGTGTGAGGGCGGTCGGTGTGAGGGCGGGCCGCGGCGGGCGTGCTCGGCGGGGTGAGTCGACCGGCCGCGTGCCGACCGCGGCGGCCCGCATCGGCGGGCATGCCTCGTCCAGACATGCCAGCACCCGCTCCACGACGGCGGGTTCCAGCCGCAGCCCGCGCCGCACCAGGTTGCGGGTGAGATCGAGCTCACCGGTGACCTGCACCCGGTCGAGCTGCTCGGCGCCGCGGCGCCCGGCGAGGACCAGCAGCGGCACCACCTCGGTCGGTGGCAGGCCGGCGTCCGCCAGCACCTGTTCGACCGCCGCCGTCTGATCGGTCAACTTGCGCAGCTCGTCCCCGGCGTCCTCGTCGCCCCGCCACAGCCGGCCGCCGTCGACCCTGGCCTCGCGCCAGTTCTTCACGTCCACCACGAAGACGCCGCCCGGGCCGACCACCAGTACGTCGATGTTGGCCCGCCGGGTGCCGGGCCACCTGCGGTCGGGCAGCACCCGCCACCCCGCGTCGTCCATCCCGACGAGTACCCGGACGACGTCGCGCTCTCCCTGCGCCCCCGCCTCCCAGGCCCGCCGGCTGCGGCGTAACTCGCGAAGCAGGTCGGTCAGGTGCTGAATCTGCCGTTGGACGCCGTCGATCTCCATGCCGATCAGGACGGCCTGACCGAACGCTGACGGCTCAGCCGGCACGTCCGACCGATCTGACGACATGTCATCCCCTCCCGACCGAGAGTCACCAGGAATGGTATGCCTATATAGAGTTTTTGAAGACGTTTGTCGTCGATGGCGTCCTGTAGTTGCCAATTCCTCGCTACGGCCAGCGCGGGGAGAGGTGCGCGCCGACGAGTGCGCGGCCGCGGGGTGGAGCGTGCGGCGCCGACGGTTTCGCCGTTGGCGCCGCAGGTTTCCCGGCGGCCCGGTCAGGGCCCGGTCTGGACGGTGGCGGTCACGGCGCGGAGCAGATCGCCGAGCAGCTCCCAGGCGGCCTGGGCGGCCGCGACGTTCTCGCCGGTCGGCGATGCCGCGGCGAGCAACTGGACGGTCTTCACCGCCGCGTACAGGTAGAGCGGGCGGGCCCGCCAAACGGTGAGCTGCGGATACGTCTCGTCCAACGCGCGGTGGACGCTGCGTCGCAGCGGGATGTCGGGGTTACGGCGAGCGAAATCCATCCGGTGCAGGATGGTCACGGCCGCGTCGATCTCATCTGGGTCCGGCCGCCAGGACCCGATCCGCAGCGCGGCCTCGGCCTCGGCCAGCGCCTCGGCGGCGGCCACCGCCGGATCGCCATCGCCGAAGGGCACGGGCGGCGGAGCCCAGTCGTCGTCATCATCGGTCACCCGACTACCGTCCCTGACCGAAACGGCTCTGGGACGTCGAGTGACGAGACCCATAGCGGGCAAAGAATTCATTGAATTTCACGCCCGGCCCGGCCGGACCGGATGGCATGATCGGCACCATGCGACCGAGCAGGCGAACGCTGGTGATCTCGGCACCGGTCGCGGCGGCCGGCGCCGTCGTCGCCGGACTCGCCGCCGGCTGCCACGGCCCCTCCGCCACCACCGGTCCCCACGCCACAGCGGATGGGACGGCGTCCTCCGCAGCAGCCCAGCGCGCCGGCGCCGAGAGCACGCCCCGAGGCCCGGTGCCGCCGGGAGCGGTACCCCCGGGCGGCGGCTGCCGGACCGGCGGTGGTGGCCAGCACGACGTTCACCAGCGCGGCCCGGCGCCGGCCGGTCACGATGGTCACCGTCACCCCGGCGGGCGGCGGGCGCGGCCTGCCCGTGTGCCTCGTCCTGCACGGACGGGGTGACGACGCGCGCCGCGCCGTCGGACTGCTGGGCCTCGACAGGCTGCTGCCGGCCGCGATCGACGCGGGCGTGGCGCCGTTCGCCCTGGCGGCCGTGGACGGCGGCGAGACCTACTGGCACCCGCGGGCCTCCGGCGACGACCCGGAGGCGATGATCCTCGACGAGATCCGGCCCCGGCTGGCCGCGGCGGGCCTGCGCACGACCCGACTGGCGGCGCTGGGCTGGTCGATGGGCGGCTACGGCGCGCTGCTGCTGGCCCGGCGCCATCCCGACCTCGTGGTCGCGGCGGCGGCAAGCAGCCCGGCGATGTGGCGCAGCTACGGCGCCAGCGCCCCCGGCGCGTTCGACTCCGCCGCCGACTTCGCCGCGCACCGGATCCTGGGGACCGCCCCGGCGCCGGAGGTGGCGTACCGGATCGACTGCGGCGACGCCGACCCGTTCGCCGCCGTCTCCCGGCGGGCCGTCGCGGACCTACGACCACAGGAACACAGCCTCGGCCCCGGCGGCCACACCCCCGCCTACTGGCGCGCGGTCGCCCCCGCCCAGCTCGCCTTCGTCGGCGCCGCCCTGAACCGCGCCGCCTGACCCAGTCGGACTGGTACCGCAACGGCACTTGTCTATGCCCTCGTCTCTATGCCCCGTCTCTCATGCCGTCGTCGTCATACCCTGCCGCCGGGATCCTTTTCGCTGGACCGTTCAGGATCCATTCAGCGATCTTGCCCGGGGTGATCTCTGGTGAGGCCGAGTTCCGCCTACGAACATCTGCGTGCGATCAAGCTGTTGTTCGCCGAGTGGCTCGGCTTCGACGAGACATCCTTGTTGTCGAACCGACGCGGTGGCGCGCCACGGCCCAGAGACTTGCCATCCTGTTCCGACGGAAAAGCAACCACCGAGCTACACCGATGGCCTGGTGAGGTCGCGCAGGGCCCGATCGGCCTCGCCGATCTCCGGCGCGCCGAGATGAGCGTAGATCGTCCGAGCCTGCTCCCAGCCTCGACGGGCGGCGCCAAGCTCGCCGAGGCGATGGTGGGCGTGGCCGAGCCCGGCATGCGATCGGGCCTGCTCGTAGGGGTCCTCGGCGTCGAGCAGGAAACGGCGGAGCCTGCCGCGGGGTCGCCGATCCCGTCGCCGTCGCGCGTAGTCCGTCGCGCGTAGTCCGTCGCGAGTTCTGCCACGGCGGCCTGCTCGTCGAGGCCGACCAGATCGATCGTGGTCAAGCCAGGCGGCGCTGCTCGAACCGGGTACGGCGTGCCAGGCCGCCAGCGTGGGGTCGTACCCGCACTCGGTGAGATGCCAGGCGACCCATTCCGCCCACGGCCGGTCGGCCGCGACATAGCCGACGAACACCGTCGCCGACCCGCCGGACGTTTCCGCTCGCACCGGTCGATGCCGGCATCGCTTGATCGTGGATCTTCCGAGCCGTGAACGGGTGGATCCGTACAGGCCTCGGTGTGAGGACTCGGGGCATCGAGACTGTGCCCCAGAGCGGAGGAGACCGCGTGAGCCGGTTGGCACGCGGCCGCCCACACAAGCGTGCCGTCCCTGCGCTCCGGCCGGCTTCGGCCGGAGCGTGGGACGGGCTGGTGAGAGCGCCGCCGCGCTAGTCGATGGCCTCGACCTTCGCGGCCTGCAGACCCTTCTGGCCCTGCTCGATGTCGAAGCTGACGCGCTGCCCCTCATCGAGGGACTTGAAGCCCTCACTCACGATCGAGGAGAAATGGACGAAAACGTCGCCGCCTCCGCCGTCCACCGAGATGAAGCCGAAGCCCTTTTCGGCGTTGAACCACTTCACAGTTCCTGCTGACACGGTCGCTCCTCACTGTGCTTGCCGCGGCACATCCACACGATGCACCGCCTACCTCCGCCGACCGGATCGCTCCGGTCAGCGGCTCGTGCCATCCTGAAGGTGACCGGCGGCACCAAGAAGAGCAACATCAGCAAGGGTACCTGGATGCGACGCGAGCGGCTGAGGGTCCCTCCGTCCGAAGCACCGGACCACGCCCGTCCGTGGTCCCCGCTGTGGGCGGGGGGCGGCGCTCAGTGACGGCGCCGGGCGTGGCGTTGTCGCATAGCATGACGGTATGGCGGTAGACGATCTGTGGACGACCGCCGACATAGCCCATCGGCTGTCGATCTCGGCACACCGTGCCCGCGGCCTGTGTGATCGCGACGATTTTCCCATGCCCATCCACTCCGTAGGACATTTCGTCCTGTGGCGTGCGCGCGACATCGAAGCCTGGCTGGCCCAGGGCCGTCCTGATCTCTGACGGTACCGGCCGTGCTGCCGGTACCCGCCGGCGCGAGCCGCGTCCCACCGGGGGCAGCACGTGTTGGAGGAAATAACTTTCGGGTTGATCGGTGTGGCGCTCGTGGTGTCGGCCGCGCTGGCCGCCCGCCGGTTCGGCTTGCCGGCACCCGTGCTGCTGGTCGGGGCGAGCGCGGTCTATGCGCTGCTACCCGGGCCCACCGTCCGGCTTGAGCCGGACCTCGTCCTTGCGCTGATCATTCCACCCCTGCTCTTCTCCGCCGCGCTGAGCTCGAGTCTGGTGGAGATTCGCGCGAACCTGCGCGCGGTGGTCTCGTTGTCCGCGCTGCTCGTCGTCGCCACCGCGCTGGCTACCGGCGCGGCGCTCGTCGTCGTGGTGCCGGGTCTGTCGTTCGCCGGCGCCTGCGCCCTCGGGGCCGCGCTGGCGCCGCCCGACGCGGTGTCGGCCCTGTCCATCGGGCGGCGGGTGGGCCTGCCGGACCGGCTGCGCACCGTCATCGAGGGCGAAAGCCTGTTCAACGACGCGACGGCGCTGACCCTGTACTCGGTGGCGGTGGCCGCGACGATCGACGGACGGTTCGACGTCCCGCGGGTCGCCGGACGTTTCCTGCTCGCGGTCATCGGCGGGCTCGCCGTCGGACTCGCCGTGTCCTGGCTGGTCGGCCAGCTACGGCTGCGCATCGAGGACCCGGTGACCGAGACGACCGTCTCCCTGGCGACTCCCTTCGCCGCCTACGTGCCCGCCGAGGCGCTGCACGCCTCCGGGGTCCTCGCGGTGGTGACCGCGGGGCTGATCCTCGGATCGCAGTCCCGCAGCCTGCTGTCCGGACCCGCCCGGCTGCACGCACGCGCGGTGTGGCGGCTCGTGGACCTCCTGCTCGAGGGCTTCGTCTTCCTCCTCATCGGCCAGCAGCTCGCGGCGGTCATCCCGGCCATCGGGCACTATCCGCTGTCGACCGTGGCGGCCGCGACGGCGGTGACGGTCGGCGCGGTCGTGCTGGTCCGGCCGCTGTGGCTGCTGCTACCCGCGATGCTGCCGAGCCGCCTGCGCTTCCTGTCCCCCCATCCGCACCTTTCGACCCGCGAACTCGCGGCGCTGTCCTGGTCCGGAATGCGCGGAGTGATCTCGCTGGCCGCCGTGTTCGCGCTGCCGATGTCCGTCGACGGGGCCGGCTTCCCGCACCGGGACCTGCTGGTGTTCTGCGCCTACGTCGCGGTGCTGGTGACACTCGTCGGCCAGGGGCTCACGTTCGGACCGGTCCTGCACCGGCTGAACGTGCGACCCGACGTCGACGAAGCTCGCCGGCAACGCGCCCGTGCCCGGGTCGCGGCAGCCGACGCCGGTCTGCGGACGCTGGCCGCCGTCCATGATCAGGGTCAGCTTCCCGACGATCTCATCCTGCGCCTGCGCACGGCCGCCGAGGAACGCAAGCGGCGTAGCCAGGACAGCCTGCGCGCGCTGAACCGCGCCGACACGGGCCGGCCCCCCACCGCGAGCCTCACGGAGGCGTTCGGCCGGGTCCGTCGCACGATGATCGAGGCGGAACGGGACGAGCTCCAGCTCTGGCGCGACACCGGGCATTTGTCCGACGCCTCCCTGCGGCTGCTCGAGGACGAGCTCGATCACGAGGAGGGCGCGCTGCCACCACCCCAGCCACCACCACCGCCACCGCCATCCTGACCGGGGCCACCGCCGAGATCTCCCCGGCGCGAACCACCCATCCGGGGGACGCCTGCGCACGACTTCGCGCCGCCCCGGCGCGGCGGGCGACTGGCCATCCCCGGGCAGAGGTGCATACTGGAGACGATGACCGAGTCAGCGGTGCCCCGACGTCGCCTTCCCAACAGCCCCTTCAAGGTTCCGGCGGTCCCTGCACAGGAGCGGTTCACGGTCGGAGACCGGGTCACCCACGATGTGTATGGGCTCGGCCGGGTCATCGGAGTTACCGGAGAGTCCTCCGTGGATGTTGATTTTGGCTCCCGCCAGGAGCGCATACCGAGCCCGTTCAGCCGGATGTACCGTCTCTGACGGTCCGATCACGGTTCGTAACAGTCCACGGGCATCGCGCCGCGGACAGCAGTTCCGGCGCGACCGCCTGGCTGATCGTTTGCCGACGATCCGTCCCCGAAAGCGAGACACCCCTCATCGCCACCCAGTCGATCCTTAGCTTTTCTGCGCCGCGAGCAGCCCGGTCCCAGCCGAGGCGAGAGCTTCCGCCGCCGACGACCCGCCCGTTTCAGATGCCCGACTTCGGTCAGCCCGACACGGAGGCCACCCCGCAGCCGGTCTCGGTCGCGCAGGTCGCCAGCCTCGTCTTCCAGGCTCCTCCCCCCGCCCCGGCGTCGGCGACGGCCATGCCGGACGTCGAACCGGCCGAACCGGCCAGCCCGGTCCGTCGCCGGCCCGCAGCGGCCCCCGTGCGGCACACCCGCCGGCCCCGTCGACCCACGCGCTGACCGTCGACGCAGTAGGGCCACGCACGCCCCGCACGGCGGCGAGAAAAATCCTCACTCGACGTTCATGAGGATCCGCTCCACGAACTGAAGCCGGGTCTGCATCTCGGCGAGCCGCCCGCCGATCTCGGCGAGCTGGCGTTCGGGGTCCCCTTTCAAGCCTGCGCGGATGAACCTGCAGCACCTGCACCTGCACCCGCTCGTCTCCCGTAGACACCCCAGCCTTCATCCCGGCAGTGGGGCCACGTCAGGGCGTGTGGTCGACGGAGCGAATGGCGGCGGTGACCGCGGCCAGAGCGAGCAGGCGGACGAGATCGACATCGGCCTCGACCCGGCCGGTCGCCGCTGCGACGAAGGCGTCGCCGTCGAGACGGGTGTGCGGGGGTGTGATCGCCCGTGCCAACCCGTCGTGGGCCCCCTGCGCGACCAGCAGGCAGCTCATCTTGTCCAGGCGAGCGTTGGTGACGACCACCCCGATCGTGGTGTGGGTCCGTCCGGCGGCGAGGTCGAACGGTCGCCACTGCGACTCCGCGGCGTCGAGCGGGACGGGGTCGCCGCCATGGTCGACGTCCCCGAACGCGTTGACCACGCACAACGCGGCAACGGCGACCTCACCGCGGCACCGTTCGGCATGCCCGAGCCCCCCGACACGGCGGTGCTCGGGCCCGCGCCACTGGCTCGCATACGCCCCCGTGCCGGCACCGACCCGGCCGCACAGCACCTGCTCCCCCCGGGTGGCCCGCGCGGCGAGGTAGCCGGCGTCCGCGGTCGGCCGGGCGGTGGGATCGCCGACGGCGAGGTCGAACAGGGCCAGCGCCGGGACGATCGGCACCGGGCCGCCACTCGTGGGCACACCCCGGCCGCGCTCGGCGTAGTAGCGCATCACCCCGTCGGCGGCGGCGAGCCCGAACGCCGAACCACCGGTCAGCACCACGGCGTCGATGCTGGCAAGCGCCATCTGCGGGGCCAGGGCGTCCAGCTCGCGCGAGGCCGGCGCGCCGCCACGCACCTCCGCGGAGGCGACCGTGCCCGCCGGCAGCTCCACCACCGTGCATCCGGTCACGCCCACCGGGTCGGTCCAGTGCCCGACCCGCACCCCGTCGACCCCGATCGCCATCGCGCCGAGCCTCGCACGGATCCGACCTGGGCGACAAATCACCGAATGCCGCTCACGCGCTGACGAGAACTGGCGATCCCGGTCTTCTGGCGCACCGCCGGCCCTGCGCACCGCCGGCCGTCCTGGCAGGCCAGCGGCGACGCACCCGCCCAGGCCGGTAGCGTCCGGGGCATGAGCGATGTGCTGATCTCCGCGACGGGCCTGGCCCGGCTCCTCGACTCCGCGCGGCCCCCGCGAGTGCTCGACGTCCGCTGGCAGCTCGGTGGTCCGCCCGGGCGGGAGGGCTACCTCGCCGGACACATTCCCGGCGCCGTCTTCGTGGACCTCGAGACCGAGCTCGCCGCGCCACCCGTGCCCGTACAGGGCCGCCATCCGCTGCCGGACGTGGCCGCGCTGCAGCGGGCCGCCCGCGGCTGGGGACTGTCCGCCGGGGACACCGTCGTCGTCTACGACAACTCGGGCGCGATGTCGGCGGCACGGGCCTGGTGGCTACTGCGCTGGGCCTCGGTCGAGCCGGTGCTGATCCTCGACGGCGGGCTCGCCGCCTGGACGTCGGCGGGCGGGGCGGTCCAGACGGCGCCGGTGCGTCCACAACCCGGCGACATCACCCTCGTCCCCGGCGCGCTGCCGACGCTCGACGCCGACGGGGTCGCCGCGCTGGCCCGCGACGGGATCGTGCTGGACGCCCGGGCCGGCGAGCGCTACCGCGGCGAGGTCGAGCCGATCGACCCGATCGCCGGCCACATCCCCGGCGCGCACAGCGCCCCGACCGGGGACAACCTGAGCGCCGACGGGACGTTCCGCTCCCCCGCCGAGCTCGACCGCCGGTTCGCGGCGCTCGGCGTCGGCGGCGAACGGCCCGTCGGGGTGTACTGCGGCTCGGGTGTGACCGCCGCCCACGAGGTCGCGGCGCTGGCCATCGCCGGTCATCCGGCCGCGTTGTACCCGGGCTCCTGGTCCCAGTGGTCGAACCTGCCCGACCGTCCCGTCGCCACCGGCGCCGACGCTGGCTGACCGCGCACTGCCCCCGTCATTCGCCGAAGAATCAACCAGTCGATGTTAAGCTGATCTTCGTTGATCGACGTCGAGGGGAGCATCGGAACCATGACGCTGCTGACGCCGGAGCTTCGTGACCTGATTGCCAGCGGTCCGCTCGCGCACCTGTCGACGATCAACGCCGACGGCAGCCCCCAGGTGAGCGCCATCTGGATCGGCCTGGACGGCGACGACGTCGTCAGCGGTCACCTGGGCCGCCATGTGAAGGTGCGCAATGCGGAACGCGATTCCCGCGTGGTGCTCTCCTTCGATGCGCCGCGGGTCCCGGGGGCCCACCTGGCCGAGTACGCCGTCCTGCACGCGACGGCCACCGTCACGTCCAGCAGCGGTACCTGGGACCTGCTGAACGACCTGGCGAAGGTCTACATAAGCCCGGACGCCGAATTCCCGGCCCCGAAGGGCGACGGTTTCATCCTGCGTTACACGATCGACCGCGTCGGCGGCGTCGGCCCCTGGGCGACTCACTGAGCTACGGACCACCGACTCACCCAGACTCTTCCGATCATGGTAACGAGATCCGGGCCACCTGCCGCGATCCCTTGCGGGCACTTCTGTGATTGTGCGGCCCGGCTGCCGGCTATCTGTCGCATGTTAGTCTGATGCGGCGCAATCCGGGGAGGTAGCGCAGCAGGGGGAATAGTGGAGACTTCTGCGGCGGACGCCGATTGGTTTTCGCGGCAGCATCAGCGAATCGCCACCAACATCTCCGGGTTCTTCCGGGGCAATCCCCAGGTCGTCGAGCGGACGCTGCTATGTATGTATGCCGAGGGCCATCTGCTTATCGACGACGTTCCCGGCGTCGGTAAGACGTCGCTGGCCAAGGCGGTCGCCCACGACTCGACGACCGGCCGTTCATCGTGATCGCCACGCAGAACCCGGTGGAGCACGGCGGCACCTACGAACTGCCGGAAGCCCAGATCGACCGGTTGCTGCCACTGCCGGCGAATCCAGGCTCCTGAGATGCCACCCCAGTGCTTTGGACGCGCCTGCGCGGGTTCACCGCGGAGGTGTGCCGCCACGGTTGTGGGCCTGGCCACCGCGCTGCTGATCGTGGCCGGTGTCGTCGCGTGCGGCCTGACCTACACCGACCGCTCGTGTCTGCCGGAGTTACCCGAAGTGCACCCGACTTCCGCGCGGGCGGGCGAAGCGGTGGCGGTGTCCTCCGCCGGCCTGGGCTGCGACCGCAGGCTCCCGGCGGGCACGATCTACCGGGTGTCCGCCGAGCGGGCCGGCGCCGCCGGCGTGGAACTCGCGACCGTGCCGGTGGCGCGGGACGGGCGGTTCCAGGTGACCGTCCGGATCCCGCCGGGGACCGGGCCGGGCCGGCTGTACCTCGAGATTTCTGGCAGCCTGTACGACGACTGCAAGGACACCGCAAGCTCATGCGTCGGCTACGGCGTCTTGCTGACCGTCCTGCCGCCGCCCAGCAGCTCCACGACGATCAGGCCTTGACCGCGGCCCGGCGACCGAGCTCCCGGTGCCGCACCCCAGCGGCGTCCGGCCCCCGTGGTCACGAGCTCCTCGTCCCCCACAGCGCGCCGCGAAATCGTCCGATTTCTGCATAGCGCCGACGTCTGTACAACACGTACGCGCAGGCCGGCCGCACCGGCGGCGGGCTCCGACGCCCGCTGTCGCCTCCGATTTGACCCCGGCCCATGGTCGCGCAACATTACTCTGAGTAACAGTTCGCAGCGCTGGGTGGGGGCCTTGTGATCACGGGACCGTTGTTGGACTCGGCGACATCGAAGGGTCCCCCCGATCGAACGCTGCCGGCGACGCTGATGACGGCCGCGATGCTGGCGATGCTGGTCGTCCTGCCGGGACCGTCCGCCAGGGCGGACGACGGCCAGGGGCAGACCACCGTCGGCCTCATCGTCCTGGGAACACCCGCGCTGGCTGCCACCAAGCGCGGCACCGTGGTGGGCGCCGGCAAGGACGGCAGGATCGATGCCGGCGCCCGGGTGCGCTGGACGATCACGGTGACGAACACCGGGAACACGGTGGTGTCGGCGGTGACCGTGGACGATCCCAAGGCAGGTCCCGTCCGTTGCCCCGCCACGTTGCTTCTCCCGGGGCAGTCTCTGACCTGCACCGTCGACGATCACACGATCACGTCCGCGGAGGTCGCGGCGGGCGTCGTCACCAACGTGGCGAACGCGTCCGCAGCCGCTCAGGGTGGGCGGGTGGTCGCGCAGCCCGCCTTCGCCCGCGTACCGCTCCCAACTGGCAAGCCGTTCATCGTCTTCCCGCCCCCGCTGTGGCTACCCGGCTTCCCCGACGGTCTTCCCGGTCACCCCGACGTCGAGGGCCCCGACTCCGATGGCCCCGTGGCGGGCGGCACCGTCGTCGGCGGCACCGCGACGGGCGGTTCCGCGACGGGCGGTTCCGCGACGGGCGGTTCCGCGACGGGCGGTTCCGCGACGGGCGGTTCCGCGACGGGCGGTTCCGTGGCGGGCGGTTCCGTGGCGGGCGGTTCCGGCCCGGCCGGCCCGGGTAGCGGACCCGGTGGCAGCCCGGGTAACGGGTCCGGTGCCGGGCCGGGCTGGGCCGAGCCGGGTTCATCGGATGGCCACGGCGGTGCATCGCCGGCGCCGGGAGGTCACCGGGACGCGCGTCCGCCGGTGGCCGTGGCGGGGGGGCAGCCCGACGAGCCCGGGCGTGGCGGTCTTGAGCTGGTCGTACTCGGCACCGTGACCGCCGGCTGCGCACTCGCCGCACTCGGGGCACTCGGCGCCCGGCGGACCAGACGCCGGCGTTGACCCGACCGCCGGTGGAATGCGCCTGCGCCGCCAGGCAGCCGATCGCGGCAGGCCACCTCTGACCATGAAGCGCCCGGCTGCTTCGCTGCCCGCCCTCGGCACCCTGGCCCTCGCCGGGATCATGCTGGCCGGGATCGCGCTGGTCGTCCTGGGATGGCCGGCCAGACCCGCCCCGATGGCCGCTCCCCTGCCCGAGGCCGGCGGGCCGCGCCTACCCGGGCCGTCGCCCGAATTCGGCGGGGCGAGCACGGTCCGACTCCCCCGGCATCAGCCCGATCTGCCGGCCTCCAGCCTCCGGATACCGGCGCTCGGCGTCACCGCCACGATCGGCCGGGCGACCGAGGACAACAGTGTCCTCACGCCGCCGCGGGCGCCGACGGAGGTCGGGCTGTGGTCCGGTTCGGCCGCGCTGGACGCCGACTCCGGGGAGGTGACCCTCGTCGGGCACGTGAACTGGCGGGGAATGCCGCCTTTCGCGTTTGGACGCCTGGCCTACCTGCACGCCGGAGACCTCGTCTACACCAGCGACGCACGCGGGGCGCAGACCGCGTGGCGGGTCCAGCGGGTCTTCGCCCGCGCCAAGGCCGGCGGCGTCGATCCGGCGGCCTTCGCCGGATCGCGGGGCCCACGGCAACTGATCATGATCACCTGCGGCGGGCCGTTCGACATCCGGGCCCGGTCCTATTCCGACAACGTGTACGTGCGCGCCATCCCCGCATAAGCGGCGGCCGGTCACTCAGAAGGGCAGGGCCGACGCGATCGCCTCCCACCAGCGTGGGCGTTGGATCGCCGCGTTCAGCGCCCCGTGGGCGGCATGCTAGTGGTCGTCGCCGTTAGTTCGTCGGTGATCGGCGGTGCCGGGTAGGTAGAGGCCGGCGGTGAGGTCGAGGGCTGCTTCGGCGGTACCGGTCCAGGATCCGTCGGGCAGGACGGCGTCGGCGTAG
>NZ_JAMPTM010000083.1 GCF_025403375.1 Frankia gtarii
GCGGCGGAACAGGATGGCCCAGGGGGGCGTTGACGCCCCTGGGAAAGTCGCCGGCGGACGTGGCGTCCGCCTCTGGCAGACTGGCAGCAGAACGGCTCCGGTTCACGCCCTCCAGCCCGGACGGCGACCCGGCGGCCACATCGAAAGAGGGACCATGAAGGCTGATATCCATCCGACCTACCACGAGACGACCGTCACCTGTACCTGCGGGAGCGTCTTCACCACCCGCAGCACGAAGGAGAACGGCGTCGTGAACGCCGAGGTCTGCTCGCAATGCCACCCGTTCTACACGGGCAAGCAGAAGATCCTCGACGTCGGCGGGCGGGTCGAGAAGTTCGAGCGCCGGTTCGGCCGGCGGCGCCCCGGCGAGAAGGTCGGCGGCGCGAAGTAGTGCGGCCACGGCGCCCGTCCGGATCCCCGGGCGGGCGCCGTTTGCGTCCGGGGCGGGGCAGGCAGCGCCGTCCCGCCGACCCTGGCTCCCGGAGCTGTGCGGCGTCCGGGACCGTGACGTGCGAAGAGGAACCAGCATGACGTCCCCACTCGACGGCCTCGTCGCGGAGCACGCCGAGATCGAGGGGAAGCTCGCCGATCCGGCGGTGCACAACGACCCCGCGAAGGCCCGTGCTCTCAGCCGCCGCTACGCGCAGCTCGCCCCGGTCGTCGATCTGGCCCGGGAGCTCAAGCGGGTGGAGGGTGACCTCGCCACCGCCCGCGAGCTCGCCGCGGAGGACACGTCGTTCCGCGGCGAGGTCAACGATCTCGACGCCGAACTCGGCGGACTCAACGAGCGGCTGCGTGCCTACCTGGTCCCGGTCGATCCCGACGACGCCCGGGACGCCATCCTCGAGGTCAAGGCCGGCGCGGGCGGTGAGGAATCGGCTCTGTTCGCCGGCGACCTGTTGCGGATGTATCTGCGCTATGCGGAGCGTCGCGGCTGGAAGACCGAGATTCTCGACGCCAACCCGTCCGATCTCGGCGGCTACCGCGATGTCAGCGTGGCGGTGAAGGCGCGCGGCTCAGCGCCCGGCGACGGCGTCTACGGCCGCCTGCGTTTCGAGGGCGGGGTACACCGCGTCCAGCGGGTGCCGGTGACGGAGTCCGCCGGGCGCATCCACACCTCCGCCGCCGGCGTCCTGGTGCTGCCCGAGGCGGAGGAGGTCGATGTCGAGATCGACGCAAATGACCTGCGCATCGACGTGTTCCGCTCGTCCGGACCCGGCGGGCAGAGCGTGAACACCACCGACTCGGCGGTCCGGATCACCCACGTCCCGACCGGCCTGGTGGTCTCCTGCCAGAACGAGAAGAGCCAGCTGCAGAACAAGGAGTCCGCGCTGCGGATCCTGCGCGCCCGGCTGCTCGGCGTCGCCCGGGAGAAAGCCGAGTCGGAGGCGTCGATGGCACGGGCCAGCCAGGTCCGCACCGTGGACCGCTCGGAGCGGGTGCGTACCTACAACTTCGCCGAGAACCGGATCAGTGACCACCGGGTCGGTTACAAGGCGCACAACCTCGACCAGGTGCTCGACGGTGAGCTCGACGAGGTGCTGGACGCGCTCGTCGCCGCCGATCTGGAGGCCCGGCTGGCCGCCCAGGCGTCATGATCGGCTCGTCGGTGACCCGCGGGTCCGCCGCGGCCCTCGCGCCACAGCTCGCGCAGGCCGCCGAGCGGCTGCGCGTGGCCGGGGTCGCCAGCCCCCGGGCCGACGCCGAGCAGCTGGCCGCGTTCGTCCTGGGGATTTCCCGATCCCGGCTGGTGGGAGTCGACGAGCTGCCCGCGCGGGCCGCCGCGCACCTCGACGAGCTCGTGGGCCGCCGCGCCCGGCGTGAGCCGTTGCAGCACCTGACCGGCCTCGCCGGGTTCCGCTACCTCGACCTCGCCGTCGGCCCCGGGGTGTTCATCCCGCGCCCGGAGACGGAGTCCGTCGTCGGCTGGGCCATCGCCGCGCTGACCTCGCCATCCGTGCCGACCTCGCAGACCTCGCCATCCGCGCCGTCTCTGGAGCCGGGCGGGCCGGTGTGCGTGGATCTGTGTGCCGGGTCCGGGGCGATCGCGCTGTCCCTGGCCGCAGAGGTGCCCGGTGCCCGGGTGCACGCCGTGGAGGTGGACCCTGCGGCGCTGGGCTGGCTGCGGCGTAACGTTACGGCGAGCCGACTTCCGGTCACGGTCCACGAGGCCGACGTCACCGCCGTGCCCACCGCGTCGCTCGCCCGGCTGGCCGGGTCGGTCGACCTGATCGTCAGCAATCCGCCGTACCTTCCGGATGCCGACCGCGACGAGGTGGAGCCCGAGGTGGGCGAGCATGATCCGCCCCGGGCGTTGTGGGGCGGTGCGGACGGGCTTGACGTGGTGCGTGCCGTTATCGTGCTGGCGGCCCGGTTGTTGCGCCCGGGGGGCCTGCTCGTCGTCGAGCACGCCGACGGCCACGGTGGCGCCGCGCCGGGCCTGCTGCGCGCCGACGGGCGGTGGGTGGACGTGGCCGACCATCCCGACCTGGCCGGGAGGGACCGCTTCGTCAGCGGCCGTCGCCAGGCCGGCGGCGGGGAGCGAGCGACAGGGGAGGAGGGGTGATGCAGCGCTTCGACTGTTCCGATGAGGCCGAGCGGACCCGTGGACTGGACGCGGCGGTCGCCGCCGTGGGCCGAGGCGAGCTGGTGGTGCTGCCTACCGACACGCTGTATGGCCTGGGCGCTGATGCGTTCGACCGGGAGGCGGTGGCCTCGCTGCTTGCCGCCAAGGGGCGTGGGCGGAACATGCCCGTCCCGGTCCTGGTCGGCTCCTGGCGCACCCTGGACGGGCTCATCGACCGGATGACTCCGCAGGTCTCCGACCTGATTTCGGCGTTCTGGCCGGGTGGGCTGACGCTCGTGGTCCGGCACGCCGGGTCGCTGCGCTGGGATCTGGGCGAGGGGCGGGGCACCGTGGCGGTGCGGATGCCGCTGCATCCGGTGGCGATCGAGCTGCTGGGCCGGACCGGGCCGATGGCCGTGTCCAGTGCGAACATCAGCGGTCAGCCGCCGGCGACCACGGCGGACGAGGCGGTCGACCAGCTCGGCGGTGCCGCCGAGGTGTACCTCGACGGCGGGCCGTGCCCGGCGGCCGTGCCCTCGACCATCGTCGACTGCACCGGCGAGGTGCCGGTCGTGGTCCGCAGCGGAGCCGTCGGTCTTGACGCGTTGCGCGAGATCCTGCCCCTCGTGCGGGAACCGGCCGCCCGTTGACCCGGCCCTGAGCCGGCCCGAGTGGAGGGCCGTGCCGGCGCAGAGGACCATTGGTCCCGATCGGGCGGCACGAGCGCAGGAGGTAGGTACGCCATGAGCACCCCGTTCTGGGGCCCGGACTTCGACCAGCTCGCCGACACGGATCCGGACATCGCCGGTGTGGTGCTCGACGAGCTGGCTCGGCTGCGCGGGGGCCTGCAACTCATCGCGAGCGAGAACCTCACCTCGCCGGCGGTGCTCGCGGCGTTGGGCTCGACGCTGTCGAACAAGTACGCCGAGGGCTATCCCGGCCGGCGTTACTACGGTGGCTGCCAGGTGGTCGACCGGGCCGAGGAGATCGGCATCGCCCGGGCGAAGGAGCTCTTCGGCGCCGAGCACGCCAACCTGCAGCCCCATTCGGGCGCGTCGGCGAACTTCGCCGTGTATGCGGCGCTGCTGACCCCGGGCGACACGGTGCTGGCGATGTCACTGCCGCACGGAGGTCACCTCACCCACGGCAGCACGGTGAACTTCTCCGGGAAGTGGTTCGACGTCGTCGCCTACGGCGTGCGTGAGGACACCGAGCTCATCGACTACGACCAGGTCCGCGACCTCGCCCGCCAGCACCGCCCCAAGATGATCATCTGTGGCGCGACCGCCTACCCGCGCCTGATCGACTTCGCCGCCTTCCGGTCCATCGCCGACGAGGTCGGCTCGTGGCTGATGGTGGACGCGGCCCACTTCATCGGGCTGGTCGCGGGCGGCGCGATCCCCAGCCCCGTGCCATACGCCGACGTCGTCAGCTTTACTACGCACAAGGTGCTGCGCGGCCCCCGCGGCGGGATGATCCTCGCCCGCGAGGAGCTGGCCGCGCGCATCGACAAGGCGGTGTTCCCGTTCAGCCAGGGGGGACCGTTGATGCATGCGGTGGCGGCGAAGGCGGTCGCGCTGCGGGAGGCGGCCACCCCCGCCTACGCGCAGTACGCTCGCCAGGTGGTGGCCAACGCGCAGGTGCTGGCCGAGGGCCTGGCCGCCGAGGGCATCCGGCCGGTCGCCGGGGGCACCGACACCCACCTCGCGCTGCTCGACCTGCGCGAGCTCGGGGTCAGCGGCCGCGATGCCGAGGCCCGCTGCGACGCCGCCGGCATCACCCTGAACAAGAACGCGATTCCCTACGACCCGCAGCCGCCGGCGGTCTCCTCCGGGATCCGGGTGGGTACTCCCGCCGTCACCACCCAGGGGATGGGGGAGAGCGAGATGAAGGAGATCGCCGCGCTGATCGCCCGGGCGGTGCGTGATCCCGCCGGCGCGGCGGACGTCGCCGCGGGCGTGGCCACGCTCGTCGAACGGCACCCCGCCTACCCGCGGTAGTCACCGCGGGCGTTCCAGGTTCCACCACATCCGGGTCGGCAGTGGGAGATACCCGACGGTGCGCGAGTACCTGCTCGTCTTCGTGGTCTCGGCGGCGGTGACATTCCTCGCCACGCCGCTGGCCCGGTCCTTCGCCATGCGCATCGGCGCCGTCGCCGGGGTCCGCGACCGCGACGTCCATGCGATCCCGACGCCCCGGCTCGGCGGCCTCGCGATGCTCGCCGGCCTCTACGCCGGGCTGGAGGTGGCCGACCGGCTGCCGTTCCTGTCCGTCGTCTCCCAGGACTGGTCGGAGACGAGGGCGGTGCTCATCGCCGGCACGCTGATCTGCCTGCTCGGGGTCGCCGACGACCGGTGGGAGCTGGACTCCCTGACCAAGCTCGCCGGCCAGGTCGCCGCCGCCGGCATCATGGTGCTGCTCGGCGTCCAGTGGTCGTTCGCCATCGACCGGGACAGCGAGACCACGCTGAGCCTCGGGCCGGAGACGGCAGTTCCACTGTCGATCCTTGCCACGGTCCTTCTGATCAACGCGATGAACTTCATCGACGGGCTCGACGGGCTCGCCGCCGGGGTCGCGGCGATCGCGTCGCTGGCGACGTTCTACTTCGCCTACGAGATCGCGGTGATCGACGGCTTTTACCGGGCCTCGCCCGCGGCGCTGCTCGCCGCGGTCACCGCCGGGGTGTGCGTCGGGTTCCTGCCGCACAACTTCAATCCGGCCCGGCTGTTCATGGGCGACTCCGGCTCCATGCTCATCGGCCTGCTGTCGGCCGCCTCGATGATCTCCGTCACCGGGCAGGTCGCCTACGGGGGTTACGCTGGACCCTCGCGGTCGTACCCGTCGCTGATCCCGTTGGCGATTCCGCTGGCCGTCCTCGCTGTTCCCTTTCTCGACCTCGGGCTCGCGGTCATCCGGCGCACGCGGGCGGGGCGATCGCCGTTCGCGGCCGACAAGATGCATCTCCACCACCGGATGCTGGAGATCGGCAATTCGCACGTGAGGGCGGTTTTGTTCATGTATTTCTGGGCGGCTCTGGTCGGGTTCGGCGGTGTCGCCGCGTCGTTCTCCGCCTCCCCACTGCCGATCCTCGTCGCCACCGTCGGAGTCGGGCTCGCGGCGCTGCTCGCGCTGCTGGTCCGCACGCAGAAGTCGGCGCGCGCATGATCGTGCCGGCGGCCCGGGTGATCCGGCTCGGCCTCGTTCTCACGCTCGCGCTGGCGGTGCCCGCCGTGGCGATCTCCGCGGGGACGGGCGGCGGGACCGGCGCGCTGAGCGCGGCGCTGGGGCTCGTCATCGTCGTCGCGTTCTTCACCATCAGCAAGCTGGCGGTGGGCGCGGTCGCGCGCCGGGCGCCGCACCTGCTGCTGCCCGCCGCTCTTGGCACCTACGCGCTGAAGATCGCAGTGCTCGGGGCGGTGCTGCTGGGGCTCCAGGACAGCTCGGCGCTCGACCTGCCGACCTTCGCCTGGTCGATCTTCGGCGGTGTCTTCGCCTGGATGGGCGCGGAACTGTGGGTCGCAACCCACACCCGGGTGCCCTTTTTCGACCCGGACCATCCCGGCGCCTGGGACGCCACGCGGCGGCCGCCGGCGCGATGAGCGATCCCGTTCCGGGGCCGGCCGGTGACGGCACGCGGCGGCGCGGGCCCGATGGTGGATCGCCCGAAAGTGCCAGCACCCCGCGGGTGGCCGGCCGTCCGCCCCGGCAGCGTGCCCGGGGTGGGCACCACCCCGGCGAGGCATGGAACATCTTCGGAACTCTGATTGCGGGGATGGCGTTCTGGGGACTGGTGGGCTTCGGTGCCGACCGGCTGTTCGGCTTCGAGGGGCTGTTCCTGCCCATCGGCCTCGCGATCGGCATGGCGGCCGCGATGTACCTGGTCATCTACCGGTTGACCCAGCGCTAGCCCGGTTGGTCGGGGGTCATTCGCCCCTTTTATCGGAGTTGGTGGGGACGTTCCGGTCGTCCCGTTCGCTACCTCCCGTTGGTCCCGGCGGCCCCGTTCCGAATGGACCGGGGCGTTCCCTCCCGTGGACCTGTCTATCCAGCCATTCCCGGCTGTTCCATGGGTGCGGTCGGTCCGAATCGTCGCGATCTCCCCGGTCACCGGGAAAACGTGCGGCGACCGCGCACCGATCCCACCGGCGGCAACCATGACCTGCCAGGTCATCGACGCCGCGGACGAAATGGGTAAGAGTGGGCGCAGGCGGTGGACCGCCGGGAGGGAGTGCTGAGATGACCGCAACCCGTGCACGTCTCGTGCACCGCGCCGAGCGGCGGCCCGCGGGCGGGCGTCGGCGCGGACTGGACGTCATGAGGTGGTCACGCTATGTGGAAACGTCATCAACGGAACGAAACCCGCGGACAACGCGCACATGAACCAGGGTGAACCTCGAAGCGAGTTGGTGCCTGTGGCGCGCCGGTGTGGATAGTATCGCGGGCAACAGGACGTCGGCCTGCCGACACCCATCAGGGCCTGGGCTTGTCGAGGTGTCCCTCGAAGCGCTGCCGCCGGTTGGCTACGGGTCGTTCTTCCGTGTGGGCGTGTCGTGCGAACCCGGTAGGGTGGGGCAATCTGCAGCCGGCACGGCAACCTCGCGGAGCCGTGCATGCGCTACCTAATCGATCATGGAGGTGTTTGTCGTGCCGGTCCTCGCTGATGAGGGCTTCGAAGGCCCCACGAAGGAGGTCTTCCAGACTCCGCACTGGTTCGATGTCGGGATCGGCTCGGTCAATCTCTACCTCAACAAGGCCACTGCGCTTACGATCTTCGCCGCGCTCTTCGTGGGCGTGATCTTCTGGCTGGGTTTCCGTCGAGCTAAAATCATACCTCGCGGTATCCAGAACCTGTGCGAGTCCGCATACGACTTCGTCGACCTGCAGATCGCCCGTGGGGTCATCGGGGAGAAGGGCGCCCGCTACACGCCCTACCTGCTGGTCCTGTTCAGCTTCGTGCTGGTCAGCAACGTCCTAGCGATCATCCCGGCGGCCCAGTTCCCGGCGACCTCGCGTATCGCGGTGCCGATGGTCCTCGCTGTCGTCACCTGGGTGATGTTCATCTACGCGGGCATCAAGGCCAACGGAGCGGGTGCGTACTTCAAGGAGATGATCGACCCGGCGCCCACGGCGCCGCTGGCGATCCGCCTGCTGCTGGGCCCGATCGAGATCCTGTCGACGCTGATCGTCCGGCCGTTCACGCTGGCCATCCGACTGTTCGCGAACATGTTCGCCGGTCACCTCCTGCTGCTGGTGTTCTCGCTGGGCGCGGACTACCTGCTGCCCAAGCCTCCTTTCGTATTCGGCGTCGCGTCCCTGCTCGTGGCAATCATCCTCACGGCGTTCGAGCTCGTCATCGATGCCCTCCAGGCGTACATCATCACCATCCTCACCGCCGCCTACATCGGCGGAGCGATGGCGCATGGAGAGCACGAGGTTGCTCCGTCCGAGGAACTTGTCGAGCACGCCCCGGTGGGCGTGCCGGCAGCGGTCCACGCCTAGTTTCTGAACACTCCCCCAGCACCGGCCGAGTCCCGGTGCCCGACTGAATAGGAAAAGCACCGTAATGGACCCCTTGACTGTCTTCGCCGCCAAGGACGCCGTGTCCGGGAGCCTCGGCGCCGTGGCCTACGGTCTGGCTGCCATCGGCCCGGGTATCGGTATCGGTCTCATCTTCGGCCTCGGCGTCCAGGCTATTGCCCGGCAGCCCGAGGCGGAGCAGGTCGCCTTCCGGTACATGCTGATCGGCTTCGCCCTCGCCGAGGCTCTCGCGCTTATCGGCTTCGTCGTTCCCTTCGTCTTCCCGTAAACCGGCGTGGCGACCATGAGCGCATCAACCGTCATCTTCCTCGCCGCAAGTGAGGGCGGGCATTCCGACGAGAACGTCCTGATCCCGCCGCTGAGCGAGTTGCTCATCGGCACCCTGGCCTTCGGCCTGCTCGTGGCCTTCTTCTTCTGGAAGATCCGCCCGCAGATCGCGAAGACCTACGCGCAGCGCACCGAGCGGATCGAAGGCGGGATCGCCCGCGCCGAGGCCGCCCAGCGCGAGGCGCAGGCGTTGCTGGAGCAGTACCGGGCACAGCTCGCCGAGGCCCGGACCGAGGCTGCGCGCATCCGGGACGATGCGCACACCGAGGGCCGGCAGATCGTCGAGGAGCTCCGCGCGTCCGCGCAGCGGGAGATCGCCGAGATCAAGGAGCGCGCCGACGCTCAGCTTCTGGCCGACCGGGCGCAGATCGTGGCCCAGGTTCGCCGTGAGGTCGGTGTGATCGCAATCGATCTCGCCTCGAAGATCGTCGGTTACCAGGTGGAGAGCACTGCCACCCAGGCCCGGCTCGTCGACGACTTCATTGCTGCCCTGGACAACTCGGCCGAGGGCGCGGGCAGCACCCCCGCGTCGGTGGGGTCGGGAGGCTGACGGTGGAGGGAGCCAGCAGGCACGGGCTCGCCACGGCGCGGGCCACCCTCGACGAGGCCACGGCGACGCCGCTGGGCGTTGTCACCCCGGTGGACGCCAGCCGCGTCGCCGACGACCTCCGGGCCGTCGCCGACCTGCTCCGCCGGGAGCCGACCGTGCGCCGCGCGCTGACCGACCCGGGAGCGCCCCCGTCGGCGCGCACGGAGCTCGCGGCCCGGCTGCTCGGTCGCCAGCTCGACGCGGTGAGCCTGCGGATCGTGCAGACCGCGGTCTCGGCGCGCTGGTCTCGGCCGGTCGACCTGCAGTACGCGCTGCTCGAACTGAGCGTCGAGGCCCTGCTGGTCGAGGCGGAGCGGGACAGGGCGCTGGAGGAGGTCGAGGACGAGCTGTTCCGGTTCGCCCGAATTCTCGGGCAGAACCCGCAGCTCGCTCTGGCCCTGACCGACCCGGCCGCGCCGGCGTCGGTCAAGAACGCGCTGCTGGCCCGGCTGCTGTCCGGTCGGGCCCACCCGGTCACGCTGCGGCTGGCCCAGCAGGCCGCGGCCGACCGGATCCACGGTGACGTCGAGCGTCGCCTGGCCGACTTCAGCCGGATCGCCGCGGCCCGCCGGGGTCGCGTCGTCGCGATCGTGCGCACGGCGGTGCCGTTGACCGACGAGGTCATCGCCCGCCTGGGCGCGGCGATCAGCCGGTACTTCGGCCGCCAGATCCAACTTCAGGTTGATCTCGATCCCGATCTCCTGGGCGGGGTCGTGGTGAAGGTCGGCGACGAGGTGGTCGACGGCAGCGTGCTACGCCGCCTGGCCGCCGCGCGCCGGGCGCTGCTCCGATAGTCGGGTGGCGGTCATGACCATGACAGCGCCCAGGCGACCTGCCCTGCCAGCGATGAACGACGAAGGACGTAAGCGATGACTGAGCTCTCCATCCGGCCGGAGGAGATCCGCGACGCCCTACGGGAGTACGTCGACTCCTTCCAGGCCACCTCCGCCGGCCGGGAGGAGGTCGGCCGGGTCGTCGTCACCGGTGACGGCATCGCCCGGGTCGAGGGTCTTCCCCACACGATGACCAACGAGCTGCTGGAGTTCAAAGGCGGCGTGCTGGGTCTCGCGCTGAACCTCGAAGTCGGCGAGATCGGCACCGTCATCCTCGGTGAGTCCGAGACCATCGAGGAGGGGCAGGAGGTCCGCCGCACCGGGGAGATCCTCGCCGTCCCGGTCGGGGACGGCTTCCTCGGCCGGGTCGTCGACCCGCTCGGGCGGCCGATCGACGGCCTCGGCGAGATCCAGTCCGAGGGCACCCGAGCCCTGGAGCTGCAGGCGCCCTCGGTCGTCCAGCGCCAGCCGGTGAAGGAGCCGTTGCTGACGGGCATCAAGGCGATCGACGCCATGACCGCCATCGGCCGCGGCCAGCGTCAGCTGATCATCGGTGACCGGCAGACCGGCAAGACGACGGTGGCCATCGACGCGATCATCAACCAGCGGGACAACTGGGCCTCGGGCGATCCGTCGAAGCAGGTCAAGTGTGTCTACGTGGCGATCGGCCAGAAGAAGACGACCATCCGCGAGGTGGTGAACACCCTCGAGGAGGCCGGCGCGCTGGCCTACACCACGATCGTCGCCGCCCCGGCCGACGAGCCGGCCGGCTTCAAGTACATCGCTCCGTACGCGGGTTCCGCGATCGCCCAGCACTGGATGTACAACGGCCAGCACGCGCTGATCGTCTTCGACGACCTGTCCAAGCAGGCCGAGGCGTACCGGGCGATCTCGCTGCTGCTGCGCCGCCCGCCGGGCCGTGAGGCGTACCCCGGCGACGTGTTCTACTTGCACTCCCGCCTGCTGGAGCGCTGCGCGAAGCTGTCCGACGAGCTCGGCGGCGGGTCGTTGACGGGGCTGCCGATCATCGAGACGAAGGCCAGCGACATCTCGGCCTACATCCCGACGAACGTCATCTCGATCACCGACGGTCAGATCTTCCTGGAGTCGGACCTGTTCAACCAGGGCGTGCGCCCCGCCATCAACGTCGGCACCTCGGTGTCCCGCGTCGGCGGCAGCGCGCAGACGAAGGCGATGAAGTCCGTCGCCGGCCGGCTGCGCCTGGACCTCGCGCAGTACCGCGAGCTGGAGGCGTTCTCCGCGTTCGGCTCCGACCTGGACAAGGCCTCGCGTGACCAGCTCGCCCGGGGCGCCCGCCTCGTCGAGTTGCTCAAGCAGCCGCAGAACCGGCCGTTCCCGGTCGAGCGGGAGGTCGTCACGATCTGGGCCGGCACCACCGGCAAGCTCGACGACGTGCCGATCGCGGACGTCCGCCGGTTCGAGGGCGAGTTCCTCGACTACGTCGGTCGGTCGAGCCGGGGGATCTACGACACGATCCTGGGCTCCGGCAAGCTCGGCGACGAAACGGTCGGCCAGCTCGAGCGGGCGATCGCCGAGTTCAAGCAGCAGTTCACGCTGTCCGACGGCAGCCCGCTGATCAACGAGGCGCCGGCTAAGCCCTTGGACCCGAGCGCGGTGCGGCAGGAGTCGATCCCGGTCCACCGGGCGCCGGCGCGCACCGCCGACGAGGGCTGACCCATGGCGGGGCAGCTTCGCGAGTACCGGCGGCGCATCCGCTCGGTGCAGTCGACGAAGAAGATCACCAGGGCGATGGAACTGATCGCGGCCTCCCGGATCGCGAAGGCCCGGGCGCGGGTCGCCGCGGCCCGGCCCTACGCCGAGGAGATCACCCGGGTGATCGAGGCGGTGGCGTCGCAGACGACGATCAGCCACCCGCTGACCACCGAGCGACCCCAGGCCATCCGGGCCGCGGTCGTGGTGATCACCAGTGACCGTGGGTTGGCTGGCGGCTACAGTTCGAACGCGCTGCGGCGCGCCAACGAGCTGGTCGAGCTGCTGCGCTCGGAGGGCAAGGAGCCGGAGCTGCACGTCATCGGCCGTAAGGGAGTGGGCTACTACCGCTTCCGCGGCCGGGCGATCAGCGGCGAGTACACCGGCTTCTCCGAGCAGCCGACCTACGCCGACGCCAAGTCGGTCGGGGACGCTCTGATCGCCTCGTTCGTTGCATCCGGTGAAAGCGGCGGGGTCGACGAGATCCACGTCGTCCACACCGAGTATGTCTCCGCGCTTACGCAGACGCCGGTCGCGCGCCGGCTGCTGCCGATGGTGCTCACCGAGACCAACGAGCCGCCGGCCGGCGGCCCGCTGCCCCAGTACGAGTTCGAACCGTCCGCGGAGGCGGTGCTCGACGCGCTGCTACCCCGGTACGTCGAAAGTCGCCTGTACGCGGCGATGTTGGAGTCGGCGGCGTCGGAGTCGGCGGCGCGGCAGCGGGCGATGAAGTCGGCGACAGACAACGCCGAGGACCTGATTCGTAGCTACACCCGGCAGGCCAACCGGGCCCGGCAGGACGCCATCACCCAGGAGATCTCCGAGATCGTCGGCGGTGCCAACGCCCTGGCATCGGCCTCCTGACATGATCCGGCGGCGCGCGACCGGGAGGCGAGGTCGTCCCCCATGTCGTCGCGTCGCCGGAGATATTAGGTGACACTGGTCACGAAGCGCCCTCGCGCGGGAGGGCGTGTCATCGAGGTGAGGCACCGCCAGGGAACGAGTACCCACCTCATCTCGACCGCCGGGACCAGCCGACACCGACCGACCACAACGTAGAAGTACGGCGCCGCCGACGAGGCGGGCGGGGACGCGCCCGCCTCGTCGACGGCGCCGGAGGTGCCAGAGAGTACGGCTAGCCCGAGGCTGCGGCGACGGGCAATGATGGGAAACTGAGGACGCCATGACCGTCACCACCAGCTCGCCGGCCACGGCTGAGGGCCGGACCCCGGGGATCGGCCGGGTCGCCCGAGTCATCGGACCGGTCGTCGACGTGGAGTTCGCGCCGGACGAGCTCCCAGAGATCTACCAGGCACTCGAGGTCGACCGCACGATCGGCGGCGAGACCCTGACGCTGACGCTGGAGGTCGCCCAGCACATCGGCGACAACACGGTGCGCGCCATCTCGATGCAGCAGACCGACGGTCTGGTTCGCGGCGCCGCGGTGCGTGACACCGGCGCGCCGATCTCCGTGCCCGTCGGTGACGCCACCAAGGGGCACGTGTTCAACGTGCTCGGCACCCCGCTCGACGTTGACAAGGTCGACGCCGAGACGCGGTGGTCGATCCACCGGGCGGCGCCCGCGTTCGACCAGCTCGAGTCCAAGACCGAGATGTTCACCACCGGGATCAAGGTCATCGACCTGCTCGCCCCGTACGTGCGAGGCGGCAAGATCGGCCTGATGGGCGGTGCCGGCGTCGGGAAGACCGTCATCATCCAGGAGATGATCCGCCGGGTCGCCAAGGAGTTCGGTGGCGTGTCGGTGTTCGCCGGCGTCGGCGAGCGCACCCGCGAGGGCAACGACCTGTTCCTGGAGATGACCGAGGCCGGCGTCATCGACGACACCGCCCTCGTCTTCGGCCAGATGGACGAGCCGCCCGGCACCCGGCTGCGGGTCGCCCTCGGCGCGCTGACCATGGCCGAGTACTTCCGGGACGTCCAGAAGCAGGACGTGCTGCTGTTCATCGACAACATCTTCCGGTTCACCCAGGCCGGCTCCGAGGTGTCCACGCTGCTCGGCCGGATGCCGTCCGCCGTGGGTTACCAGCCGACGCTCGCCGACGAGATGGGTGTGCTCCAGGAGCGCATCACCTCGACCCGTGGTCACTCGATCACGTCGCTGCAGGCCATCTACGTGCCTGCGGACGACCTGACCGACCCCGCGCCGGCGACGACGTTCACCCACCTCGACGCCAACACCGTGCTCGACCGGTCCATCTCCGACCTGGGCATCTACCCGGCCGTGAGCCCGCTTGACTCGAACTCCCGGATCCTCGACGCCCGCTACATCGGGCAGGAGCACTACGACACCGCCCGCGAGGTGCAGCGGATCCTGCAGCGCTACAAGGACCTGCAGGACATCATCGCCATCCTCGGCATCGACGAGCTCTCCGAAGAGGACAAGATCCTCGTCAACCGGGCCCGGCGGATCCAGCGGTTCCTGTCGCAGCCGTTCTTCGTCGCGGAGCAGTTCACCAACATCCCCGGCAAGTTCGTCCCACTCGACGAGACCATCGACTCGTTCAAGCGACTCTCCCAGGGCGACTACGACCACCTGCCCGAGCAGGCGTTCTTCATGTGCGGTGGCATCGAGGACGCGGAGAAGAACGCGGAGAACCTGTAATGCCGATCCGGGTCGCGATCGTCTCGCCCGAGCAGGAGGTGTGGTCCGGCGACGCCGACATGGTCGTCGCCCGGACCACCGACGGTGATCTCGGCGTCCTGCCCGGCCACGTGCCGCTGCTCGGGGTGCTGGTCCCGGGTGGCACGGTCCGGGTCAAGACCGGTGGCCGGGAGATCTCGGCCCAGGTCGACGGCGGCTTCATCTCCGTCACCCACCAGGGCGTCAGCATCCTGGCCGAGACGGCGACGCTGAGCAGCTAGCCGACGCTGAGCAGCTAGCCGACGCCGGCAGTCACGGGCGCGTTCCCCCCGGGGGACGCGCCCGTGCTCGTTCAGATCTCCAGCTCGTTCAGATCTCCAGCAGGAACTTCAGCGCCTCGGTCATCCGGAGCAGGTGGTCGAGGCCCACCACGCCGAGGCGGCGGTCGAACCGCTGCTGCGACACGGACTTGACGTCCTCGACCTTGGCGTAGCTCGTCTCGCGCAGGCCGGTGCCGCCGGGCGCAAGCTCGACGTGGGAGGGCAGCCCACGTCGGGTCCTGGTGACGGGCACGACGATGCACAGACCCGCGCGGCTGCGGTTGAGCCGATCCGCGGACACGACCACCGCCGGCCGGCGCAGCCCCTGTTCATGGCCGATCGGCTCGCCGAAGTCGACCATCCATACCTCGCCGCGGCGAGGTGAGATCACTCCGGCCCGTCCAACCCGTCCCGTAGGGACGGCGACTCGGCCGAGCGCTCGGCCTCGATGGCGTCCCAGCCGTCCGGGTCGTCGGCGAGCTGGTCGTAGCCCTGCTCGAAGCCGCGCCAGAACAGCTCGCGCTCGTAGGCCTCGACGGCCTCGTCGATGATGGTCTGCATCTGCTGGCCGGTGGACGCGGCCAGGGCCGCGACCCGCTGCCGCGTCCTGTCACTCACGCGCACCGTCGTACTCATGATCGCCAGTCTACAATTGGGTTGACTGGACTGTCGACCCTCCGGTATGCGCAGGACTCCGCCGGGGACGCTGGTCAGGCGTGCGCGCCCGGGCGCCACAGCACGTCCCCCTGCGGGTTCGCCACCCGGGAGAGGATGAACAGCAGGTCCGACAGGCGGTTGAGGTACCGAGCGGGCAGCGGCCCGGTGCGCTCGGGCTCGGCGTCGAGCAGGGCCCAGACGGAGCGCTCCGCCCGGCGGGCCACCGTGCGGGCGGTGTGCAGCAGCGCGGCGCCCGGCGTGCCGCCGGGCAGGATGAACGAGTCGAGCTTCGGCAGATCGGCGTTGAAGCGGTCGCACGCCTCCTCCAGCCGGTCCACGTACGCCTCGGTGATCCGCAGCGGGGGATAGGCCGGCTCGGCCACGACCGGCGTGCACAGGTCCGCGCCGACGTCGAACAGGTCGTTCTGGATCTGCCCGAGCACCGCCCGCACGTCGTCGGCGAGCCCGCCGAGGGCGAGTGCCACGCCGATCGCCGCGTTCGCCTCGTCGACATCGGCGTAGGCGGCCAGTCGCGGATCGGTCTTCGCCACCCGGGACATGTCGCCCAGCGCCGTCGTGCCGTCGTCCCCGGTGCGGGTGTAGATCCGGGTGAGGTGTACCGCCATGCCCCCACTCTAGGGAGCCGACTGCTCGATGCGCGATGGCCTGACGAACATGCCGTTCGGTGTCGAGCAGCAGCCGCGGGTCGCTGTCAGGGTCGCGCTCCTGATGTTCCGCGATGACCTCGGCGGCCAGAGGACCGCGGTCAGGGTCTCGGCGCTCGCGTCCGGTCCGGGCAGCGGAACCCGCGCGGCGGTGCCGAACCCTGGATCTGTCTCCAACGGCAGATTCGCCAGCCGTTGACTGGGACTGCCGCCTACCCCGGTTTGTGTATGGCAAAGATTACGTTCCTGGCATGCATTCGGTGAGCGTAGCCGGAGTGACACTCCGCGAGAACGGGTCGATTCTGTGCATCCGGCGCAGGGACACCGGAGCCTGGCAGGTCCCTGGCGGAGTTCTCGAACGCGGCGAGACCATCCACGCCGGGCTGTGCCGTGAGGTCGTCGAGGAGACCGGCGCGGTGGTCCGACCTGGCCGTATGACGGGGGTCTACCTGAACCTGCCGCTCGGCGTGGTGGCGATGGTCTTCCTGTGCGACTTCGCGGGGGGTTCGATCGCCACCGTGACCGAGGAGGCGACGCAGGTCCGCTGGCTGTCGCCGGACGACGTGCAGGCCAGGTTTGTGCCGGCGTTCGCGGTGCGGGTGAGCGATGCCCTGGCCGGGCGCAGCGAGCCGTTCGTCCGGGCGCACGACGGGGTGTCTGTCGTGGCGGCGGACGGACCGGGATGAGGCAAGCGCACAGGGTGGCGGGGGTCAATCCGGTGGGTGCCGGTGAAGATCTTTGTGCCAGGACCTAGCATCGAGGTCCGTGGAGCGCTTCGTCGTGACAGGCGGCACCCGGCTGATCGGCGAGGTCGCCGTCCCGGGCGCGAAGAACTCGGTTCTCAAACTGATGGCCGCGAGCCTGCTGGCCGCCGGTCGCACGACTCTGTCCGCTGTGCCCGACATCCTCGACGTCACCGTGATGGCGGAGGTGCTGGACGGGCTCGGGGCGGTGGTCGAACGGGACGTCGACGGTGGCCGGCTGAGCATCGATGTCCCCGAGATGCCGGGGTTCGCGGCCGACGGGGACCTCGTCCGGCAGATCCGGGCGTCGGTGGCGGTCCTCGGCCCGCTGGTCGCCCGGTGCGGGGAGGCCCGGGTCGCCCTGCCGGGTGGGGACGCGATCGGCGCGCGAGCGCTCGACATTCACGTCAACGGGCTGGCGAAGCTCGGGGCGCTCGTGGACGTCGAGGCCGGCGTACTGGTGGCGCGCTGCTCGGGCCGGCTGCAGGGCGCGTCGATCTGGCTGGACTTCCCGAGCGTCGGCGCCACCGAGAACCTCCTCATGGCCGGCGTCCTGGCCAAGGGCACGACGGTGATCGACAACGCCGCGCAGGAACCCGAGATCGCCGACCTCTGCGAGATGCTGACGGCGATGGGTGGACGCATCGACGGCGCGGGTTCGTCGACCCTGGTGATCGATGGCGTGGATGCGCTGGCCCCGGTCGAGCATCGGACGGTGCCGGACCGCATCGTCGCCGGCACGTACGCGATCGGTGCGCTGATGACCGGCGGCGACGTCATGATCCGGCAGGGCCGGGCCGGGCATCTCGGCATCGTGCTGGAGAAGCTGGTGCAGGCCGGCGCGGAGATCGACGTTCGTGACGACGGGTTCCGGGTGGTCGGCAGGGACCGGCCGCGCTCGATCGACGTCGTGACCCTGCCCTACCCCGGGTTCCCCACGGATCTGCTACCGCAGATCATCGCGTTGGAGGCGATCAGCACCGGGACGTCGCTGATCACCGAGAACGTCTTCGACAGCCGCTTCGTGTTCTGCCGCGAGCTGCACAAGCTCGGTGCGGATCTGCGCACCGACGGCCATCACGTCATCGTGCGGCCCGCGGACCGGTTGACGGCGGCCCGGGTGATGGCCTCGGACGTGCGGGCCGGCGCGGGCCTGGTGCTCGCCGCACTCGTCGCCGAGGGCGACACCGAGGTGACCGACGTTTACCACATTGATCGTGGCTACGCCGGGTTCGTCGAGAACATGACCGCACTCGGCGCCGACATCCGGCGGGTCTCCGATCTGGCGGTCGCCTGAGGGGTGGCCCGACGGCCGGACGGCCCGACGGCCCGGGTGGCTGGCCGGGTGGCCGCGCGGTGGGCTGAGCGCGGGTTCAGGTCTGCGAGGACAGCCCGCCGGGCGGGGTCGACAGGGCGCGGGTGGCGCGGGGCGCGTCGGCGCCGAAGACGAGCACGTGCCGGCGTTGCCGGGGGCGGGACAGGATGTTGCCCGCGGAGTCGATGTGCAGCGGGGTCATCGCCATCGCCCAGGTGGAACGGATGCCCTGCGTGCGCAGGGCGGCCCGGGCCCGGCTCACCTCGGCGGGGGTGTCGACGACGGCGACGGGGACGAGCAGCCCGAAGTCGTGGCCGAGCACGACCCCGCGGGGCAGCGCGCGCAGCGGGGTGGATGCCCAACGGGCCATGATCATCAATAGCCCCACGGTCAGCATCGCCAACGCCGGTTCGACGAGGTATTGCGCCGAGTTCACGGCCACCTGGCACCTCCCGATCACCGCGCGGCGGCCGGGTACGGGGCCGCGAGGGAGCCTCGGGCGCAACTCCTCGCCCGTCGGCAGTCCGAGCTCCATGGTCCCAGAAGCCCGGCGGATCGGCAGGAAATCCCGCCGTGATCCGTCCTGAACCAGCCGGGGAATCCGACAGCGGAAACATCGCGCAGCGACGGCTGGGATCATCGAGGTGACCGGCCCCGACCCCCCGTGGCCGAGCGACGACGGTTCGGACGAGGTGGGAGGGTGCACGACGGTCCGCCATGGGCGGAACCGCACCTGGGTGCTACCCGCGGTCGGCGCGGATAGCTGGTAGCGCCGGCGTCACGGTGAGCGGGGGTGCCGGGCGGCCGGGGACTGGAGACCACATGAACAACGGCGTGAACGTGGTGGACATGTACGCCCCGTCCGGGGCGGGTAGTCGCCCCGGGCAGGCGGTGCGGCTGGTGGGCAGGGTGGACGTGCGGACGGTGGGCACGCTGCGCTCCCTGCTGCACGCCGCCATCGACAACGGCAGCGGGCCGCTGCGCGTCGACGTCGCCGAGTTGGAGCTCGGCGACCATGCGGCGCTGGGAGTGCTGCTCGGCGGGGCCCGCAGGGCCAGGGCGGCGGGCCGATCCATGGTCCTCGTCGACGTGCCGAGCGCGCTGGGCCGGATGTTCGCCGCCGACCGGCTCGGGCGGCTGTTGCGGTTCGAGGAGTCGACCGAGCTGGTGCACGTCGGGCACGCCTGAGCCGCCCGCCCGCCAGCCGCGCCTCGCCTCGCGGTGCCGCGCTTGCGATCGGCGACCGAGTAGAGCGGACCGAACCGGGGTGGATGCGTACCGTGATCTCGGGCGCGCCCGCGTGCCGGCGGGACTTCCGATGCGGCATGCTTGCCGGGTACCTGCTGATCGGGTACTGCTTTCGGGTCACTGGCCCGGCTGATGGCATGCTGGACGCCGGACGGAGGTCTGCAGGACGTGGAGGTGCCCGCGCGGGTGAACATTGCCGGCGAACGCAGTGCACGACCCGTGGGGCTTCTCGGCGTGCGGGAGTTGCGGCCGATCGTCGTGGTCGCGGCGTTCCTCGCCGCGGTCCTGATCGGCGTGGGCGTCGGCTACGCCACCGCCGACCGTGGTTCGGGTGCGGCCGGAACCGGCACGGCGACGGGCACCCCCGCGCCCCAGCTGAATCCGGCCATGCGTCCCGCGCCCTGGGCGGCGTCGCGCCATCCCGGCCTGGCGCACCAGGTGCGGGTCACCGACGAGCTTGATCCGGTGATCCTGCGGCTGGCGCTGCAGTGGACCGTCGCCGACAAGATCAAGGCGACGGGTGGTGACGGCAGCATCACTGCCAAACAGGTGACCGTGCTGGACCATATGTACTTCGGAGCCGTCGAGGGAGTCGACGCCGACCACGACGAGTTCTGGGCGATCGGCCGCATCGCGGTCGCCGGTATGGTCAATCCGCCGGCAGACCCGCTGGCAAACCCGCATGTATGGCGCCGAGTCGGCACCGGCCCGTGGACGATCGCGAGTAACGGTCAGGGTGCCTGCAACGAGATTCCCGCGTCTCTCATCGCAGTCTGGCACGGTCAGCCGCCGCCCTGTCTCGGCTGAGCCGTCCCGCTCTGACCGCAGCCGGGGAGTGGTCGGCGAGCGGAGTCGGGTGGTCCGAACTAGCCTCGTCCCGTCGCCCGCGGTCCGCGCGGGCCCGGGCCGGTGCAGCCCGGCCGCCGATCGGCCACTCGGCCGGCCCCGTGCGCGGAGAGGCAGCGGCTATGACGGATGTGTATACCCGTTCGACGGAGCAGAACGGATTGGATCGGGACCAGCCATTCCCGGCGCCGATCAGATCGGATCCGGCCGAGCCCGCCGTCCGGCGCGGGCAGCGGGACCGGGCGTGGATCATCCGTACGTACGCGGGGCATTCCAGCCCGGCCGAGAGCAACGCGTTGTACCGCCGCAACCTGGCGAAGGGGCAGACCGGCCTGTCGGTGGCCTTCGACCTGCCGACGCAGACGGGCTACGACCCGGATCATCCGCTCGCCCGCGGCGAGGTCGGTCGGGTCGGCGTGCCGATCGCGCACCTCGGCGACATGCGCGGGCTGTTCGACGGGATTCCGCTGGCCGGCACCAACACGTCGATGACGATCAACGCCACGGCCATGTGGCTGCTCGCGCTCTACCAGGTCGTCGCCGAGGAGCAGGGCGCCGACCCGGCCGAACTGGTCGGCACCACGCAGAACGACATCATCAAGGAGTACCTCTCGCGCGGGACGTACGTCTTCCCGCCGGGGCCGTCGCTGCGGCTGGTCACCGACCTCATCGCCTACACGGTGGCGGAGCTGCCGCGGTGGAACCCGATCAACATCTGCAGCTACCACCTGCAGGAGGCCGGGGCCACTCCGGTGCAGGAGCTCGCCTTCACGATGTGCTCGGCGATCGCTGTCCTCGACGCCGTGGCGGCCACGGGAACGATCCCCGCCGAGCGCATGGGGGAGGTGTGCGCCCGGATCTCGTTCTTCGTCAACGCCGGGGAGCGGTTCGTCGAGGAGATGTGCAAGATGCGGGCGTTCGGGGCGCTGTGGGATGATCTGCTGCGCTCCCGGTACAAGGTGAGCGACCCGGCGGCGCGCCGGTTCCGCTACGGCGTGCAGGTCAACTCGCTCGGGCTGACCGAGGCCCAGCCGGAGAACAACGTCATCCGGATCGTGCTGGAGACTCTCGGCGTCACCCTGTCGAAGGACGCGCGGTGCCGGGCGCTGCAGCTGCCCGCCTGGAACGAGGCGCTGGGCCTGCCCCGACCGTGGGACCAGCAGTGGTCCCTGCGCGTCCAGCAGATCCTCGCCCACGAAACCGACCTGCTGGAGTACGACGATCTGTTCACCGGCTCGCCCGTCATCGAGGAGCGGGTGCGCCGGCTGGTGGCGGACGCGACCGCCGAAATCGACCGGGTCCAGGCGATGGGCGGGGCGGTGGCCGCCGTCGAGAGCGGCTACCTGAAGTCGGCGCTGGTCTCCGCCCAGGCGGCGCGGCGCGCGCGGATCGAGAGCGGCGAGGACGTCGTCGTCGGCGTGAACCGGTTCACCGAGACCGAGCCGAGCCCGTTGCTCGCCGAGCTCGACACGGCGATCCAGACGGTCGACCCGTCCTTCGAGCCCGCGGCCCGGGACTCGCTCGCCGCCTGGCGGGCCGGGCGTGATCCGTCCGCCGTCGCAGAGGCGCTGCTCGGGCTGCGCACCGCCGCCGGCACCGAGGCGAACCTGGTTCCCGCGACGCTGGCCTGCGCGCGAGCGGGCGTCACCACCGGGGAGTGGGCCGACACGCTGCGAGCGGTGTTCGGCGAGTACCGCGCGCCGACCGGGGTGAGCGACGCCGTCGGCGGGGGCGGGGACGTGACGGGGCTCGACGAGCTGCGTGCCCTGGTGGCCCGTACGGGCAAGGAGCTCGGGCGCCCGGTGAAGATGCTCGTCGGCAAGCCCGGTCTGGACGGTCACTCCAACGGCGCGGAGCAGATCGCCGTGCGCGCCCGCGACGCCGGCTTCGAGGTCGTCTACCAGGGGATCCGGCTGACCCCCGGGCAGCTCGTGACCGCGGCCGTCGAGGAGGACGTGCACGTCGTCGGCCTGTCGGTGCTCTCCGGCGCCCACCTGGACCTGGTGCCCGAGGTGCTCGACGGGCTGCGCGCCGCCGGGGCCGGGGAGATCCCCGTCGTCGTCGGCGGCATCATCCCGCCGGCGGACGCGCAAGAACTGACCCGGCTCGGGGTCGCCGCGGTGTTCACACCCCGGGACTATGAGCTCAGCGCCATAATCCGGGGCATCGTGGACGTCGTACGGTCGAGGCATGCCCTCGACCACCCCTGACGCGGCCGAATCCGACCATCCCGGCACGTCACCGGACCAGGGCCCGACCGCCGGTCCGACCGGCGGTCCGACGCTGGACGACGCCATCGCCTTCGCCACCCGCATGCACACCGGCCAGGTGGACAAGGGCGGCGAGGAGTACATCGGCCATCCCCTGCGGGTCATGGCGACGGTCGTCCACACCGCCGGGCCCGCCGGTGTGGACCCGCACTCCGCGCAGCTCGCCGCCGTCCTGCACGACGTCGTCGAGGACAGCGACACCACGCTCGCGGACCTCACGGCCGCCGGTTACCCCGCACCGGTCGTCGCCGCCGTCGACGCCCTGTCGCACCGTCCCGACGAGTCGATGCGGGACTACCTGGCCCGCGTCGCCGCCGACCCGCTCGCCGTCATCGTGAAGCGAGCCGACATGCAGGACAACTCCGATCCCGCCCGGCTCGGCCGTCTCGCCCCCGAACAGGCCGAACGCCTGGCCACCCGCTACGCCGGCCGCCGCGAGCTCCTCGACGACCTCGTCTGCGCCCGCGACGACGCCAGTCAGCCGCGAGCGGGCGACCGGCCGGCCTGACCATCCCTCGTCCTGGGCGGGAAGGGTCCCTGGCCGGGGGGCAGGACGGGGGCCGCGATAGCGTGGCGCCATGCGGCTTGTCATCGCTCGGTGCAGTGTCGACTACGTCGGACGTCTCACCGCCCATCTGCCGAGCGCCGTCCGGTTGGTACTCGTCAAGGCGGACGGGTCGGTGTCGATCCACGCCGACGGTCGGGCCTACAAGCCGCTGAACTGGATGAGCCCGCCCTGTGTCATCGCGGAGGACGGCGGGGTCTGGCGGGTGACCAACCGGGCCGCCGAGCAGCTCGTCATCACCCTCGAGGAAGTTCTCCACGACTCCAGCCACGAGCTGGGGATCGACCCGGGGCTGCGCAAGGACGGCGTCGAGGCCCACCTGCAGGTCCTGCTCGCCGATCGGCCGGACGCGATCGCCGCGGGGCTCACCCTGATCCGCCGCGAGTACGAGACCGGGATCGGGCCGGTGGACCTGCTCTGCCGGGACAGCGACGGATCCACGGTCGCCGTCGAGATCAAGCGCAAGGGCGAGATCGACGGGGTCGAGCAGCTCACCCGCTACCTCGTCCGGCTGGACGCGGACCCGGCGCTGCCACACCCGGTGCGGGGCATTCTCGCCGCTCAGTCCATCACCCCGCAGGCCCGGCTGCTGGCCGCCGACCGCGGCCTGGGCTGCGCCGTCGTGGACTATGACGAGCTGCGCGGCCTCGAACCCTCCATCCCCACCCTGTTCTGACCGCCCGTTTCGTCGCGTCGCAGCCCGCCGGGGAATGCGCCGAGCCCGAGTGGACCGACGGCAGAGCATCGGTTCTTTGAGGCATGTCGCCGGAATTTCGGACGGTTCTTCACGGCACGGGTGACGGTCTCGTCCCTCATTGGTTTTTCCGCTGCTTGCGCGAAAGCGAATGGATGTCCGGGGTCTTGCCCCGCCGGCAACCCTGATTGATCTCGGGCCGGGTGATGGAAAGGCTGGGAGAATCGACGGGTCCGCGGTTCGATACCGCGCGGCCCGCGAATTCGCCGCATTGTCGTCGGGCTGCCGCGACGACCTTGAGGAGCCTGGGCATGGCCGAGAAAGTCCGGCAGGGAACGCATTCGCACGGCAGGTCGGAAATGGCTGCCCGGACCGGTACCGATATCGAGACGGAAACGGGGCCTTCGGGCGGTGGGGCGGC
>NZ_JAMPTM010000084.1 GCF_025403375.1 Frankia gtarii
GGCCGGGCCCCCGGCGCCCGCTCAGACCTCCTCGACGCTGCTCGGCTCGCGCCGGGACAGGTCGATCCCGAGTTCCTCCGCCGCACGGAAGACGTCCTCGTCGGTGTCACGCATCTCGATCTGCACACCGTCGCTGGAGAGGACCTCGACGTTGAGGCACAGCGACTGCATCTCCTTGATGAGCACCTTGAACGACTCCGGGATGCCGGGCTCCGGAATGTTCTCGCCCTTGACGATCGCCTCGTAGACCTTGACTCGGCCCACGACGTCGTCGGACTTGATGGTCAGCAGCTCCTGCAGGGCGTAGGCGGCGCCGTACGCCTCCAGCGCCCACACCTCCATCTCGCCGAACCGCTGGCCGCCGAACTGCGCCTTACCACCCAGGGGCTGTTGGGTGATCATCGAGTAGGGCCCGGTCGACCGGGCGTGGATCTTGTCGTCGACCAGGTGCAGCAGCTTGAGGATGTAGATGTAGCCGACCGCCACCGGGTACGGGTACGGCTCGCCGGTGCGGCCGTCGAACAGCGTGGCCTTGCCGGAGGAGCCGATGAGCTGGACCCCGTCCCGGTTCGGGTGGGTGGAGTCGAGCAGACCGGTGATCTCCTCCTCGCGGGCGCCGTCGAAGACCGGGGTGGAGACGTTGGTTCCGGCCGGGGCGGCGTCCGCGCCGATGCCGCGCAGCCGCTCCTTCCACTCCTCCTCGCCGGTGTCGACCTGCCAGCCCGTCTTGGCCACCCACCCGAGGTGGGTCTCCAGGATCTGGCCGATGTTCATCCGGCGCGGCACACCGTGCGGGTTGAGCACGATGTCGACCGGCGTGCCGTCCTCGAGGAACGGCATGTCCTCCTGCGGGAGGATCTTGGCGATGACGCCCTTGTTGCCGTGCCGACCGGCGAGCTTGTCGCCGTCGGTGATCTTCCGCTTCTGGGCGACGTAGACCCGGACCAGCTCGTTGACGCCGGGCGGGAGCTCGTCGCCGTCCTCGCGGGCAAACACCCGCACGCCGATGACCTTGCCGGACTCGCCGTGCGGCACCTTCAGCGAGGTGTCGCGGACCTCCCGGGCCTTCTCCCCGAAGATCGCGCGCAGCAGCCGCTCCTCGGGGGTCAGCTCGGTCTCGCCCTTCGGGGTGACCTTGCCGACCAGGACGTCGCCGGGCGAGACCTCGGCACCGATCCGGATGATGCCGCGCTCGTCGAGGTCGGCGAGGACCTCCTCGGCGACGTTCGGGATGTCGCGGGTGATCTCCTCCGGGCCGAGCTTGGTGTCCCGGGCATCGACCTCGTGCTCCTCGATGTGGATCGAGGACAGCACGTCGTCCTGCACGAGGCGCTGCGACAGGATGATCGCGTCCTCGTAGTTGTGCCCCTCCCACGGCATGAAGGCGACCAGCAGGTTCTTGCCGAGCGCCATCTCGCCGTTGTCGGTGCACGGGCCGTCCGCGATGACCTGGCCGGCCTCGACCCTGTCCCCTTCGAACACGATCGGCTTCTGGTTGATGCAGGTGCCCTGGTTGGACCGGCGGAACTTCGCCAGCCGGTAGGTGCGCCGGGTGCCGTCGTCGTGCATGACGGTGATGTAGTCCGCCGAGAGGTCCTCGACGAGGCCGGCCTGGACGCAGACGACCACGTCGCCGGCGTCCTTGGCCGCGCGGGCCTCCATCCCGGTGCCGACCAGCGGCGCCTCGGAGCGCAGCAGCGGCACCGACTGGCGCTGCATGTTGGAACCCATGAGCGCGCGGTTGGCGTCGTCGTGCTCGAGGAACGGGATCATGGCGGTCGCCACGGACACCATCTGCCGCGGCGAGACGTCCATGTAGTCGACCTCGTCCGGCGGGATGAACTCGACCTCACCGCCCTTGCGGCGAACCAGCACGCGGTCCTCGGCGAACGTGCCGTCGGGTCGCAGCGGCGTGTTGGCCTGCGCCTTGACGTGCCGGTCCTCCTCGTCCGCGGTGAGGTAGTCGATCTGGTCGGTGACCTGGCCGCTGACGACCTTGCGGTACGGCGTCTCGACGAAACCGAACGGGTTGACCCGCGCGAACGTCGACAGCGAGCCGATCAGGCCGATGTTCGGGCCTTCCGGCGTCTCGATCGGGCACATCCGGCCGTAGTGGCTGGGGTGCACGTCGCGGACCTCGAAGCCGGCCCGTTCCCGGGACAGACCGCCAGGGCCCAGCGCCGACAGGCGGCGCTTGTGGGTCAGACCGGCCAGCGGGTTGGTCTGGTCCATGAACTGCGACAGCTGGCTGGTGCCGAAGAACTCCTTGATGGAGGCGACGACCGGCCGGATGTTGATCAGGGTCTGCGGCGTGATCGCCTCGACGTCCTGGGTGGTCATCCGCTCGCGGACGACCCGCTCCATCCGGGCCAGACCCAGGCGAACCTGGTTCTGGATCAGCTCGCCGACCGTGCGCAGCCGCCGGTTGCCGAAGTGGTCGATGTCGTCGACCTCGTACTCGGACGGATCCGCGCCCGCGTGCAGCTTGACGACGTACTCGATCGTGCGCACGATGTCATCCTCGGTGAGGACACCGACATCGTGAGCGACCTCAAGGGTGAGCTTCTTGTTCACCTTGTAGCGGCCGACCTTCGCCAGGTCGTAACGCTTGGGGTTGAAGAAGAGGTTCTCCAGCAGGGTCTGCGCCGACTCCCGCGTCGGCGGCTCGCCCGGGCGCAGCTTGCGGTAGATGTCGAGCAGCGCGTCGTCCTGGCTGGCCGTGTGGTCCTTCTCCAGGGTGATGCGCATCGACGGAAAGTCGCCGAAGCGCTCCAGGATGCGCGCCTCGTCCCAGCCGAGCGCCTTGAGCAGCACGGTGACGGACTGACGGCGCTTGCGGTCGATCCGGACGCCGACGGTGTCCCGCTTGTCGATCTCGAACTCCAGCCAGGCCCCACGCGATGGGATCACCTTGCAGGAGTACAGGTCCTTGTCCGACGCCTTGTCCAGGCTGCGCTCGAAGTAGACCCCTGGCGACCGGACGAGCTGGCTGACCACCACACGCTCGGTCCCGTTGATCACAAAGGTGCCTTTCGGGGTCATGAGCGGGAAGTCGCCCATGAACACCGTCTGGCTCTTGATCTCACCGGTGGTGTTGTTGGTGAACTCGGCCGTCACGAACAGCGGGGCCGAGTAGGTCATGTCCTTGTCCTTGCACTCCTCCACGGAGTACTTGGATGGCTCGAACCGGTGATCCCGGAAGGACAGGGACATGGAGCCGGAGAAGTCCTCGATCGGGGAGATCTCCTCGAAGACCTCCTCCAGACCGGAGGTGATCGGAACATCGTCCCGGCCCGAGTCCACGGCCTCCTGAACCCGCTCCGCCCAGGCGTCACTACCGATCAGCCAATCGAAGGACTGCGTCTGAAGAGCAAGGAGATCCGGGACCTCGAGGGGCTCGATGATCTTAGCGAACGAGATGCGGGAGGAAGAGCGCGAGGCGGCCAAGGTGGTCCTTCCGGGTGGCCTGATCGTCGGGCTGGCGTCGCGGACGTCAAGGATCCGTCGGGGGTGTGGTCAGGTGATCAGTGTCTCGCTACGGTTGTCGGGAACAGCGACGGGGGGTGCCCCGCCGGTGAGAGGATGACCGCGAGGCGCACAGGCGCGGCGGCGCTGGGCGTCCCGGCGGCCGGTCGCGCGGCCGGAGTCGGCCCTCGTCCCGCGGCAAGTCCGCCGGTCCCTGGTCCGTCGGTCCGCCGAACCGCAGATAACTGCCGCGACAGGCGTTCGGCTGACCGCGGGCGCGCCAAAGCGCCGTCGCGGCGCAAGCGCGCGGCGACGCCGGTGTCCGCTGAGAACAACGGGTCGGTGCACGGGCAAAGGTCTGCTCAGAGTCCTCGGTGTGGCTGCGATACAGCCGTGCCACGCACCAGCACGGCCAACGCGCCTTCACGTCGAACCGGAACCCACCGCGTGTGCGGCACCGACGACATGGTCGGAACCTCAAGGCGGCGCGTACCGGACCCCCACAGAGAGCCCGACCTCACCGGAAAGGTGTCGGCGGAGCCGATGCGACGAAAAGGGCAGCGCAAACTAGCAGTGTAGCCGAAGGGCACACCGCTGGCAAGGACGTGCGTGGCAGGACCACGCGGGGAGAACGTAGCGCACCGCATCTGCTTCCCGACGAGCGTTCGCGACATGATGGAACTCCGATCTACAGGGGCCGTCAACCCCCTTCGGAAAACGTCACGAACGACCCGACCTGCTCATCCGCTTACGTAGCAGCGTGTCTCGGCGTTTCGAGGGCTCAGACGCCGCGTGCCGGGGCACCTCGGAGGTGCCCCGGCACGCGGGATGCGCCGCGGTCGCGTCGAGCGACCGCACCGGCCCGCGGCGGCGGGCCAGAGCCCGCCCGGGCCGGACCCGGAAGACGGGCGGTGTTACTTGACGGTGACAGACGCGCCGGCGCCCTCGAGGGCCGCCTTGGCCTTCTCCGCGGCGTCCTTGGCGACCTTCTCCAGGACGGGCTTGGGGGCCCCGTCGACGAGGTCCTTGGCCTCCTTCAGCCCGAGGCTGGTCAGCGCCCGGACCTCCTTGATGACCTGGATCTTCTTGTCGCCGACGGACTCGAGGATGACGTCGAACTCGTCCTGCTCCTCAGCAGCCGGGGCCTCGCCGCCGGCGCCGCCGGCGAGCGGCGCCGCAGCCACGGCGACGGGCGCCGCGGCGGTCACGCCGAAGGTCTCCTCGAACTGCTTCACGAACTCCGAGAGCTCGAGCAGAGTCAGTTCCTTGAACGCGCCGAGCAGCTCTTCGGTCGACAGCTTCGCCATGATGGCGTTTCCTTCCTCGTCATGGGCGATGATCTCGGCCGGCCGGATGGGCGACCGGTGATCGGGGTGGCTCGTGGGTGGTGTCGGCTGGGCCTTGGCGTGCCGGCCCGGCCGGCGCGGGGTGGTCCAGGGGCAGCGGCAGCCGTTGCCGGCCACCGTCATCCCGCGGTGCGGACGGTTACTCCGCGGCGGCCTCGGCCGCCGGCGTCTGCTCGGCGGCCACCTCGGCGCCGGCCTGGCTCGCCCGCTGCTCGCGCAGCGCCTCGGCCAGCCGGGCGACCTGCGACAGCGGGGCGGCGAACAGGCCGACCGCGCCGGACAGCGAGCCCTTCATCGCGCCGGCGAGCTTCGCCAGCAGGACCTCGCGAGACTCGAGATCCGCAAGCTTGCGGATATCGTCGGCCGTCATCGCCTTGCCCTCGACGACGCCGCCCTTGACCACGAGGGCCGGGTTCGCGCGGGCGAAGTCGCGCAGGCTCTTGGCCGCCTCGACCGGGTCGCCGGTGACGAAGGCGACGGCGGTCGGGCCGACGAACAACTCGTCGATCCCGGTGACGCCGGCCTGCTCCGCCGCGATCTTGGTCAGCGTGTTCTTGACCACCGCGTAGCGCGCGCCCTTGCCAAGGGTGCGCCGCAGCTCGGTGAGCTGGCTCACCGTCAGACCGCGGTACTCGGTGAGGACCGCGGCGGTCGCGCCACGGAACTCCTCGGCGATCTCCGCCACCGCGGCGGTCTTCTCAGGTTTCGCCATGGGGCTCCTTCGGGGTGTCGGCCGGCCATCCGTCAACCCCGGGAGACGACGAACGCCCCGGCGCAGGCGCACGGGGCGTGAAGAGCGACATGGGCGGGGAGGACGGCGCACCAGCGCCGACCGCCTCCACAGTGCCGCGGTCCTTGCTTCCGTCACCTACGCGGGCCGCCCGGGGAGGTCGGGCCTTCGACCGTCGCTCGGCCCGAGCGGGATCTTCCCCACCTGGGTGACGACGGCGACCAGCGGTCTTCGGTGTAAAACGTGTTCGTAACAAGTATACGCGACGATCTCACGTACACGTTCACCGGCCAGCACGAGCCCCGGCCTCCCCCGCTTATCTTGCCTTTCCAGAGGGACGAAACGAACACGGAGACCTCTGGAAAGGCAAGAAAGCCGGGAAAGCTGCAAGCAAGGTGGCCGGCGCTGTGCGCGCGGCCGGAGCGGGCCCGGCGCGACGATGGGATCAGGCGGGAACGCCGTCCTCCAACAGGTTGCGGACGCGGTTCGGGTCGACCGGGATACCCGGGCCCATGGTGGTGGCGAAGGTGATCTTCTTGAGGTAGCGACCCTTCGCCGCCGAGGGCTTCACCCGGACGATCTCGTCCAGGGCCGCCGTGTAGTTCTCAATGAGCTGGGCGTCGGTGAAGTGCGTCTTCCCGATGACGATGTGCAGGTTACCCTGCTTGTCTACCCGGAAGTTGATCTTTCCGCCCTTGATGTCCGCGACGGCCTTGCCGATGTCCAGCGTGACGGTGCCGGTCTTCGGGTTGGGCATCAGCCCGCGGGGGCCGAGGATGCGGGCGATCCGCCCGACCTTGGCCATCTGGTCCGGCGTGGCGACCGTCGCGTCGAAGTCCAGGAAGCCCTCCTGGATGCGGGCGACCAGGTCGTCGCTGCCGACGATGTCGGCGCCGGCGGCGGTCGCCTCGGCAGCCTTCTCACCGGCGGCGAACACGGCGACGCGCGGCGACTTGCCGGTGCCGTGCGGCAGGTTGACGGTGCCGCGGACCATCTGGTCGGCCTTGCGCGGGTCGACCCCGAGGCGGATGGCGACCTCGACGGTCGCGTTGTACTTCGTGGTCGAGGTCTCCTGCGCGAGCCGGACGGCGTCCAGCGGGCTGTAGAGGTTCTCGGGGTTGATCTTTTCGGCGGCGGCCCGGTAGGCCTTGCTGCGCTTCATGGGTGTCTCCTCGTGGTGCCGGCGGACGATCGGCCCGGCTCGCCACGGCGTGGACCTCGTCCGCGCCGCAATCGGCGGTACCGACCGCCCTCCCACGGCGTTGGTCCGGTGTGGCTGGGTGGGCGCGGAAGGCTAGTCGCCGACCGTGATTCCCATCGAGCGGGCAGTCCCCGCGATGATCTTCTCTGCCGCCTCGATCGTCGTGGCGTTGAGGTCGGGGAGCTTGGTCTGAGCGATCTCGCGCACCTGAGCCGGGGTCAGCTTGGCGACCTTGTCCCGGTGCGGAGTCCCGCTGCCCTTCTCCACGCCCGCGGCCTTGAGGATGAGCCGCGCGGCCGGCGGGGTCTTCGTGACGAAGGTGAACGACCGGTCTTCGAACACGGTGATCTCGACCGGCACGACGTTGCCGGTCTGCGACTCGGTCGCCGCGTTGTACTGCTTGCAGAACTCCATGATGTTCACGCCGTGCTGGCCCAGCGCGGGACCGACCGGCGGCGCCGGCGTGGCCTTGCCGGCGTTGATCTGGAGCTTGATGACCGCGGTGATCTTCTTCTTCTTGGGGGGCATGTGCTCGTCTTCCTACCGGGGTTCTACGGACCGGATCAGATCTTCGCGACCTGATTGAACTGCAGCTCGACGGGCGTCTCGCGACCAAAGATCGAGACCAGCACCTTCAGCCGCTGGGCGTCGAGGTTGATCTCGCTGATGGTCGCCGGGAGCGTGGCGAAGGGCCCGTCCATGACGGTGACCGACTCCCCGACCTCGAACTCCTGGACCCGGACGGTCTCGACCTTCTTCTCCTTCGGGGCCGCCGGAGCGAGGATGGACAGAACCTCCTCGCGGCGCAGCGGCGAGGGCCGGTTGGTGAGCCCCACGAACCCGGTCACACCCGGCGTGTTACGGACCGCGGACCAGGACTGGTCGGTCAGGTCCATCCGGACATAGATGTAACCCGGGTACTTCTTCTGCTGGACCAGCTGCCTCTTGCCGTTCTTGACCACCGGAACCTCTTCGGTGGGCACCTCGATCTGGAAGATGTAGTCCTCCATGTTGAGGCTGGAGATACGGGTCTCGAGGTTGGTCTTGACCTTGTTCTCGTAGCCCGCGTACGAGTGCACGACGTACCACTCGCCCGGCGCGTCCTCGATGGCGCGACGCAGGTCGTCCTCGTCCTCGTCATCGTCATCGGTGTCGTCGGCCACGGCGACCGGCAGCGCGCTCGTGGGCTCGGCGACCGCGGCAGGCTCGCCCGCCGCGCCGGGCTCGGCGCCCGCGTCGGCCAGGGGACCGGCCTCGTCGGCTGCCGCGCTGGCGTCGGTCTCACCGGTGGCCTCGACGCCCGACTCGTCGGTGTCGTCGGCGCTGGCGTCATCGAGCTCGGCGCCGGCGTCCGTGCTCGCCACCTCGTCGTGCTCGAACGCCGCGAGGAGATCGAGACGGGCGAGGGCCTCCCCCTGCTCGGAAGAGGCCTGCTCGGGCGACTGGGACACGCGGACGATCCTTCTCTCGTGGACGCTTGGTGCTGCTGTGGACTCCGCGGAGCGGGCGCTGCGCGGGCGTGGTGCCGAACGGGCGGGCGTGACCGGCCGGCGGACCGGCGGCTGTCACCGGCCCGGACCCGTTCGTCCGCACTGCCCGACCCCGCCGGCTGGCGGACCCGTCAGCCGAAGATCGCGAGGACCGCCTTCGTGAGCCCGAAGTCGAGACTAGCCACGAAGGCCGTCATCACGCTGACGAAGACGAGCACGACCAACACATAGGTGATCAGCTCGCTCCGGCCCGGATAGACGACCTTCCGGAGCTCCGCCATGACCTCGCGGATGAACCGAAGGACCTTGTCGATGAACTGAAACGGCCGATACCGACGCCGGCCCGCGGTACGCGTGGCCCGTCTGGGACGCGGTGCCGCGTCACGGGTATCGGTCGCCACTCAACTCCACCCACTCCGTCGCCAAACCAGCCAACCATCGAACAGCGCAGGGGCGACAGGACTCGAACCTGCAACCGCCGGTTTTGGAGACCGGTGCTCTACCAATTGAGCCACGCCCCTTGGACACGCCCGGAGCCCCACCGTCTCGCCGGACCCACACGCTGCGCTTATGAACCATAGCGCACAGGCCAGCCCACGAGCCGGTTACCGCAATGGGTACCCGAGCGGATCGAGCATACCCCTTCATCGCCCCGACTCCGCGCGGGCCGATCGCGTCGAGTGCTCGCCGGCCAGTGCAGGCTGTCCGGACGGTGGCCACCGGGTGTTGCGCGGAACCGTCCGGGCACTGTCCCGAGTCCCGCCGCGCACCGTCCGCAGGACCCGCGGCGCGCCGGCCGCGAAACCCGCGGCGCGCCGTCCACGGGACCCGCGGCACAACGGCCGCAGGACCCGCGGAACCGGGTCCTGCGGCCACCCCGGCGCCGGTCCGCACGGACGCCGCATCCCGGCCGCCTGCGTACGACGCTCATCCGGACGCCATGGCAGCATGGGCACTATGAGCAGGATCTCAAGCCGCATCGGCGGCATCGCCCCGTCCGCGACGCTGGCCGTCGACGCTACCGCGAAGGCGATGCGCGCCGAGGGGCAGGACGTGGTCGGCTTCGGCGCCGGCGAGCCGGACTTCCCAACGCCGGACCACATCGTCGCCGCCGCGGAGAAGGCATGCCGAGAACCCCGCATGCACCGCTACACCCCGGCGGGCGGCCTGCCGGAGCTGCGGCAGGCCATCGCCGAGAAGACGGCCCGAGACTCCGGCGTCACCGTTTCCGCGAGCCAGGTTCTGGTGACCAACGGCGGCAAGCAGGCCGTCTACGAGGCGTTCGCGACGCTGCTCGACCCGGGTGACGAGGTGCTGCTGCCCGCGCCGTACTGGACGACCTACCCCGAGTCGATCCGACTCGCCGGAGGTGTGCCGGTCGACGTCGTCACCGGGCCGGAGGCCGGCTACCGGGTGACCGTCGAGCAGCTCGAGGCGGCCCGCACCGAGCGCACCAAGGTGCTGTTGTTCAACTCGCCGTCGAACCCGACCGGCGCCGTGCACACGCCGGAGGAGATCCGCGAGATCGGCCGCTGGGCCGAGCAGACCGGCATCTGGGTACTCGCCGACGAGATCTACGAGCATCTCGTCTACGGCGAGGCACGGTTCGCCTCGATCCTGGCGGAGGTGCCGGAGCTCGCGGAGCGCTGCGTCATCGTCAACGGCGTCGCGAAGACCTACGCGATGACGGGCTGGCGGGTCGGCTGGCTGATCGGGCCGGCGGACGTCACCGCCGCGGCGGCGAACCTGCAGTCGCACGCGACCTCGAACGTCGCCAACGTCTCCCAGATCGCGGCGCTTGCCGCCGTCACCGGGTCCCTCGACGCCGTCGCCGAGATGCGCGTCGCCTTCGATCGCCGCCGGCTGACGATGCACGGCATGCTCACCCAGATCCCGGGGGTGAGCTGTCCGCTGCCCGAGGGCGCGTTCTACTGCTATCCCTCGCTGCAGGGCGTGCTGGGCCGAACCCTGCGCGGCCGGACCCCCACGACCAGCGCCGAGCTGTGCCAGCTCATCCTGGAGGAGGCCGGGGTCGCCATCGTCCCCGGTGAGGCGTTCGGCACCCCGGGCTTCGCCCGACTGTCCTACGCGCTCGGCGACGAGGACCTGGCCAAGGGCGTGGGCCGGCTGTCCGACCTGCTGGCCGAGGCCGTCTGACGGACTGGCCGCCCGCCCTCCGACCCGCCGCCGGCCCGCTCCCGGCTGCCGGCCCGTTCAGCTCAGCTCAGCTGAACGGTGGCGCGGGCGGCCATCAGCACCTTCTCGCCGCTACACCGGGTGGTGAGGTTGACCACCACCCGGTTGTCGTCGAGCTTCTTCTCCACGACGCCACGCACCGACACCGAGGCGCCCTCGTCGCCGTCCGGCACTACCACGGGCGAGGAGAACTTCACGCCGACCTCGAGCACGGCGCCCGGGTCCCCGGCCCAGTCGGTGACGAGCCGGGTGGCGGTCGCCATCGTCAGCATCCCGTGCGCGAGCACGCCGGGCAGGCCCGCGTCCGCGGCGGCCCGCTCGCTCCAGTGGATGGGGTTGAAGTCCCCGGACGCTCCCGCGTAGCGGACGAGATCGACCCGCCGCAGTGGGAACAGCCGTTCCGGCAGCTCGGTGCCGACCTCGACATCGTCATAGCCGACGGTCGCCGTCATCGTTGTTCTCCCCAGCGTGAGGCACTCCCGGTGAGCCCCGGGGGTGCGGCCGGACGCCCGGCCCGGTCCGGGCTGGGCGCCGTGGGACGCGCGCTTATCCCCGCGGCGGTGCCGTACCACGGGAGACCAGGGTGCACGCGCCGAGCGCGACCTCCTCGCCACCTGACGTGTCGTAGCGGTAGGTGGTGACGAGGACCTCGTTCCGGCCCACCGCGCGGATGCCGGTCAGGGTCGAGGTGGTGATCAGTTCGTCCCCCGCCACCACCGGTCGACGCAGGGTGAAGCGCTGCTCACCGTGCACGACCAGGGCATAGTCCAGCCCGAGCGCCGGATCATCGGTGGGCAGCCCCAACGCCCCGGGGATCGCGCTGATCAGGAACGTTGGCGGCGCGACAAGATCGGAATAGCCGGCGGCCTTGGCGGCTTCCACGTCGTGGTACAGCGGATTGTCGTCCCCGATCGCCCGGGCGAACTGCCGGATGTGCTCGCGTCCGACCTGGAAGGGGACGGGCGAGACGAAACTGCGTCCCACAAAGTCCTGGTTGAGCGACATCACGGCTCCGATCTCGATGTCCACGGCAGGCCCGGATGCCGCAATCGGCGGTCCGGCGAATGTGCCGCGCCGGTTGCGGCGTGGATCATCTCACCACGAACCAGGCGTGCTGCCCCATCAACGGGCGGGTCGACGTGTCCTAGGTATCACACCGCCGAACCAGCGCCGCCGACCCGGACCGACACGCCCGCTCGGGGGACCGGCACGCAAACAACCGGCCAGGGCGATCCCTGGCCGGTTGTGAGGACGCGATGGCGGTGGGCTCACGGAATCCGAAGTGCATCCGCCAGACGGCGGCGTGGCCCCAACGGGGGACGCCGGGCATCGTCAGCGGGTCTCGCGGTGCTCCGTGTGCTTGCCGCAGTTCGGGCAGAACTTCTTCAGCTCAAGACGATCCGGGTCGTTGCGCCGGTTCTTGCGGGTGATGTAGTTCCGGTGCTTACACACCTGGCACGCCATCGTGATCTTCGGGCGGACGTCAGTGGCGGCCACGGCGTGATGCCTCTTCCTGAATCGGGTGCTGAACTGATCGGGCGACGCGGCAGGCCGCGAGCCCCTAAGGGGGCTGCGGCACACCGCACCCCGATAGTAGCGGTGGCCGGACTTGAACCGGCGACACAGCGATTATGAGCCGCTTGCTCTGCCAGACTGAGCTACACCGCCAGGATGGTCTCCAGGATGCCCGGAGATCAGACCACAAGCTTACCCGGGAGAACCGGCGGAACCGCCCATCCCGGACACGAACCCGCCCGAGGACTGGAACGTGGAGCCCCTTTACGGAATCGAACCGTAGACCTTCTCCTTACCATGGAGACGCTCTGCCGACTGAGCTAAAGGGGCGCGAGGTCGCGGAGCTTAGGTTACACGACGGCGAGCACGGTTGGGACGGCACCCCCGCCCGTTTCGTCCCCGATCACGCGGGCACCGCTCCGGACCGGCCCTCGGCGGTCGCCGCCCGCCGGCGGATGCCCGGAACACCCCCATCGCCAGCCTTGCCCACTGGCACGCCGCCGTGCCCGACCCGGCGGCCGTTCCGACCGGAAGATGCGCAGATTGCCGGCGAGAACAACTGTCCGTAGCGAATAACTCGGACTCCCTTACCTTTGATAGCTGTAAGTAATTCCTTGAATGCTTAGCGTGTGGTGCACCCGTTGGTGCGCCCCTCTTGGCGCGGCCAACCGGATCACGAGCCTCCCCGACCGTCGCCTCCCAAGCATCCGAGGGTTGCCCATGCGTTCGACGCATCGTCCTGGCCGGTATCCGACGACCCGAGGCACCGACGGTGATGCCGGCCCTGTCGGCATCCCGATCCGGCCCGGCACCCCGCTGCCACCCGGCACGGTGTTCCCCCGACCCGACCGGCCGGACGCGATGGCCGCCCAGGCATCGCCGTCCGGGCCGATCCGCCCCTCGAGCGCCGTCCCGGTCCGCCGGACGGACGCCGCCGGCCACACCCCTCGCCACCGGTCCTCGCCGGCCAGGACGACCAGGACGACCAGGACGACCAGGACGACCAGGACGACCAGGACGACCAGGACGACGCTCGCGATACCGCTGCCCCGACGGTTGCTGAGCGTCGCCGCACTCACCGCCGCCACACTGACCATGTCCGGCACCGCCGGCGTCGCCCAGGGGGCGACCCCCTCGCCGTTGTGGCCACGCGGGGTCGACGTGGCCTCATGGCAGCACCCGGGTGGCGGGCCGATCGACTGGCTCGCGGCTCGCGGCTCCGGCCTCAGCTTCGCGATCATCAAGGCCACCGAGGGGACGAACTACACCAACCCGTTCTTCGTCGCCGACCGCGCTGCCGCCACGCAGGCCGGACTGGTGGTCGGCGCCTACCACTACGCGCGCCCGACACAGTCGCTGTCGACCGCGGTGGAACAGGCCCGGCACTTCATCGCCGTCACCGGGTTGACGCGCACGGCGGGCCACCTCGCGCCCGTGCTGGATCTGGAGGACACCGGCGGGCTCGACCCCCGGGCACTCGCGGCCTGGACCCGGGCGTTCCTGGAGGAGGTCGAGTCCGAAACGGGACGCATCCCCATCATCTACACCTATCGTTCGTTCTGGACCGGGAAGATGGCGGATACCCACGACTTCGTGAAGTACCCGTTCTGGTTCGCGATCTACAACGACCAGGCGACCCCCGGCTGGCTACCTGGCGGCTGGTCGACATGGGCGCTGTGGCAGTACACCTCGGGTGGCGCGGTGCCCGGGATCGCCGGCAACGTGGATACGAACGTGCTGTGCTGCACATCGAGCGCGCTCACCGCGCAGGCGGACGGCACCCACAGCGAGATCGAGAAGTGGTACGCGGCCGCGGGGCCGACCCAGGCCAACCTCGGTGCCCCGGTCGGGGTCGAGAATCCCGCGGGCGGCGGGGGGCGTTGGCAGCAGTACGGCAACGGCCTGGCCTTCTGGTCCGTCGCCACCGGGGTACACGCGCTGTATGGCCCGATCTCGACGAAGTACCTCGGCGCCGGCGGGTCGAACAGCTTCCTGCGCCGCCCGGTGAGTGACATCGAGATTGCCGGTGCACCCGGCGCCCAGCAGGCCCGTTTTCAGGGTGGCTGGATCTACTGGCATCCGGCGACCGGAGCCCACGAGGTCCACGGCCGGATTCTGCAGACCTACCTGACCCTCGGCGGCTCGACGTCCAGCCTCGGCCTACCCACGACCGACGAGTACTCGGTGCCGGGCGGACGGGAGAGCACCTTCCAGCACGGCCGACTGCACTGGGACGCCACCACGAACAAGATCACGACGCTGCCACCCCTCGGCTGAACCCAGTAGGGGTGACGTCGGTACAGGACGGGTATCGCACCTAAGCGGCGGACGGTAGTTGTCTGACTACCGAATGACGACCGGACCACACGGTGCCGGTATCGACCTGCCGCGACCACGAGGTCGTGCCCCGTCCGATCCCGGTGGCCCCCTCACCGGGGCGTGGCGGTTCACCGGTCGGGCGAGGCATCGACGTCGAACGGGAGGAAGAGATGGCAGGAAATCGGGCAGTTCGCCCGCTGAGCGGATGGCTCACCTTCGCCGCCGTGATCATGTTCATCGTCGGATTCCACAACCTGATCTACGGCATCGCGGCCCTGCGCGACTACACGGTGGTCGTGAACAACCTCAACGGCGGCGCGAACATCCTCTACGCCGACACCAACTTCTGGGGCGTGTTGTGGATCGCGATCGGCATCGTCGAGATGGCGCTCGCCTACGGGATCTACATCCGCAATGACTACGCGCGGTTGGCCGGCATCGCTATCGCGGCGATCAACGCGATCGGCCAGCTCGCCTTTGTGGCAGCGTTCCCGGTGTGGTCGGTCATCATCATCGCGATCGACATTCTGGTGATCTACGCACTGTGCACCTACGACAGCGCCCACGGCCGCTTCGAGGAGCCGTACCCGGGCGACCGAGCCGGCGTGGGTGAGGCCGCCGGCCGCGGCGCGGGCGTCGGTGGCCGGCCCACGCAGACCGCGGGCGTCCGCTCGGGGGGCTCCGGCGGGTTCACCGACCGGGGCGGACCGGGGGAACCGGGCGGCGGCAGGCGCGGTGACGAAGGACTCCCGCCCACCGTCAACCGCTGAGACGACGGGCTGGCCGGAGCAGCCGGTCAGCCCGCCGGCGGCGGTGCGGCTCTGCACCGAAACATGCAGCGCGGCCCTACGGCTCCGGATCGGTCAGCCGGGCCCGCCAGGCCGCGCACCGCAGGACGTAGTCGCCGAGGTGCCGGTCGGCGAACGCCAAGGCGTCCCAGTCCTCGGCGATTGCCTCGGCCGCGTCCAGCCAAAGGTAGGCGACCGCCGGGCGGCCATCGGTCAGGACGAGCGGACCGGCCGCGTAGGCCGAGCCCTCGAAGGCGTCGAGGACCGCACGTTCCGTTGGATCGAGGCCGACGAGCACCCGGCCCGCGGTCGGCGCCTCGTCCTGAGCCCCCCGGCGCACCAGCCCCGGGTAGAGGCGGTCACGCAGCCGGGCGGCCCGCCATCCGGGAGCGGCGGCGGACTCCATCGGGGGCACCCGGCCGATCAGTGTCGAGACCACCTCGGGAAACATCAGCGTCCCGTAGACGAACAGCAGTGGACCGGGGCCGTCCGGCGGGACCGGCAGACGGCGCTCGTCGGCGGATCGCGACATTGGGGCACCGTAGCGCCGGTTGGTTGTCGAACGCCCCGGTACGTCGCGTGTGGGCGAGTGGCGAACGCCGACCGGCAATCGCGGTGGGCCCGGGCGGGGCGGCACTAGAGTGCACCCCGTGAGCGACGACGCGGCGTTGGCCGCCCGAGTCCGGGCCGCCTCCCATCTGACCGGCACCTTCCTGCTCCGGTCGGGCAAGACGAGCACCGAGTACTTCGACAAGTACCTCTTCGAGGCTGACCCGGAGCTGCTCGCCGCGATCGTCGACGGCCTGACCGGGCTCGTGCCCGCGGGCACCGAGGTCCTGGCCGGGCTCGAGCTCGGCGGCGTGCCCCTGGCCACCCTGCTCTCCCAGCGCACCGGCCTGCCCACACGGTTCGTGCGCAAGAAGGCCAAGGAGTACGGCACCCGGCGGATCGCCGAGGGCGGTGAGGTCACCGGCCGCCGCGTCGTTCTCGTGGAGGACGTCGTCACCTCCGGCGGCGCAGTCCTGGACGCGACGAAAGTGCTGCGCGACGAGGGCGCAATCGTCGAGGACGTGCTCTGCGTGATCGACCGCGGCGAGGGCGGCCGCGAACGGCTGGCCGAGCTCGGCCTGACCCTGCGCCCGCTGCTGACCCGCGCCGAGCTGGATGCCGCCGCAGCCCGCTGAGCGGCGAGCACCCATCGCCGCGACGTAGCCCGAAAAGCGGTCAGGCCCGAAGCGTCGCTTCGGGCCTGACCAAACGTACGAATCCCCGGGGCGAGCCCGGGGATGGTGGCAGGTGATGGATTCGAACCATCGTAGGCTGAGCCGACGGTTTTACAGACCGTTCCCTTTGGCCGCTCGGGCAACCTGCCTTCGTAGAGGAGCATACCGGTCCCGCTGGACCGCCGGGACGGTGGACCGCCCCGCAAGGCTGTCGTCGATCGAATACAACGGTGAGTAGTCACCCCCCGGGGCGGGTACCGCCCCTGATGGCCACGTACGGTGGTCAACTCGACACCCTCACCCAACCGGACATCCCCGTACCGAACCGAACTGGAGGTCCGCGCGCGTGGCAGACCCATCCTTCGACATCGTCAGCAAAGTCGACGAACAGGAGATAGACAACGCCGTCAACCAGACGGCCAAGGAGATCCGGACCCGCTTCGACTTCCGCGACACGGGCGCGTCGGCCGCCCTGTCCGGGGAGTCGATTCTGCTAGTAGCGAACACAGACGAGCGGGTCAAGGCAGTGCTCGACGTCCTGCAGGAGAAGTTCGTCAAACGCGGCATCTCGCTCAAGGCGCTGTCGTTCGACGAGCCCAAGCCGTCGGGCAAGGAGTTCCGCCTGTCGGTGACCATCCAGCAGGGCATCGCGGACGACAAGGCCCGCGCGATCGCGAAGAAGATCCGGACCGATGGCCCAAAGGGTGTACAGGCCCAGATTCAGGGCGACCAGCTCCGCGTCACCGGGAAGAAGCGGGACGACCTGCAGCGGGTGATCCAGCTACTGAAGGCCGAGGACTTCGAGGTCCCGCTCCAGTTCGTCAACTATCGCTGAGGCCCGCACCCGAAAACGGCGCACCCCGCCCGATGGGGGGTTTCGGGCGGGGTGCCTGCGGCGGAACCTGGGGGGTTCGCTCCGCCGCCGTCGTGGCCGTGAAACGTTTCCGTTCCCGGCTGCCATCCCGCGAAACGCGGGCGACAGCAAAACTCTACTCCGAGTTCCCCACCGCAATATGGCTGCGCCAGGGTGGACAACACCGTGGTCGGTTGCCGGTCACCGATACGGGTTCATGCGAGCGAGCTGTTCCAAGCGGGCGATCCGCTCGTTCATGGGCGGATGGGTCGAGAACAGCCGGCCGACGCCGCCGCCGCGGAACGGATTGGCAATCATCAGCGCGGCCGCGGGGCCCAGCTTCGAGTTCTGCGGCAGCGGGCGAGCAGTCGCACCCGCCTCCAGCTTGCGCAGCGCACTGGCCAGCCCGAGCGGGTCGCCGGTGAGCGTCGCGCCCGACTCGTCGGCCTGGTACTCCCGGGATCGACCGATGGCAAGCTGAATGACCGACGCCGCCACCGGCCCCAGAATCATCAGCAACAGCAGCTCGAAGATGCCCGGCCCGTTCTCCTCGTCACGTCCGCCGAAGATGGCCAGGAACTGGGCCATGTTCGCCAGGTACACGATGACGCTGGCGAGGGCACCGGCGACCGAGGCGATGAGAATGTCGCGGTTGTACACATGACTGAGTTCGTGCCCGAGAACGCCGCGCAACTCGCGATCGTCCATCAGTTCCATGATGCCCTCGGTACAGCAGACCGCCGCATTGCGCGGGTTGCGGCCGGTGGCGAAGGCGTTGGGCGAGCCGGTCGGGCTCAGGTACAGCCGCGGCATCGGCATGCGGGCATTGCGGGCGAGCTCCCCGACGATGGCGTAGAGCCGGGGCTGCTCTACCTGTGTGACCGGGTAGGCCCGCATCGCCCGCAGGGCGATGCGATCCGAGAAGAAGTAGGAGAAGCCGTTCATCGCGAGCGCGAGCACCAGGGCGATGAGCAGTCCACCCCGCCCGAACAGCGAACCCACCAGCAGGATGGCGGCAGAGAGCACGCCCAGCAGCAGCGCGGTCTTCAGACCGTTGAGGTGGCGGTGCGGCATGGCGATCGGGTGTCCGTCCTGTCGAGCCGGTACGGCTGTTCAACGCGGGGACTCCGGGCCAACGTTCCCGGCCACCGTGTGGCCGATGCCTCCCCGCGGTCATCGGCGAGCTGCCGCGGTCTCACCCAGCTGGCCGTCACGTCGAGCCCGGCCCGCCCGCACGACCCACGCCACCGGACTCCTCCGCACCACCGGCATCGTCCGCACCACCGACATCGTCCGGACCGCCCGCCCGCGGCGGATCCGTGGCAGCGCCCGCACGCAGCCGGTCGGCCAGGGACTCCTCGAGCAGGCCGGCCTGCTCGAGCCCGCCGGCGGTGTAGGCCACCAGCGCCCGGTAGACGGCCGCGACGGCGGGATCCACGGCGTCCAGCGCCCGTAGATGGGCCTTGATGGTGCCGAGATCGCCGCGGCGGACCGGTCCCGTGGCCGCCGGCCAGCCCCCGGCAAGGGCATTGTCCAGGGAAGCCCGCAGCAGGGGGGCGAGGGCAGCACCCGGATCGGCGACGCCCGCCGCCGCGAGCGTTTCCCGGGCGGCGACGGTCAGGCTGGTCAGGAAATTGCCACCGATGACCAGCGCGGCGTGATAGAGATCACGTCTACTGTCTTCGATCGATAGCGGGATGCCGCCGACGTCGGCGACGAGCCGCCGCGCCCGGCCCTCGGCGGCAGAGTCCGCGGTGATGCCGAACGGCACCCCGGCGAACACACCCGGGTCCCCCACCGCTCCGGGCAACGTCATGATCGGATGTAGCGCCATCCGAGCCGCGCCCACAGCCGAGCCGGCGGCGAGCGCCTCCAGGCCATGCCGGCCGCTGAGGTGCGCGAGGGTCTGCCCCGCCCGCACGGCGCGCGCGGCCACGAGCTCGGCCGTCACCGGCGCGATCGCATCGTCCGGGACGGCGATGAGCACCACCTCGGCCGCCCGCAGCCTCGTCACCACCTGCGGCACCGTGCCGATCCGCGCACCCGGGAACCGGCCCGCCGCGCGTTCGCGGCCGGCGGCTGACCGGCTGGTCACCGCCACCACCGGGTGTCCCGCGGCGGCCAGGGCGAGCGCGACGGCGCTGCCGGCCCGGCCTGCTCCGACGAGCCCGATCGTCTCCCCGCGATCGCCGCCGCCGGGGTCCCGCTCCGACCGATCCGGCACTGGGCGGGGGTGAGAGGCCATGGCTGCGATGCTGCTCCCCCACCCCCTGCCGGTCGCGATGGCACCTCGGCACCATCCGGCCAGTGCCCCGCGCCCGATACCCTGCGTGGTGCGGCTCCCACCGCAGTGGCAACGGAAGATAGCGAGTTGCGTACATGGAGTAATCGCAACAAGTTGCGAATGTGTCTATTCGCCGACAGGTCGCTCGGCCGGAGCTGCCCGGAAAGCCGCTCGGAAGCGCATTGAATGCGCACTGCCCACACCCATCGACAGGCGACGCATCCCGAACCACTCGGACACGGATGGCGTCAGTCGACCGCCAGGACGGGGGCGTACATACACAGAGTTGACAGATCATCACTCTACGCCAGAGCACCCGAGATCAACAGATTCGGGTCTGATCGTCGGGCCACCGCGTGCGATCGGTCGGCCCGGCACGCCGCACGCATCCCATTGCTACAGCCGGTAGGCTGGTGTGGTACCCGAGGAGGTTACTGAAGGTGTCTGAGCAGGTCAGGGAGAGGGAGACCCGCCGGCTCGACCGGGTGGTCGTGCGCTTTGCGGGCGACTCCGGCGACGGTATGCAGCTCACCGGAGAGCAGTTCACCAGCGAGACGGCCACGTTCGGCAACGACCTGTCGACGCTCCCGGACTTTCCCGCCGAAATCCGCGCCCCAGCCGGCACCCCGGCCGGAGTATCCGGATTCCAACTACATTATTCCGACCACGACATCCTCACCCCGGGTGACGCACCGGACGTCCTGGTTGCGATGAATCCCGCCGCGTTGAAGGCGAATCTCAAGGATCTGCCTCCCGGTGCCAGTCTCATCGTCAACACGGACGCGTTCACGGGCGGAAACCTCAAGAAGGCGGGTTATGCGACGGACCCGCTGACCGACGGCACGCTCGACCCCTACATGGTGCATCGGGTCCCCCTGACCTCGATGACCATCAACGCGGTGCACGCCGCGGAGGGGACCGGCTCGGTCAACAAGAAGGAGGCCGAGCGAGCGAAGAACATGTTCGCCCTCGGTCTCATGAGCTGGCTGTACCACCGGCCGACGGACGGCACCGTCGGTTTCCTGGAGAAAAAGTTCGCGAAGCGCCCGGAAATCGCCGCCGCGAACGTCGCCGCGTTCCGCGCCGGCTTCAACTACGGCGAGACGACGGAGTCCTTCACCGTCACCTACGAGGTGGCCCCGGCCCGGATGAAGTCCGGCACCTACCGGCGCATCACGGGCAACCTCGCGCTGTCCTACGGGCTGGTCGCGGCCGGCGAGTTGACCGGGTTGCCGCTGTTCCTCGGGTCCTACCCGATCACCCCCGCCTCCGACATCCTGCACGAACTGAGCAAGCACAAGCGGTTCGGTGTGCGGACGTTCCAGGCGGAGGACGAGATCGCAGGGATCGGCGCCGCGCTGGGCGCCTCCTTCGGCGGCTCGCTCGGCATCACGACCACCTCGGGTCCAGGGGTCGCGCTCAAGAGCGAGACGATCGGTCTGGCGGTGAGCCTGGAGCTGCCGCTGGTCATCGTCGACATTCAGCGTGGCGGGCCGTCCACCGGGCTGCCGACCAAGACCGAGCAGTCCGACCTGCTGCAGGCGATGTTCGGCCGCAACGGTGAGGCACCGGTGCCGATCGTGGCGCCCCGCTCGCCCGGGGACTGCTTCGACGCCGCGATCGAAGCCGCGCGGCTCGCGACGAAGTACCGCACGCCGGTGTTCCTGCTCTCCGACGGCTACCTCGCCAACGGCTCCGAGCCGTGGCTGCTGCCGAGGCGCGAGACGCTGCCGGACCTGAAGGTCACCTTCACTACCGAGCCCAACCACACCGGGCCGAAGGGGCCGGAGTTCTGGCCCTACCTGCGCGACCCGGAGACCCTCGCCCGGCCGTGGGCGGTCCCCGGGACGCCGGGCCTCGAGCACCGCATCGGCGGCATCGAGAAGTCCGACGGGCAGGGGAACATCTCCTACGATCCGGCCAACCACGACCGGATGGTCCGCCTGCGCGCGGCCAAGATCGCCGGCATCGCGAACGACATCCCCCCGCTGGAGGTGGAGGATCCCTCCGGGCAGGCACGCGTGCTCGTGCTCGGCTGGGGCTCCACCTACGGCCCGATCGCAGCCGGCTGTCGGCGGGTCCGCGCCAAGGGCCTGCACGTCGCTCAGGCGCACCTGCGCCATCTCAACCCCTTCCCGGCCAACACCGGGGAGATCCTGCGGTCGTACGACAAGGTGCTGATCCCCGAGATGAACCTCGGCCAGCTTCGGACACTGATCCGGGCCGAGTTCCTTGTCGATGCGATCGGTTACAACCAGGTCCGCGGGCTGCCGTTCAAGGCGGCGGAGCTGGCCGGCGTCTTGGAGGACGTGATCAACCAGTGACCGTCACGACGAATCACACCGGAATCAGCAACCGTCTACTCGATCTGGTGCCGGCCGCCCCGGCCCAGCAGAGCCGCAAGGACTTCACCTCCGACCAGGAGGTGCGCTGGTGCCCGGGCTGCGGTGACTACGCCATCCTCGCCACCGTCCAGGGCTTCCTGCCCGAGCTCGGGATCGCCCGCGAGAACATCGCCTTCATCTCCGGGATCGGCTGCTCCTCGCGGTTCCCGTACTACCTGCAGACCTACGGGATGCACTCCATCCACGGCCGCGCGCCGGCGATCGCCACCGGCCTCGCCACCTCGCGGCCGGACCTGTCGGTCTGGGTCGTCACCGGTGACGGCGACGCGCTGTCCATCGGCGGCAATCACCTGCTGCACGCACTGCGCCGCAACGTCAACCTCAAGATCCTCATGTTCAACAACCGGATCTACGGTCTGACCAAGGGCCAGTACTCGCCCACCTCCGAGGTCGGCAAGATCACCAAGTCGACACCGTTCGGCTCGCTGGACCGGCCGTACAACCCGGTGTCGCTGGCGCTCGGCGCGGAGGCCACCTTCGTCGGGCGATCGATCGACTCCGACCGGGCACATCTGACCTCGGTGCTGCGCGCCGCGGCGGAGCACCCGGGGACCGCGTTCGTCGAGATCTTCCAGAACTGCAACATCTTCAACGACGGCGCCTTCGACGCGCTCAAGGACCGGTCGAGCCGCGACGACGTGACGCTGAAGCTGGCGCACGGCGAGCCGCTCGTCTTCGGTGCCGAGGGCGACAAGGCGATCCGCCGCGCGGATGACGGCAGCCTGGAGGTCGTGCCCGCCGGCAGCCCCGGGGTCCTCGTGCACGACGCCACCGCGGCGGACCCGAGCCAGTCCTTCGCGCTGTCCCGGCTCACCGGCGACACGCACGGGGTGACGCCCATCGGAATCTTCCGCAGCGTCGACGTACCCACGTACGACGAGGCACTCAACACCCAGATCAGCGACGCCCGGGAAAAGCAGGGCGCCGGCGACCTGATGTCGATGATCTCCGGCGGGGAGACCTGGACCATCGACTGACCCAGGTGTGGACGACCGGGTCGCCCGGCCGCCACCGGCCGGCATTCGTCGGCCGGCCGGCCTGGGCGACCTGGGCGACCTGGGCGACCTGGGCGACCTGACAGGCGACCGGCATGAAGGCCGGGGCGCGCGCACTGCCGCCGCCCCGGCCTTTCGTCGTTCCAGGGGGACCCCGGGGGCACCCGAATTCTCGTCCAGGGAGCTGCCGGGGACCCCCGAAAGCGTCACCCACGGTCCGCCCGCTCAGTGACCCACCCGTCCCGCCAGCCCGGCGAGCGAGGGCGCGTTGGCCCGGCCGAGCACGGCCGGCGTGGGGCCCCAAAGCCGGCTCAGGCCCGGTGAGCCCGGCCCGAGCACCGGCCATGATGGGACGCGGCTCAGCCGTGAAAATACGGCGCGGACCGCCCTGCGACGCCGTTCCGGCTACGGAACATCTCCCTCGCACTGACAATTAACTAGTTACTTCGGATAAGTCCGGTATTTGCTGCTCCGCCCAGGTCGGGTAAGGTGATGTTGCGCGTGGGGGTGCCGTGTGGCCCGGGGGGGCTCACAACACCAATGCAGCCGGAGGCGTAGTGCGGGGTCATCGAACCCTCAGCCCGCGGTCCGCGGCCAGTCCGCGTTCGTCGGTGGGCACCGTCCATGCCGCCGAGGCGGCCTGTTGGCAACTGCCCTGCTGCCGGGTGAGCCGTGCCCAGCCAGCCGGGTCCGAAGCGCCGCTGCCCGCCGGAGGCAGCCGTGGGTAGTCACTCCGCCGGTCGGCACTCCCGCAGCGCCACCCCGCGCCACCCGACCGGCCCGCTCCCAGTCGGCACCGACGACCGCGCTTACGTCCGGACACCCTCCACCGGGACCATCGCCGCCTGGGGCGGCTCGGACCGCTCCAGTGGGCGCAGCCAGGCAGCCGCGCAGATCCCCCGGCGGATCC
>NZ_JAMPTM010000085.1 GCF_025403375.1 Frankia gtarii
CCCCCCGACGGCCCGAACCCACCCGAACAGCAGGACACCACCACGGGCAACGATCGCCATACCAGCCAGGGCATCCCGACACGTCACCCACACGACCCGACCGCGGACGCAGACAGTTGTCGTGTGCAACCCGGGGGTGGTACCGCTCGTGCCGGCGTAGGTTCAGGCGTCTCACCAGCATCTTTATTAGGTAGTCGGGCCAGCCCTTGGTCCGCACCCGCGTTGCACACGCCGCACGGCTCGGGTGCAGTATGCCGACCACCGCGCGGCCAGACCCTGTTGACGACGCCGTCCCCGAACCAGCCCCGAAGAAGCCGAAGACGGCCCAATACGATCACGCAAACCTGCTGGTCAGCATCCCGACTGCTCGGATAAGGCGGCGCACTCTCGGAGCAACAGCCCGTCCCGCCAGCCGTAGGGACGCACGGCCGGCGCGCTGGTCGGCCTGCTACCAGTGCTTGCGTGAGCGTGGCGCGTGAGGCGGTGTAATGGGGTGAGGACGAGGGTTGTCGCTGGACGGTCTGCCCCTCGCGCTCAGCGGACGTGGTAAAGCCAGCATTTTGATGGAGGTGCCCCCAGCCCAGCGCGCAGGGGGATAGTTGAACGGATGGGACGGGATCGGTGTTCGGGACGGGTGAAGCAGTGAGGATCGAACCGGCGGACGATGCCATGTTCGGCGAGCGCACCGCCTGGCGGTACGACCCGCCCTACGACTTCTACGACGACGACGGCCTACCCGTGAAGAACCCCGAGTGTTTCTTCGCTGTGCGCGACGACGACGGTGCGCTCATGGGTTTCTACTTCTTCGAGTTGCACGGCGACGCGCTGTTCTACGGGTTCGGCCTGCGGCCCGATCTCACCGGCCGAGGGCTCGGCGAGCAGTTCGTGCTGGCCGGGTTGGAGTTCGCCCGCCCCTTCTACGGGCAGCGCCGGGTCGTGCTCTACGTCGCCGCCTTCAACGAACGCGCCATCCGCCTGTACCAGCGCCTCGGTTTCACCGAGACCGGCCGGCATGCCGAGACGTTCGACGGTTACGGGGCCGTGGAGTTCGTCGACATGGAAAAGCCAGGCTGAGCGCCCTCTGCGCCGGGCCGGGTCGATGCGGAGGGCCTGTTCACCGAGAACGGCCCGTGGCTCGTAGACGCCCGAGACCATGTGACAGAACGCCACCGAGAGCGGCGACTGCTCGGATAAATCTGACCGCTGCTCACGTACTGCTCATATACACGGTCGGTTGCTCAGCTGTACCCGACGCCTACTGTAGAGATCGCTGGATCATGGCCAGTCGCCGTGCCTGGCAACGAGCTTGTTGGCCACCGGCCGTGGGTCGACCGTCGTCGTAGTTCGCCAAACGCGTCGGTGCCGATGGTGATTCAGTACCGGTCCAACGCGTGCGCGTAGGGCACCGGCAGCGCCGCCGTGCCGCCACCCGGAAACCACGCCGAGCATGTTCGCCGGTGGTGTTCCGGGACGACCGCCGCGAGCGTCGACGCGTCAGCGGCCGAGGAGTATCCGAGGAGCAGGCGGACCAGAAGCCCATTGTCGGGGATGAGCTCCCCGCGGGCCAGCTCGTCCATCGCGACGTCGACGGCGGCGCCGCGGTTCCGGCGTCGAAGTTCCGACTCAAGGGCTGCCAGCAGCCCCGGCCGGTTCAGGATCGCGGCCATCATCCCGCCGGTCGGCGGGAACTCCTGCTGGTACGCGCAGCCCAGGTGCCGCGCGAGCCGCCCCACGACGCCGTCGGACGGCTCCCGCACCCGAAACTCGCTGACACGCAGCTCCCAGGCCATCGCGGCTACGTCGGCGAGCAGACAGAGGGCGACGTCCGCGTCGCTGGCCGCCATCTCCTGGACAGTCAGCCCGAAGTAGCCGTCGCCGAACGACCGGCCCGCCACGATCGCATATCCCGCGAGCATCCCCTCGGCCTCCGCGACGAGGATCTCCGAGCCTGGCCGCCAGGTCGTCCGGGTTACCAGACGGTTCCAGTCCGCGGGGCGTTCGTGGGTCCACGGCCGGTGGGCGTGCGTCGAGTTGTAAAGGTCCACCATCGCCGGCAGGTCCTCGGTCGAGCCAGGCCGGACCCGCGCGGTGGCCGGCGCAGCGGCGGCAGCGGCGCGTTCGACGTCGCGAACGCGAAGGTCCAGGTGGCCCTCGGCAACGGACGTGGCGAAGCCGAACTTCTCGTACACGCCCTGGATACCGTCGGAGACCGCCGCGACGGTCACCCGGCGTGACATGCGCTCCAGCGTCTGGCGGAGAAGCCGGCCCATGTGGCCACGCCGACGGAAGGACGGTTGCACCTCCACCCCGCCGATACCCTCGGCGTCGACCGCCACCGCACCGAAACGCCACCGGAAGGAATGCACCTCCAGCTCGCCCACGGGCGTGTCCTCGTCTGCCACGAGCCGGCAGTAGCGCACGGACCGGTTACCCGCACCCGACTCGATCGTCTCCGTGTAGCGCAGACCGGGCTCCAGCACGACGTCGACCACCGGATGCATGTCCCGAATGTCTTCCCTCCCGGTAGATCGCGCAAATCACTGGCTGTGCCACGGTGACGTCAGCTGTCCAACGGCCTGGCGTCGCCACGGGAGCCTCAAGAGTAGGCATGCGCAACCCAGGGGTGGTACCGATCGTGTTGGCGTAGGTTCAGGATTCTCACCAGCATATTTTGGCAATCGGGCGAACAACGGGTCCGTACCCGCGTTGCACACGCATGGCTCGGCCCGTGCGACCGCACGACGCAGCAGCGACTCCCGGGGACCATACTCCCGTCAAAATGCGGGAGATGAGCAAACGCCTCCCATGCTACGGTGCGCCTATGTCATCGATCAAGCAGTTTCAAGTCACCTTTGACTGCGCAGAACCTGAGCGCGTCGCTCGCTTTTGGTGCGAGGTGCTGGGGTACGTTGTGTCGCCTCCCCCGAAAGGGTTCGCCACCTGGGACGACTTCAACCGCTCCCGGTTTCCTGAGGATCAGGATTCATGGTTCGCCTGCATTGATCCCTCGGGCGTGGGCCCGCGACTGTTCTTTCAGCGCGTTCCCGAAGGAAAGGTCGTCAAGAATCGGCTGCATCTTGACGTGAGGGTCGGCTCCGGGCTCGTGGGTGAAGAGCGCCTCGCCACGCTCGAAGCCGAATGCGCACGACTGGCCGTGCTCGGCGCGGTGCGCGTGCGACTGCTGTATGACGGCCACGACTCCTGCATCGTGATGCAGGACATCGAGGGAAACGAGTTTTGTCTTGACTGAGCATCCTCCGGGACCAGCGAGGTGGCGAGCCGTCTTCCTTGAGCCTCTCTCAAAGCCAGTCTCGTGTGAGGCGGGAGTTATCCCGTGAGGGCAAGGTCGTGCGGTCGTGCGGTGCCGAGCATCGCGGTGCGGTACAGCCATCCGTACAGCTAAGCCCGGGACGCCAGCCGACCAGAGCGAACTCCAGCGGACGCGGTCAGGGCTGTGACCGCGAACGAAGGACGATCGTGGGCGTCCGGACGCGCCGGGCCGATCTTGTAGTCGGGTGGTAGCGCGTGAAGTGCTGCCGCGCCGCTCCCGTTCCTCGGCGCTGGCGCGCCTGCGGTACGGGTCGGCTTGCCAACGGAGGCGCTCAGCCGGCAGACCGAGGCGGACGATGATCACAGCCTTCCATGTGCAACCAAGGGGTGGCACCGACCGTACTTGCACTCCATTGAGGCTTCTGACCAGCATCTTCCTGGCAAATGGCGCCGGTCTGTAGTCCGTCCCCGTGATGCACACGCCTCACCGCTCGGGCGCAGTGAGGCGGTCGAGGACTGTTCGACACCCGGCTCTGTCGGACAGGGCGACGCTCGGGGGGCTGTTCCTCGGCCTGCCCTGTAATCCAGAGACGCGGTCCCCCTTGTGGCCGGGGCGCATCGGACCGGTTCGGCTGTTGACGCCCGCGGTGCGACGGAGCCGCCTCTTTGATAAGGACGGTCTCAAGGCCTACGTCCCGGCAGCCGCATGAGCGATCGTACGCACCGCCTCCGGACTGACATTCACCACCGCAGAGAGCGGCAGACTACGCCAATCTCCAACAGCGAAAGCGGCGCCGAGCGTGGAGTGCGCCAGCGTGGGGTGCCCCGTTTCGGCCAGGGTTCTTGCCAGCTCGGCCAGTACCTCGGCCTGCACGTGCGGGTCGGAGATGATGGAGGCGATCTGCCCTGCGCGGACATGAGCCCCGATCTGGGCGAAGGTTCGAGCCACGTTTGCCAGCACGTGCGCCTCCGTGTCCGGGTGGGTGATGGTGCGGGCGGCCTGCTCTGCGGCGGCGGCGACCTGCTCAGCATCGGCATGCGCCCCGGCCTTGAGGAGGGCTCCCGCTACCTCCACCAGCGCTTGGGCCCGCCAGACCGGGTCGGTGATGGTGCGGGCGATTTGTTCGGCGGCGGCGGCGACCTGTTCAGCGTCAGCAAGCTCCCCGTCCCGGGCAAGGGTTCGTGCCACGTCTGCCAGTGCGCGGGCTTGCATATCCGGGTGGGTGATGGTTCGAGCGGCCTGCACTGCAGCGGCAGCAACCTTCTCAGCATGGTCGCGCGCTTCGACCCGGGCGAAGGCTCCCGCTACCTCCGCCAGGGCGCGGGCCTGCCATTCCGGGTGGGTGATGGTGCGGGCGGCCTGCTCCGCAGCGGTGGCGGCCTGCTCAGCGTCAGCAAATTGCCCAGCTTGGGCGAGGGCTCGTGCCACGTCCGCCAGGGCGCGGGCCTGCCACTCCGGGTCGGTAATCGCACTGGCAAGCTGTTCAGCGCGAGTGGCGTGGCCGAGTCTGACCCAGACTGCAGGTAGGCCGGCGGGCATGTTGCTGTTGCGGTCCGTAATGGTCTGCCGATGTACGGCGAGGCGGGCCATCAGGGGCAGGTCGGGGGGCGAAGCAGCGAGGATGGTGTTCTGGGCGTCGGTAATCTCGGCCAAGGCGGCGGTGTCACCGCCGGTCAGATCGAGCATCCGGTCATGGCGTGCCTGGTCCGTGGCACAGTCGACCGCGCGGGTCAGCTCATTGGTTGCCAGCAGCAGCCGATAGTAGCCGCGCAGCAGATATTCCGGGGTATGCGACGGCCATTTCTTTTGCCGATACGTCTGTGCCCAGGTATGCAACCGGTCTCGGAAGGCAGCGAGTTTAGTCGGCCCGTAGGCGCGGACCGCCTCCTGCTGCAGTTCCTCGTGGCCCAGTAGATACACCTGCAGGCCGTCGGTGGGATTCCACCGTGGGGCACGGCTGGCGAAACTACGGCCAGCAACGGTCGACAGGAGCCTTTCGATGTCCCATTCGGTGATGCCAGGATCGGACGACAACTCTTCCAGATCCCGCCCGGAAAGACCTCCGCCAGCAGCAGTCATCAGCCCCAGCAAATCCCGTTCCAAGGGACTCCCGGTCCGCAGACGATGAAGATCGGCCTGCATGTCCGCCCTGATCGCTGCAGCATGCTCCGACCGGCCCAATATTTCGGTGATCCCTGGGTCGCGTAATGGATGGCCGGGGGGCACGTCGTCAGGGATCGGCGGGTCCGGGCGGCCCGCGACCACCACCCGCGCTCCCTCCGGCGGACTTGCCGGCAACAGCCCAGCGATGCTGCGCGCTCCAGGACCGGTCACTCCCCGGTCTTCGTCGAGGCCGTCTACGACAAGCACCAGACGCTCCCCGCGGGCTTTGCACTTCGCCGCTGCGTCGGCAAACCACTGGAACCACAGCCGTTCCATGCGGCCCTGATCCTGGAACGGAGGGACCGCTCTACCGAGGAACTCACCGAGCTGTTCGATGATGATCTCGACGAACGCAGACCGGTCACTGTTACCCGAATAGCGGGCGGTGATGAAAAAGGACACCACCCGCACTCCCGGTGGCGGATTGAGCGCGAAACTGGACATCAACGCGGACTTTCCCGTCCAGGCTGCCGCCCTCCACCACGCATAGGGCCTTGCCGTTGCATCGTCAGGGGCGGTGCAGAACGCGGCCAAACGGGCCAGCTCCGCCTCCCGGCCAACCAAGCGGGGCGGAGCAATCTGGCGCACCTGTTCCAAATAGGCCGACCGTGCCATAGAAACGGCCATCGCGCGGTTCTTCGGCGGGAGTGACGGCGCTACCGCGCCCTGCCCCGCCGAGGGGAATTCAGGCTCCGTGTCCGGCTTCCGTCGGCGTGGCTCGATCGCGTTCAACAGCCGTTGCCGGGCGATCTCTCGGTTGACGTCGAACAGGTCTACCGACACGACCTGGCGCAACAGTCCAGGCTGCTCACAATCCTCCACCCGCACGACCAGCAGCAGATACCTCGTACCAGCCGGGTCGGTCGCCCACACCGCCTGCCATTCCTCTGTCGCGAACGCGGACTCCAGATAGGCGGCCGACAACACCGCCACCGTCCGCCGGCCAACGCCCGGTGCATCTCCCCGACAAAATGCGACCCCGGACCGAAGTCCCACGCCTGAATCAGCACCTCGTGCCCCTCGGCCTCCAACGTCCAGGCAACCCACTCCGCCCACCCGACGTCCACACCCGCATACGACACGAAGAAGCGTTGGGTCCCGCCGCCCCCACCGGCCACATGATGAGCATCTCACCACCCGAACCCAAACACACCCGCAACCGGTCTACCGGCAGAAACAACCCAAAAGATGCGGAAGAAGCCCACGTGTGCAACCAAGGGGTGGTACCGATCGTGCTTGTACTGCCTTCAGGCTCCTGACCAGGATCTTCCTGGTAAATCGCGCTGGCCTGTAGTCCGTCCCCTTGTTGCACATGCCTCACGGTGCGGGCGCAGCAAGCTGAGGCTGTGCTCCGACCGCCGCATCAGCGATCTTCTGGAGCGCCTCCAGACTGATGTTGGCCACCATAGGGAACGGCAGTTTGTGCCAGTCGCACGCCAGCGGGCACGAGGAACGAGTAGGGGCACGCGCCCAGCTCGCCCGATCACCAGAATCAGGGCGCTCCGCTCCCCGGACAGCCCGACCTCCAGCCGGTTAGGCGTAGCACCCTCCTGTGGTCGTCCTGCGTACGACAGGTTTGCGATCAAAGTGGCTGTTTCAGGTGCGGAGTGCGTCGCGAAGGTGCGCTGCGAGGGTTTGGGCGCTATGTCGCAGATGCGATGGGTCCGGCCCGACGGCGAGCAGTGAGCGGGACGCGGAGGCGAGAACGCGATCGGGACAATCGGCGAAGCACGCCGCGACGGTCGCGGGTGTGGCGCCCTGGGCGCCGAGTCCCGGTGCGAGGAACAACCCGTTCATCGCGCGGAGACCGAAGCCCGTCGGAGGGCCGTGCGTGGGGCCGAACACCGATCCGATCGGGCCGATGCGGCCAGGCGCGAGGCGGTTGTTCTCGGCGGCGATGTCGGCGACCAGGTGCTGTTCGACCGTCGCGGTGTCCGCGTGGCGGGCGCTCTGGAGGGCGCGGCCCTCAGCGTTGGATGACCGGGTGACGACGAACACGCCGGCATCGCTGGCCATGGCTCGATCCAGGATCGGTTGCATCGCCGCGAAACCGAGATACGGGGTGATGGTGATCGCATCCACCGGAATCCCCGCGTCAGGTCCAAGGTAGGCCTCGGCGTAGGCCTGGCTAGTCGAACCGATATCTCCCCGTTTCGCGTCGAGGAGAACCAGCAGACCCGCGCCACGGCACGACTCGACGAGGCGGGCCAGGCTACGAATTCCTCGCCAGCCATGCCGCTCGTAGAAAGCGACCTGGGGCTTCACGACGCCCACCGCCCCCACCGAGGCATCGACGACGATGTCGACGAAACGCTCCAGACCATCCGGAGTGTCCGGCAGACTCCATCCGGTCAACAGATCACCCGACGGGTCAAGCCCGAAGACGAGCGGTCCATACCTACCCACTGCCGTACGGACCCGATCCGTGAAAGGCGCACTGGACGACCCAGGCCGCCCGAACCCGGCCGATCCCGCCTTGAACACCGACGACATGGACACGATCGTGACCCATTCCGTCCGCACACGCCAGAGCCCCTGGGCTGAGCTGCGGCGACCTCGCCGTCGGACGGGCCGGCACCGGTACGGGCCTCAAAGAAGCGGACATGTGCAACTCGGGGGTGTACCGATCGTGCTCGCGCACGCCCGCGCCCTGCTTGCCAGTTCCCCGCAGGGCCGGACTGCTTACATCGACGCGGACCTGCGGGATCCGGCGGCGATCCTGGCCTCGGCGGAGCTGGGGGAGACCCTCGACCTGACCCGGCCGGTGGCGCTGTCGCTGATCGCGGTCTTCCACTTCATCCCCGACTCCGCCGACCCGCACGGGATCGCCGCCAGGCTGCTCGACGCGCTGCCCCCGGGCAGCTATCTGGCGCTCTCGCATGCCACCGCCGACTTCGATCCCGGCGCCGAACAGCTGGCCGCGACCTACCGGGCGCGGGGCGTGTCGATGACCATGCGCGGCCGGGCGGCGGTGGAACGGTTCTTCGGCGGGCTGGAGCTCGTCGAGCCGGGCGTGGTGGCCGCCCAGCGCTGGCGCCCGGACGACCCGACGTCCGGCGCAGTGGCCGACGCCCAGGTCAGCGGATACGGCGGTCTCGCCCGCAAGCCCTGAGGCGCTCACGAACGCGCAGCTCACGTTCCATCGGTCCTCGTTCGCCCCGCCGACCCGGGGCTCCCGTCAGACGGCGTCCCGGTGGTGGAGCGCGGCGCGCAGCGTTGCCAGGTGCTCGGTCGCGATCCGTTCGCCGTCCAGCTCCGTGGCGGGACCGGCGAAGCCGTGTAGGGCGTCCGGGAAGTGGTGTAGCTCCACCGGCACGCCGGCCTGCGCCAGCCGCAGCCCGAACTCCAGGGCCTCGTCGCGCAGCGGGTCGCGCCCCGCGGCGGACAGGTAGGTGCGGGGCAGGCCGCGCAGGTCCTCGGCGCGGGCCGGTGCCGCGTACACCGGCGTCGGCCCGGACCCCTCGCCCAGGTAGAGCCGCCAACTCTCCTCGCCCAGTGTGCGGTTCCAGATCGGTGTGCGGTGGTCGGAGGCGACCATCGACGGAGTCGCCAGCCGGTCGTCCAGCGCGGGGGTGATCAGCTGCTGCAGGCACAGCGGCGGGCCACCCCGGTCGCGGACCAGCAGGGCCAGGCCGGCGGCGAGGCAGCCCCCTGCGCTGGTGCCCGCCACCGCGAGCCGGCTCGGATCGGCCCCGATCTCGTCGGCATGGTCCGCGGCCCAGTGCAGCACGGCGAGACAGTCCTCCAACGCAGCCGGATAAGGATGCTCCGGAGCCAGCCGGTAGCCGACGGCGATCACCGTCGCCTCCGCGTACAGAGCGGCTTCGGCGGCCTGTCCGTGTACGGCATCGATGTTGCCGAGCACGAACGCGCCGCCGTGCAGCCACAGCACGGCCGGCAGCGGCCTGCTGGCGCCCTCGGGTCGGTAGACGCGTACCAGCACCGGCGGCGCGCCCGGTGGCCCGGGCACCCGCAGCTCCGTGGCCGAGACCTCGGGCCAGCGGGGCAGTTCACCCAGCGGGCGGACGGGCACGCGATGGGTGGTCAGGGCATCGATGAGGCTTCCCTCGACCGGCATCTCAGTTCTTCTCCGTCATCTCAGTCATCTCAGTTCTCTCCTCTGCAGGTCGGGACGGGACCGTGCCCGCCCGGGCGGCCCGCCCGATTTCTCCGGGCACGGCCGAGAGCAGTTCCCGGGTATAGGGGTGGTGCGGATCGGTGAAGACCCGTTCCACCGGGCCGGTCTCGACGATCCGGCCGTCCTTCATCACCAGCACCCGGGCGCAGATCTCCCGGATCACCGCCAGGTCGTGGGAGATGAACAGCACGGCGAGTCCCAGCGAGCCGGCCAGCTCCCGTAGCAGCGCCAGGATCTGCGCCTGGGTGGAGACGTCGAGCGCGGACACCGGCTCGTCGCACACCAGCAGCCGCGGCCGGGTGGCGAGCGCGCGGGCGATCGCCACCCGCTGGCGCTGGCCACCGGACAGCGCCGACGGTCGCCGGTCCAGGTGGGCGTCGGTCAGCCCGACCTGTTCGAGCAGGGGCAGTGCGTCGGTTCGCCGGTCCGGGCGTGGCACGTCGACGGCGGCGAGGGCCTCACCGAGGATGCGTGCCACCGTCCAGCGCGGGTCGAAGGCGCTGAGTGGATCCTGCGGCACGAGTTGCAGCGTGTGCCGCTCGGCGCGGCGTTCGCGTTCGGGACGCCGGCTCCACGGCCGCCCGGCCAGGCGCACCTCACCGCTGTCCGGGGCGAGCAGGCCGAGCACGAGGCCGGCGAGGGTCGACTTGCCCGACCCGGACTCGCCGACCAGCCCCAGCGTCTCCCCGGCGCGCAGGGTGAACGAGACGTCGTCGACGGCTGTGCGCCGGGCGCCCCGGGCGACGGGGAAGTGTTTGACGGCGCCCGTGACCACCAGCAGCGGGTCGCCGTCCGCATCCGCGCCGCCCCCGGCGGCCCTGGGCGCCCCTGGCGGCCCACCGGCGGATGCCCGAGGCCGGCGTCCGGGGACCGCGTCGAGCAGCGCGACGGTGTAGGGATGGTGGGGGTGGGTGAGCACCTCGGCCACCGGCCCGGCCTCGACGACGCTGCCCTCGTGCATCACCGCGACCTCGTCGGCCAGCGCCTCGACCACCGCCAGATCGTGGCTGATCAGCAGCAGTCCGGTGCCGTCCGCCTTGAGCTGCCCGAGCAGCGCGAGGATGCGGGCCTGCACCGAGGCGTCGAGCGCGGTCGTCGGCTCGTCGGTGATCAGGACGTCCGGCTGAGCGGCCAGCGCCGAGGCGATCAGCGCCCGTTGGCGCAGCCCGCCGGAGAGCTGGTGGGGGTAGCTGCGGGCGCGCTGCTCGGGATCGGGGACGCCGACCCGTTCCAGCAGGGCCCGCACGGCGGAGCCGGTGTCGCGGCGGGCGACCAGACGATGCGCCACCATCGGTTCGGCGATCTCCCGGCCGATCGGGCGCAGCGGGTCGAGGGCGACGAGTGCGTCCTGGGAGACCAGGCCGAGGCGCCGGCCCCGCACCGTCCGCCAGTCCCGTGGGCCGAAGGCGAGGGCGTCGGCGCCATGGATGTGCAGCCGTCGCGCGGTCACGGTGGCGTTCGGGCCCGCGAGTCCCAGCAGCGCGCGGCCCAGGGTGCTCTTGCCCGATCCGGATTCACCGACGAGCGCGACGCAGCGCCCGGCCGTGAGAGTCAGGGAGACGTCGCGCACGGCGTGCACCTGCCCGGGGCCCGAGCCGAACCGGACGTCGAGGCCCGCGACCTCCAGCACCACCGCGGACGCGGGCCGCGGTTCGTCGCTGTCGCGGGTGTCCGCGCGGGTGGCCCCGCCGGGTTCGGCGGTCGCCGTCACGACGTCCTCCCGTCCGAGCGGGCCTGCGCGTCGCGGCCGAGCACGGTGACGGTGAGGACCATCGCGACCAGCAGCAGGCCGGGGAACAGGGCGATCCACCAGGCCTGGCCCAGGTAACCCTGGCCCTCGGTGAGCATCGCCCCCCACTCCGGGGTCGGTGGTTGGGCACCGAGCCCGAGGTAGCTCAGCGCCGCTCCGGTCGAGATGGACGTGCCGAGGGTGACGGTGGCAAGCACCAGCAGGGGGGCCAGGGTGTTGGGAAGCACGTGCCGCACGATGATCAGCGGCCGGCGCACGCCCAGCCCGACGGCGGCGTTGACGTAGCCCGAGCGGCGCACGACCAGGGCCTGGCCGCGGATCACGCGGGCGAAGCCGGGCGCGGTGCCGACCGCGACGGCGAGGGTCACGCCGAAGACCCCCTTGCCGGTGATCAGCACGACCATCAGTGCCAGCAGCACGGCGGGCAGCGCCAGCAGGATGTCGGCGGCGCGCATCAGCAGCGTGTCGCCGACTCGGCCGCTCAGCGCCGCGGCCAGCCCCCACCCGCTGGCGATCACGACCCCGATGCCGGTGGCGGCGGCGCCGATCGACAGCGAGTAGCGGGTGCCGTGCACGGCCCGGGTGAACACGTCCCGGCCGAGCTGGTCGGTGCCGAACCAGTGCCGCCCACTCGGCCCCTGCAGCGTCGCGTGCAGGTCACCCTCGGCCGGGCCGCCGCCGGCGAACAGCGCCGGATGGATGGCCGCGACCAGCATCAGGATTGCGACGACCGCGGCTATCAGCAGACCGGGCCGCGGCAGTCGCCGCGCCAGGCTCACGCCGCCACCATCCCGGTCCGCCGGCGCAGCCGGGGGTCGACGACCGCGTACAGCCCGTCCACCACGGCGGCCACGACGACGAACACCACCGCGGACAGCGCGACCACCCCCTGCACGACCGGGAAGTCCCGGTCGGACACGGCCTGCAGGGCGACGCGCCCGACGCCGGGCCGGGCGAAGACGTTCTCCACGATCACGGCGCCGCCGAGCAGCGTGCCGACGAACCAGCCCGTGAGGGTCAGTGCGGGCAGGGTCGAGTGCCGCAGCGCGTGCCGGGAGCGGACCGAGTGTTCGGCGAGGCCGCGGGCGCGGGCGGTCAGGACGAAGGGCGCGTCCAGCGCGGTGAGCAGCCCCTCGCGCAGCACCTGGGTGAGGATCGCCGCGATCGGCAGCCCCAGCGTCACCACCGGCAGCACCAGCGAACGCGGGTCGCCGGTGTCCGACACCGGCAACCAGCCGAGGTGGAACGAGAACACGGTCAGCAGCAGGATGCCCAGCCAGAACGCCGGGGTGGAAACCACCAGCAGCTCCACCAGCGAACTGATCCGCCGCGGCCAGCGGGAGCGCCCGGAGGTCAGCACCGTCACGGCGACCGAGAGCACGACGGCGAGCAGGCTCGCCCACAGTGCGAGTTCGACGGTGGGCCACAGCTGGTTGGTGATCACCGTCCAGACCGACTGCTGGAGCTGGTAGGAGTCGCCGAGCCGGCCGGTGGCCAGCCGCCCGAGGTGGTCGGCGTACTGGATGAACAACGGCTGGTCGAAGTGGTAGCGCTCCCGCAGCAGCTCGCGCTGCTCCGGGCCGACCAGCGCGTTCGTGCCGACGATCGCATTCACCGGATCACCGGGAATGAGCTGGAGCGCTCCGAAGGAGCAGGTCACAGCGCCCCAGACGACCACAACGGCGCCCAGCAGGCGGGCCACGACGGGGCGGATGGCCGCACGCATCAGTCGGCCTGCACCCAGGCGCCGTAGAACTCCGGCCAGGTGGCGATGCTCAGCCGCAGGCCGTGCACTTTCCTGTTGACCCCGACGGTCGCCGTCGACACGAACGTCGGGACCACCGCGGCATTGTCGATCACCCACTTCTGGACCTGGGCGTACTGCTTCGCGCGCTCCTGGGGCGACTGCGCGGCCTGGGCCGCCTTCAGCCACGTGTCGACCTGCGGATCGGCGACGTGGGCGAAGTTGTGCCCGCCGCCCTTGGAGGTCTCGGTGGACAGGAAGAACGAGCTGAGGATGTCGCCGTCGGGCCGCGCCCAGCTCGTCTCGACGACGTCGTACTTACCGTCGTCGAGCAGGCCGGAGACCTCGGTGGCGTCGGTGGAGGCGTGCAGGTCGAGGTAGAAGCCGATCTTCTTCAGCTCGGCCTGGGCGGCCTGGGAGAACAGGGTGGGCCTGCCGTAGACCGGCGAGACGATGCTCAGCCGCCTGCCGTCCCTGGTGCGGTAACCCGCGGCGTCGCGCCCGGTCCAGCCGGCCTCGTCGAGCAGCTTGGCGGCCAGCGCCGGGTCGTACGGCCAGCTGTTCTCCAGCGAGGCATCGTAGCTGTACGGGGTGGTGGGGGACAGCACGCTCCACGCCCGGTCGGTGGTGCCCTGGTACACCGACTTCACGATGGTGCCGATGTCGAGGCCGCGCTGGAACGCCCTGCGCACCCTGATGTCGGTGAACACCCCGCCGGTGGTGTTGAGGTAGTAGGCGTAGACCGCGCCGGGCGTCTGCTTGCTGATCGCCGTCAGCCGCGGGTTGGCGCGCACGCCGGCGATCGCGTTCGGGGGGAGGGCGGCGGCGCCGTCGATCTGGCCCGAGTTCAGTGCGCCGACCCGGGTGGCGTCCTCGGTGATGAACCGGACGGTGACCGAGTCCAGCCGGGCCGGTCCGCTCTGCGCGGCGCCCTTCGGCGCCCAGTCGTAGTCGGCGTTACGGGTGTAGACGCGCTGCTGCCCGCGGGTGTACCGGCCGTTGCGGAACGGCCCGGAGCCGACCGACGCGGTGCCCGAGCAGAGCTTGTCCTCGCCGACGCGCAGCGACGCCGGCGAGGCGATGCCGAGGAACGTGGTGCTCGCCACCTGCAGGAACGGCGAGTACGGACGGCTGAACGACACCTGGATCTCGTACGGCCCGGTGACCTTCGCGCCCGTGTACGGGCCGAGCAGACCGGCGGCGAACTGCGACTCGGTGTCCTTGGCGACGATGTGGTCGAAGTTGGCCTTCACCGCCGCCGCGTCGAACTTCGCGCCGTCGTGGAAGGTGACGTCCCTGCGGAGCTCGAGGGTGTACGTCAGCCCGTCCTCGCTGATCTTCCACGAGGAGGCGAGCCAGGGCTCCAGCGAGCCGTCGGGCTTCTGGTAGACGAGGGAGTCGAAGATCGGCCGCTGGGTGAACGCGGTGACGTCCTGGGCGCTGGCGTGCGGGTCCCAGCAGTCCGGCTCCTTCTGGGACGCGTAGGTGATGCTGCCGCCGTTGCGCGGTTGGACGTCGGCCGCGTCGCCGCCGCCACCGCCCGATCCACAGGCCGCCGTGAACAGGGTGGCGGCGAGGGCTGCGAGCAGTCCTGCGCTTCGTGCGGTGTGGCGCGATGGCATGCAGATACTCCGTACACGGTGTGGACGCTGGACGTCCCGACCCTTGGGCGGGGCGCTAAATTTGCGCTGAAACGCCAGGTCGCGCGGCTGGACTCGGGGCCGAGGCCGCCTGCGCCAGCAGCTCGAAGGACCGCACGCGGTCGGCCTGGTCGGGCACGATGGTCAGCGCCATCAGCTCGTCCGCGCCGGTGGCCTCCACCAGGGCGGCCAGATCGCGGCGCACCGTGTTCACGCCGCCGATGAGCTGGGGGGCGGCGAGGTCGTCGAGGAAGGCCACCTCGGCGCGGCTGTAGGAGTACGCGTTCGTGGTCACCTCGGAGGGGAACGCGTCGAACAGGCCGATGGTGCGCATCCAGACCTTCCCCAGCAGGTAGGGGGCTGCGGCCTGCCGGGCGTCGGCGTCGGTGTCGCCGACGGTGGCCAGAACGCTCAGCAGCGAGCGCGGGCTGGCGAGCTGGGCCGAGGGCGTGAACGCTGCCCGGTAGCGACGCAGCGCCGCCACGCTGGCCTGCGGATTGACATGGTGGGCAAAGGCGTAGGGCAGGCCGAGCGCGGCGGCGAGGCCGGCGCTGGCGAGGCTGGAGCCGAGCACCCAGACCTGCGGCCGGCTGTCGGCGGCGGGCACCGCGATGACCGGGTTGCCGGGGTCGGTGGGGGCGAAGTACCCGGTGAGCTCGGTGATCTGGTCGGCGAAGGTGTCCTCGCCGCCGCCGCCGCCGGGCGGGCGGCGCAGCGCACGGGCGGTGAGCGGATCGGTGCCCGGCGCCCGGCCCAGCCCGAGGTCGATGCGATCGCCGAACAACGCCTGCAGCGTGCCGAACTGTTCGGCGACGACCAGCGGGGCGTGGTTGGGCAGCAGCACCCCGCCGGAACCGACCCGCAGCCTGCTGGTCGCGGCGGCGATGCGCCCGGCGAGGACGGCCGGCGTCGAGGTGGCCAGGCTCGGCGTGCCGTGATGCTCGGCGACCCAGTACCGGTGGTAGCCGAGTTCCTCCACGCGGGGGGCGATCGCGACGGTCTCGTGCAGCGCCGTGGTCGCGCTGCCCCCCTCGAAGACGGGGACGACGTCGAGGACGGACAGGGGAACGATGGTGGAGCTCGTCATGGGGACCCTTCGAGGTGACGCGGCGGCGGGTGGGGCGGCGGCGGGTGGGGCAGCAGCAGGCCCAGGGCGAACACGACGAGGCCGCCCGCGAACGGCCACCAGAGCATCCTGCGTCGCGTTCGTTCCTGCTATGACAACTTCCTTGTAACAGAACCGAAGGATGACTGAACCAACCGGTTCAGATTGATGGGTGCGACGGTAGCATGGCGGCATGGAAGTGGGCGAGACCGCGAACGCGGCCGGAGCTCCGACGGAGCGGGGCCGGTTGGACAAGCGCCGCGCGATCGTGGAGGCGGCGCTGCGCGTCTTCGCCCGCAACGGTTACGCGGAGGCGAGCCTCGACCTGATCGCCGCCGAGGCCGGCGTGGCGAAGCCGACGATCTACAACCATCTCGGCTCGAAGGAGAACCTGTTCCGGTACGTCATGACGACGACGGCGAAGCGCTCCAACGCGAAGGCGCTCGAAGTGCTCGAGAGCTTTCCCAAGGAGGCCGGCGGCCTTCGGGGCGGCCTGGAAGACGTCGCCGCCCGGCTCGTCGACTGCTACTGCGACGAGCGCTCCGAGGCGGTGCGTCGTCTGCTCTACGCCGAGGCGCTGCGTTTTCCCGACCTCTACGACGTCGTGCGCGCCAGCGGGGCGGACCAGTTCATCGAGGCGCTCGCCGGCCGGCTCGCCCGGCTGGCCAACGCCGGCCACCTGCGCATCGCCGATCCGGTGCGCGCGGCCAACCAGTTCATCGCCCTCGTCTACGAAGAGCTGCCCGTGCGCAGCACGCTGGGCACCCGCCCGCTGGCACCGGCCGAGGTGGACGAGGTGGTGCGGGCCGGGGTCGACACCTTCCTGCTGGCCTTCGGCGCCCCGCCCGGCGGGGACGAAACCGCTGCGCCGCCCACCCCGGCCTCGTAACGCGGCGTCCTTGCGGGCGGGCTACCTACGCAGTTTCACCGATGTGTACCGGCCCTGCTCAGGAGACAGTGGGCACTCCCGTCCTCCAGAGCCGTTTCCTGCCTGCACGAGGTGTCTATGCGTTACGAACTGCTCGGGCCCCTGCGCGTCTCGAACGGCCGGGAGAGCCACCAGTTGAGCGCCCCGAAAATGGAGACGACCCTTGCCGCGCTGCTCGTCGGTGCCGGCCGGGTGACGACCAAGGACAGCCTGGTCCTAGAGCTGTGGGGGGATCGGCCGCCCCGCCGAGCCGCCTCTGCCATCCACGTCTACATCTCCCGGCTGCGCAAGTTTCTGGCCGCCGCAGAGGCCGACCCCGCAGAGGCCGACCCTGCAGAGGCCATTGTCACCAAGCCCTCGGGATATCTGCTGCGACTGGACGGCGCCAGCTTCGATGTCACCGAATTCCAGGACGCCATGCGCGACGGGCACGCCTACCAGGCGGCCGGGCGTTACGAGGCTGCGCTGAGTGCGGCCGAGCGCGCGCTGTCGCTGGTGCGCGGGCCGGTGTTGGCGGAGACCGCGGTGGAGGGGCCGGTGCTCACCGCCTTCGCGGCGTGGGCCGAGGAGGAACGCCTCGCCGCCCTGGAACTGTTCGTCGAGGCCCGGACCGCGCTCGGCCGGTACCGAGAGGTGATCAGCCTGCTCGGTACGCTCACGGTCCAGCACCCGCTGCGGGAGTCGTTCTACTCCCAGCTCATGCTCGTCCTCTACCGTTCGGGTCGCCAGGCCGAGGCGCTGGCCGTCTACCGCGGTGCGCAGCAGGTGCTACGGGCCGAGCTGGGGCTGGAGCCCTGCCGGTCGCTGCGCCGGCTGCACAACGCGATCCTCACCTGCGACCGGCTGCTCGATCTGCCCACCGCGAGCTGACGCGCCGGCCGGTCGAGGGGTGCCGGCCGGTCAAGGGGTGACGGACAGCAGCCGGGCCAGCTCGACCCGGGAACTCACCCCGAGCTTGTCGTAGATGTGCGCGAGGTGGGTGTCGACGGTGCGGGGGCTCACCCGCAGCCGGCCGGCGATGTCCCGGGTGCGCAGCCCCTGCGCGGCGAGCCGGGAGACCTCCTGTTCGCGCGCAGTCAGATCGACCCGTCCGCCGGCCGGGCCGCGCGGGCCGGACCGCTCGCCGGGCTGGGCCGGCAGCGTCGGCGCGGCGATGACCGTCCGCAGGTAGTCGAGCGCGCGGCGGTGCGCGCCGACCTGCCAGCAGGGATCCGTCTGCCCGTGCAGACAGCGGCCCACCAGCGGATGGCGGAAGGCCAGAGCGCCGGCTGGCGTCACGCGGACGAGGTCACGCGCGCGCAGCTCGCGAAGCGCATGGCAGGCGTCGTCCCGGTCGAGCTGCGCGACGGCGGCGACGGAGTCGACCGTGAAGGTGTCGCCGAGCACGGCGGCCGCCCACGCGGCCCGGCGCTGGCGTGCCCCGAGCGGCGCGGTCTCGGCCAGCAGGCGGACGCCGAGGGTGGTGCGCGCCCAGTGATCGGACGGTCCATCCGCGGGGTCGGCGCCGACGCCGGCCGCCCAGCCGCCGTCACCACCCGCCCCCCGCTCCGCCAGAGCCGTCAGATACAGGGGGTTGCCAGCGCCGCGTTCGTGCAGGTCGGCGAGTTCCGGGGCGCGGCTTGGCAGGCCGAGCAGGTCGGCGCTCTGCTGCAGGGTGAGGGCCGCGAGCCGGATCTGCTCCACCGCACCGAGTTCGACGCCCGCCTGGATGGTGACGTGCATCCAGGCGGGTACCTGGCGTGGGCGGTGCGCGACCACGACCGGCAGGGCATCCTTCAGCGGCCAGCGTGCCATGACCTCCAGCAGGTCGACCGAGGCGCGGTCGGCGAGATGGAAGTCGTCGAACAGCAGCAGCAGACCGCCGGGCGCGGCCGCCAGACAGTCGCCGTACAGCGACCGAAGCTCGGCGAACAGCCGGCAGCGTGCGGTCGAGGTGTCGTTGAGCATGCCGGCGGCGGCCGCGAGGGCACGAATGAAGGCGGTGGCCGGCGCCAGCAGCGTGGTCCCCGACGGCCGCCAGGAGGTGAACGCCTCGATGAAGGGATGGAAGGCCTCGCCGGTGCCGGTCTCGGTGCAGCGTGCCCGCAGCACGTCGACGCCGCGGTGGCGGGCCTGGCCCGCCACCGCCGTCAGTAGCCGGGTCTTTCCGTAGCCGGGGTCGCCGGCCAGCTCGACGAGCGAGGTGTGCCCCTCGCCCCTGGCATCGAGCAAGGTCATGATCCGACTGTGCTCCGCCGTCCGGACGGTGCCGTGGGGTTCCGATGCGGTCATCCCGGCGATGGCCGTGGCAGCGGTACTCATGCGCTGTGTCACTCCTTCTCGACGCTCCGATGCTCTGTGCCCGGAGCGTCGGATGTTCCGGTTCGGCGCGGCTGCCGTCGTCGTCGCCCTTACCGGCGGCCCGGACCTGTTTTTTCGCGTCCGCGCCGACGATGCGGACGCGCGTGTGTGGCGGAGCCGTGGCCGACGGCGGGAAAGCCGGCGGCGGGCGGTGTGTGCAATCGCGCTGTCGAGAAGCCGTCTGCCGGCGTGACCGGGCGGACGTCCGCTCTGGGCTGCGACGCAGGGCCGAGAACCCGCCGGGAATGCGGCCCGATCAGCCGTTGGTACACGCGGCGGAACACACCCGGAGGAAGTCGATGTGACTTCGGGTTACCGGTGTGGCCGAACGATACACATGGCAAATCAAACCATTGTGCGCCTATCTCGTCAACATACTTCGTCGCCCGTCGCCCGTCGGCCTCCGGGCCGAGCCGATGTGCGGTTTTGTTATTCCCGCGAGCAAAGGTGCGGGCATCCGTAGAACCCCAGATGCCGTCGGCCATAGATGTGCGCGGCCCATTCTACGTCCGCTCGGTGCTGTGGACGTACGGGCGCCTGGTGCCCGGCGCCCGGCGCTGCGTGCCCCGCGGCACGGCGCCGTGTCGGCTGCGCGCGGAACTTCCTATGGCCCGATCGGCACGGGTGCCGGCCGGCCCTGCGGCCGCCGGGGTCGGCGACGATGACCCCGCCGAGGTATCCGAGCCGAGGTATCCGACGCGCCCGCGGAGGCAGCGCATGAGTTCCCCCGTTCTCGATCTTCCCCGGGTCGGCGACCCCGCCGTGGACCCCGACGAGTACGTCGCAGCCCTGATCCACTGGCACTTCACCGCATCGACCGGCAGCCCGTTCTGGCTGCGCCGGGCGCGCAGCCTCGACTTCGACCCGATCGCCGACGTCCGCACCTTCGCCGACCTACGCCTGTTCCCGAACGTCGTCGACGAGTTCCGGGACGTGCCCGTCGAGGACCTCATCCCGCGCGGGCTCGCCGGCGAGGACCGGGTGATCGCCGGCGTCTACGAAAGCGGCGGCACGACCGGGGCGCCGAAACGGTTCGTCATGTTCGACCGCTGGATGGAGTTCGCGCTCGGCTGGGACGAGATCCACTACGCCGATCTCGGACCGGCGAACGTGCTGGCGGTCGCCCCCAGCGGCCCGCACATGTTCGGGGAGTTCGCCGCTCGCCGCGCCCGGCGCCACGACGGCGTGCGGTTCACCGTCGATCTCGACCCTCGGTGGATCAGGCGGCTGATCGAGCGGGACGGCCCCGGTGCGGCGGACCTCTACGCCGAGCACATCATCGACCAGGCGGCGCACATCCTGGCCACCCAGGCGGTCGGCATCCTCATCACCACGCCCCCGCTGCTGGAGCGGATGGCGCGGCGCGACGACCTCGTCGAGCTGATCCGCAAGAACGTCCGGTTCATCTGCTGGAGCGGCGCCCACATGGACGCCGACTCCCGCGAGATCTTCCAGGCGGAGGTCTTCCCCGGCATCCCCCTCAAGGGCCTGTACGGCAGCACCACCATCCTCGGGATGTCGCGGGAACGCGCGCAGGAGGCCGACAGCGGCCTCGCGGTCTTCGACCCGCCGAGCCCGTACATCGCGTTCCGCGTCGTCGATCCCACCACCGGCGATGACGTGGCCTTCGGTGACCGCGGGCAGGTCGTGATGAACCACCTGACGAAGTACGCCCTGATCCCGAACAACCTCGAACGCGACCACGCCCTCGCGGTCGAGCCGCCCCCCGGCTGGTTCGGGTGCTCGGTGGCCGACGTCGGACCGGTCGCCACGTTCGACGATCACGCCGTCATCGAAGGGGTTTACTGATGGGCGAGTTCCTTCACATCGACGCGCTCGGGCCCACCGGTCCCTACCGCAGCCGCAACCGACGGCCGCTGACCTCGCTGTCCGGGGCCCCGATCGGCGAGATCAGCCAGGTGCCGTCGCTCTACGTGCGCCGCACCGTCGCGGCGATGCGTGCCGCCCCAGTGGTGCCCGGCGCGCAGCGCCTCGACGCCCTCGACCGGGCGGCCGAGCTGTTCGCAACCGCCTCACTCGGCGGCCTCGGCTGGGACGAGTACACCGAGCTGGTCTCGACCGCGTCGGGGGTGCCGAACGCCGTGGTCCGCCAGTCCGCCGACTGGATCGCGGACGTGCTGCGCTCGCAGCGTCACACGGTGGAGCTGGCGATGCCGCGGGGCGCCGTGGGGGACTGGCGGGACGCGCGGACCCGCGACGGCTCGGCGGTGTGGACGCGGCGCGGCGAGGTGTTCGCGGTGCACGCGGCGGGCAACACCCCGGCGGTCCACGGGCTGTGGCCGGAGGCGCTCGCGCTGGGCTACAAGGTGCTGGTGCGCCCCTCCGCCCGCGAGCCGTACACCGCGTTCCGGCTCGTCGAGGCCCTGCGCCAGGCCGGCTTCCCGCCGGCGACCCTGACGCTGCTGCCCACCGACCACGACGTCGCCGACGTCATCATCGCCGAGGCCGACTACACGATCGTGTACGGCGGTCAGGACGTCGTCGACAAGTACGGCGCCATCCCCACCGTGCTCACCCAGGGCCCGGGACGCTCGAAGATCCTCGTCACGGCGGACGTCGACTGGCGGGAGAAGATCGACATCATCGTCGATTCGATCAGTCACCTCGGCGGGACGGCCTGCACCTGCGCGAGCGCGGTGCTCGTCGAGGGCGACCCGGAGCCGCTGGCCCGCGCGCTCGCCGAGCGGCTGGGGCGGATCCCGAGCCTGCCGGCCGACCATCCCGACGCGATCCTCACCGTGGCGCCGACCGCGTCGGTGGTCGAGGTCGACCAGTACCTGCACAAGGTCGCCGGCGACGCCCGGCCGCTGCTCGGCGGCGACACCATCGTCGACGAGCTGCCCTCCGGCGGTGCGGTGCTACGGCCGGCCGTGCACCTGGTCGACTCGAGCCGCGCCCCGCAGCTGGGGGTGGAACTGCCCTTCCCCTGCGTCTGGGTCGGGCCGTGGCAGCCGGCGGACGGGATCGCCCCGCTGCGCGACTCGCTTGTCCTCACCGCGATGACCATCCGCGCCGAACTGATCGACGCGCTGCTCGACGAACCGTCGATCACCAACCTGTATCTCGGCGACAATCCCACCACCTGGCTGCGTCCGGGAATTCCCCACGACGGGTATCTCGGCGAGGTTCTCATGCGCACCAAGGGAATGATCCGCACTGCGGCCGGGTCCTCGGCCGCCTGACCCACCGCCGCGGGTGCGGGCGGATCCACGGCCCGTGGCGACCTCAGCCCATGGCGACCTCAGCCCGTGGGGGTCAGCAGGCAGGTGCAGCTTCCGTGCGCGACGAGCTTGCCGTCGGCGTTCGTGACCTGGGCCTCGGCCGTCGCCGTCCGGCGCCCCACGTGGACCGTCCGACCGATGCATTCCAGCGACGCCGCGTCGAGATTCACCGACCGGACGAAATTAACCTTCAGCTCCAATGTCGTGTAAAACATCCCGGCCGGCAGGGTCGTGTACACGGCGCTGCCCATCGCCGTGTCCATCAGTGTCGCGATGACGCCGCCGTGCACCGTGAACATCGCGTTGGCCGCGGCCGGTGACGGCAGCAGCGTCCAGACCGTTCGCCCCACCTCGAGGGTCCGCATCCGCACACCCAGCGAGTGCCCCACCCCGACCCCCTCCGCGAGGCCGTGTTCCAGCAGCACGCGCAGATCGTCGATGCGCTTGGCCGCCTCGATGCGCTTGGCCGCCTCGATGTGGTCGGCGGTCTCGGTCTGTGCGCTGATGCCGTTGTGCTCCACGGCTGCACCTCTCTGGGTCGGTTCGGTCGAGCCGGCCGGGTTCCGCCGAACCTGTCGAGTCCGCCGGCCGTCACCAGGAAATGGTTCGACGCGCCGCGTCCGATTCGGACGGGTCGAATCTCCGGGCACGATATCCGTATCGATGGACCGGTGTCGCCGGGTCGCGTCCGCGCCGTGCCGGCCAGGCGGCAAACAACGGCCGAACGTCTGTCGACACGGTGGGACCGGTCGTCGGAATACTCGGTTAACCGCGACAGGATGATCCTTGGATTTCCTTGTGATGAGAACCCGTGGGTCGATTCTGCGGGCTTATTGCCCTGGGCGATGGATCGATAGGAGAGCCGGCTCATTCGTTGACCCCTCGGCATCGGATTGTCAGGCTGGCGGAGGCGGCATCGAGCCGGCCGGAAGGCCGCTCGAAAAGCTCCGTCGCCGCCGATGTGACGGACCGGGAGTGATTCCCGGCCGCCAGCCGTTTCCCGCCCTCGCGCGGCCGCGTCCCGGCCCACCGCACCGGTCACCTGCCCAGAACGGGAGAGCATCTGATGCGAGGCACGACGCTGCCCGGCGCGCTCGACGAGGCGGCCGCGACGGGCCCCGGCGTCGCGGTGACCTTCCCCAGCTCGGCCGAGCGACTGACCTTGGCCGAGCTCGCCGCGCGCACGACCGCGCTCGCCCGGTCCCTGGTCGTCGAGGGGGTGGCACCCGGGGAACGGGTCGGGGTGTTCAGCCGGAACAACGCCGACTTCCTGACCGCGGTCATCGCCGTCGGC
>NZ_JAMPTM010000086.1 GCF_025403375.1 Frankia gtarii
CCCCCGGCTCGGACCGTCCCCGTGCCCTCGCCCGTGCCCCCGTCCGGGAACGTCGATGATCCGGCCGGGGCGACCGGCTGCCCCTATCCGGGCCTCGCCGGGTTCGACGCCGCCAGTGAGCGGTGGTTCTTCGGCCGGGAGCGGATGGTCACCGACCTGGTCATCCAGGTACGGACACGGCTGGCCGAGGGCGGTCCGCTGGTCCTGGTGGGGGCCTCCGGATCGGGCAAGTCGTCGTTGTTGCGTGCGGGCCTGCTGCCGGTGCTGGCCCGCGGGGCGGTTCCGGGATCGGACACGTGGCCGCAGGTTCTGATGACGCCGGGTGAGCATCCCGTGCGGAGCCTGCTCGATCAGATCGCGGCCGCCGGGATCGCGGCGGCGGCGTCGCTGCCGGACACCGAGGTCCCGCAGCGGCTCGCCGAGGCCCTCGTGTCCCACACCGGCGAGGCCGGCCTGGTGATCGCCATCGACCAGTTCGAAGAGATCTTCACGCTCTGTGATGATCTTTCCGAGCGGGAGACCTTCATCCGATCTCGCCGCCGGCGACGAGGCCGCGGCGGCGGTGCTCTGGTGGGTCGGGCCCGGGCTGCACATCGGCCCAGTCGGCCTGCTCAACGTTCCCGCCGGGGATCCGACCGCGGCCAGAGTCGGCACGATCCGGGCCGTGGCGTTCGGTCCCGACGGCCGCAGCGTCTACACCGCCGGCGCCGCGGGTCGCATCCGCGTGTTCAGCGGGCCGAACCTGCTGCACCTGACCCACACCGCGACCATGGGCGTCGGCAACGACCCGATGACCGCGCTCGCCGTCGCGCCGAAGGGCGCTCTGGTCGCCGCCGGCGGCAACCTGTTCGCCGGCGTTCCACTGTTCGATCCGGCCGCCAACACGGCCAGCACCGCCTTCACCGATCCGTCGGACGGGGACAGGCCGCTGACCTTCCTCGACGAGGGCGCGGCGACCTGGAGCGTCGCCTTCAGCCCCGACGGGCGCCATCTCGCCAGCGGATCCGCCGACGGCGCCCTGCGCGTCTGGGAGATCCCTGGGCCCGCGCTCATCGGCCGCCACGGCGACCAGCAGTCGTCCGAGGTCAACCCGCGCACCGGTGACGTCGTCACGGTGTCCTACCGGGCAGCGGAACTCTGGAACGTCACCGACCCGTACCGTCCCACGTCGCTGTCGGCCATCACCGACGACCTGGCCGACGATGGCGACGTCACGAACAGCGCGACGTTCCATCCCGACGGCCGCCTGTTGGCCGTCGCAACGGCCAAGCGGGTCTGCCTCTACGACATCACCGACCCGCGGCGACCATCCATGATCAGTACCTTCGCCGGACCGGCCGGCGGGGTGTTCACGCTCCGTTTCAGCCCGGACGGCCGGACCCTCGTCCTCGGCGGCCTGGGGGCGCCGCCTGCGTCGCGCTTCTCCGTGGAACGTCGCCGACCCGTCCCGGCCGGCGCTGATCACTTCGATTCCCGGCCACGTCAGCAACGTGAACACCGTGACGTTCAGCCCCGACGGCCGCACGTTGGTGACCGGCAGCCTGGACAACTCGGTGCAGGTCCGGGACGTCCACCGCCGGGCGCATCCGAAACTGGTCGAACGATTGAGCCGGTCCGGCGGCACCGACAGTCGAATACCGGATCGACAGCCCGTCCGGAGTAGCCGTGGCGCCCGACGACGCCCTGTTCGTCTCCCAGCCGCTCCTGCACCGCGTCAGCAGGGTCGACCCGGAGTTCCTCCTCGATCTGGCCCGTACCGGCGCGCCAGGCAACGACCCGGACCAGGGCACGAGCGTGGTCGCCGGCACCGGGAAGGCTGGCCGCGGCGGCGATGGCGGCCCCGCGTTCGACGCCGAACTGGACAGTCCGGCCGGCATCGCCGTCGGGCCGGACGGGTCCCTGTTCATCACCGACTCCTTCAACGATCGGCTCCGTCGGGTGTCACCCGACGGTCGGATCGAGACCGTGTCCGCCGTATCCGGGCTGCGTCGTCCGAGGTCGGTGACGGTGGACGGCGACGGCGTCATCCACCTCGCCGACACCGGTAACCATCGGGTCTGGCGGCTCGACCCGGACGGTGCGGCCCGGGTCGTCGCCGGTTCCGGCATCCCCGGACATTTCGGGGACGGCGGTCCGGCGATCCACGCATCCCTGAGCGGACCTCAGGCGGTCGCCGTCGACGCGCAGGGCCGGCTGCTCGTCGCCGACCAGGAACACCGCCGCATCCGGCGGGTCGACGCCGGCGGACGGATCGAGACCATCGCCGGCACCGCCTACGGGGGCCGCCCGGCATCAGCCGGCTGGCCGGCCCGCGCCACGGACATCGGCGCCCCAACCAGCCTGGCCGTCGGTCCCGGCGGCGTCGTCTACCTCGCCGATTCCGTGCACAACCAGGTACTCGCCCTGCGGGACGACGGCTCCCTACGCGTGCTTGCCAGCCGGTCCGGACCGGTGGTCGTGGCCGACCCGCGCCAGGTCGCCGTCGGGCCGGACGGGACCGTTTATGTGGCACAACCAGGCCGGCACCGCATCACGATCATTCCCGGGCGATGACCGAGCTCGGCCGCCAGGCCCCCTTCGCGCGCCCGAACCCCGGTGGGAGCAGCCGACCTCGGCGGGACTGACGCGGACCGCTACCGGTGGCGGCCGGAGGTGAACATCCAGGCCAGGTGGGCGCCCGGCATGTCGCAGACGGTTCGGACGATCAGGTGTAGTCGGTCCGGGTCCGCCGTCGTCGCCAAGCTCCGCGCCTCGGTGAGGAAGGCGCGTTCGGCGTCGTCGAGGTCGCGCAATCGTCGGGTGATGTGCACCTGTACCTGTTCGAGCGCGGTGCGCTCGTCGCAGCCGGTGGCGCGCTGGAGAACGATGATGTAGTTGGTGGTCTCCCCGAGGGCGGCTTCCCGCGGCAGGGAAACCACGTCGTTGGTCCAGGCGATGATGTCACTCGAAGCCGCACACAGCTCGGTCCAGCTGTTCGTCGCGGCGAGGTCCGGGGGAATCTCCGTCTGGTAGGCGACTTCCACCAGGTCGTACATGAACATGGCATTGTCGTCCCGACGCAGTGCCGGGTATTCCTCCGGGCTCGCCACCGTGCCGTTCTGCCGGTGGGTGATCTGCGCAAGGAAGGCGTCGCGGTGATCGTGGATGTGCCGGCGGATGCGACGCCGCCACTGCGCGGACATTCCCCGGGCGGTGCGGGACCATAGATCGGCAAGCGCGGCCACCGACGCAGGGGCGGCGGCGGACGCGGGCTGCCCTTCGGTGATTGCGATGATCGCGGCATAGGTTTCGCGCACGATCTCCGGACTGCGGCCCATGGGCCCTTCGTCCTGCTCGTCATCGAGGTGGAACAGCCACACCGCCCACTGGGCGAAGACCTCGACGTCGGCCTGCTCCGCATCGGGCAGGATCCGGGCGGCCGCCAGGTGGAATCCGGCGGCGTCCAACCGGGCACGCGCGGCGGCGTCGACGGCCAGCCCGAACTCGGCGGCCCAGGTCAGGACGTGTTCGCCGATGCGGTCGGCCGCGGGATGCATCCGTTCAGGGACGCGGATACCGAAGTCTGGTCTGGGCACGCCGGTGTGACAGAGCTCGGTCATGAGGTGGCCTCGGTGCAGGGAGGGGGCGGAGTCCGCCCGGGTGACATGCCTACATGGCAAAGGCGGCGGTGAGATAGGGCGAGCCGGAGTACACCGGGAACCCGCCCGTGCGGACGTGGGGCAGTCCGGCCAAGAACCGTCTGTCTGCCATTATGGCGCGACAGGATTGCCCGGCGGAGGAATTCGGCCGAACTTATCGAGCAGCTCCGGCTGGCAACACCGACCGAAATCCGACCCTGTCCTTGATGTGGATCTCGTCACATCAAGATCGCCGATTCCCGCCGCCGGCCTTCCTGGTGACGCCGCCGGCGAAGTCGCCCGTCACCCGTCTTCCGGGCTGACCGTCCCGGTCTCGGTCCGGGTGAGGCGGATGAACCCTTCGGTGCCCCGGACACTGCGTAGACAACCGTCTTCCATGTCGGCAACCAGGGCCTCACCGTTGTTGCCCCAGGCGACGACCGGCACCTGGCAGACGAGCTTCTGCCCGTCAGGCGTGCTGGCGGGCAGACCGCCCACGATGTTCTTGTCGCCGCCTTCGGAGGTGGGCCTGAAGAAGGCGGTGTAGCCGTGGGCAGGGATCATCGTGGGTCCTCCCGGTAGGTCTTGGTCTCGGCGGCGCCAGGCGTTGGGCAGCAGCGGGCGGTCACGGCCCGACCAGCCCTGCGGCGCGCGCCCGGCGGAACACGTCCATCAGGTGCGGGTCCACCGCGTCCGCTCGGCCCGCACGGAGTCGTCAGCGTTTCGGCTCCTCGCCGGCTCTCCCAGCATGCCGCGACGCTCGGCCCGAAGCTCTCACCGACGTAGAAGCTCTCACCGACGTAGAAGTTCAGGGACATCTTCTGTCCCTGGAGTTGCGACAGCGCTCCGCTGTACGGTATGCCGCCGAGCGGACGCGGATCGTCGACATATGGGGACACCTGCCCGCGGGCGCACACACCATGCCCGCCCGGCTCGCCGGGGTACGGCGTCGTGCGCATCCTCATGCCTGGACCCCGCCGGGCTCGCGGACGTACTCATCCGCCTCGAAGATCGCGAACTCTACGATGAGGCCCACGCGAAACTCATCGAGATGATCCACCTGCATTTCGCGACGACGGCGTTCCTACGCTGATGCGCCCCGCGACGGCCGCTGACATCCCCGCCGTGGCCGACATGATCCCCGCCCCCAGCGCATGGCTCGAGGAACGTGGCTGGCAGACCTGGCGCGCCGAGGCCGACAGCCCTCGCCGGGCAGGCCGACCACACACCGACCACCGACAGCGGCGGGTGGGTGCTCGACCTACCTCATAGGCGCTGTTGACGCGCCGGTGGAGGGACGTGCTGCGGCCCCGGCCAGCGAGGATGCCGGACCGGGGCCGCAGGGATCGGCGAGGTCGGGTTCCCTGCCCGTCGTCGATCGGGTCTGTGGCGTCGCCGTGGGGAGCGGTGGCTAACATCCGCGGTCCGTTCCCACGAACAGAGCCAGGGCGGTCGTGTCCGTGACCTGGCTGTCGAGCCCGGTCACCTGTCCAAGGTGTTGACGAGCGTGTACCCGCTGAAGCCACCGCCGGCGACGGCTTCCGCCCCGGCAATGCCGCTTACCTGGACGGGAAGCAGGCTGTAGGGGGGAGTCGTGAGGCCCTTGCCCAGCTGCCCGAAGAAGTTGCTGCCCCAGGCCCACACGGTGCCGTCCCGGCGCAGCGCGTACCCGCTGAAGCTGCCCGCGGAGATCGCGGTGACCCCGACGAGGCCGGTGGTGCCGTTGACCGGGACGGGCACCAGGGAGGTGTCGTCGGTGCCGTTGCCCAGCTGCCCGGTGTTGTTGAGGCCCCAGGCCCAGGCGGTGCCGTCCCCGCGCAGCGCGTACCCGCTGGCGCCCTCGCTGCTGGCGGCGATGGCGGTCACCTCGCTGAGGTTGCGGATCACGACGGGTACCGTGCTGGACACGGTGGTGCCGTTGCCCAGCTGCCCTTCGTCGTTGTCACCCCAGGCCCAGACGGTGCCGTCCCCGCGCAGCGCGTACCCGGTTTCCTGGCCGCCGGCGATCGCTCTCACCCCGCTGAGGCCAATGATCCGGACGGGTAGTGGGCTGTTGGCGGTGGTGCCGTTGCCCAGCTGCCCTTCGTCGTTGTAGCCCCAGGACCAGACGGTGCCGTCCTCGCGCAGCGCGTACGCTGTCGTGCCCCCGCTGGCGATGGCGATGACCCGGGTCAGGCCGACGACCCGCACGGGTACCCGGCTGTTGGTGGTGGTGCCGTTGCCCAGCTGCCCGTAGTTGTTGTAGCCCCAGGACCAGACGGTGCCGTCCCCGCGCAACGCGTACCCGTTGGCGCTGCCGCCGGCGAGGGCGACGACCCGGGTCAGGCCCCTGACCCGGACGGGTACTCTGCTGTTCGTGATGGTGCCGTCGCCCAGCTGCCCGTAGGCGTTGTAGCCCCAGGACCAGGCGGTGCCGTCCCGGCGCACCGCGTATCCGGCGTACCTGCCCGCGGCGATGCCCACCACCTGGGTCAGGCCGGTCAGGCCGCTGACCCGGACGGGTACCGCGCTGTTCGTGGTGGTGCCATTGCCCAGCTGCCCGAGGCCGTTGTAACCCCAGGACCATGCCGGGCCGGGCCCCGCCACGAGGGGGCGCGGCCCGGAGGCCGTTCCCCATGCCGGGGCCGCTGTGGCCGCTGTCGGCAGGGCCACGATGCCGGCAGCGGCCAGCGCCACCGCCACCATCCCCAGCCTTCGTCGACGAAACATGTCCACTCCTCAGAACCGCGGGTGTCGCCATCGACACCCGTTGGTCACGAAGAGTAGTTAACAGGGATCCTTATATGACTCCCTGGGCGATATATTCGCTGCGCTGCGTGTTGATTAGATTACTCGACATACCCCCCGGCTACGACATGCTCACGACCCGACACCAGCGTCCGGGCACGTTCGCGCAGGAGGCCGGGTCTGGGCGCGGGTTCCGCAACGCCCTGACCCGCACGGACGGGACGCGGCCACAGCCCGACGCGCGGGTGATCGCCAGCGAGCCGGCCTCGCCCCCCGTTCGGACTGTCTCCGGATGCACCGTGTGAACGACGTCGTGGACCTGATGATCTGGCCGGAACCCGACGTGCCGCGCGCGATCCGTGGGACCGCCACCCACACCCCCGACTGCTCTACGCCCGCCCACAACCCCGGTACCAGATCATCGAGTTCCTCCGCGGCGAACTCCTCGACACCATCGCGCCCCGCGGCACCCGCGCGCCCGGGCACGTCCTCGACGATGTCAGCAAACTGTTCGGCCAACTCGGCCTCGTCCCGCGGGACGACCTCCCGAGCCTTTCCGCCGTCGGATTTCCTCGACGAGTAGTCGACGGCTTCTCAGGCGCTCCCGCTGGCCTGAAGTTTCTGCACGTCCTCGGTGGTCATGCACCGCCCTCCGATGCCCCAGTCCCCGCTGCGGACCTCCTCGACGACGACATGGGTCACCGATCGCGTCGCCTCACCCTCGATACCGACCATGACCTCGGTCAACTTGGTGATCATCTCCTGCTTCTGTCGCGGGGTGAATACGCCCTCGATCACTTTCACGTTGACGAACGGCATGCCCGTCACCTCCAACGCTGTACCCCTGGCACCAGCTGCCGTCCGGCAGCCGGGCTGACCAGGGTGTACCCAGGCATGCCGACGAAAGTCAGGCGTCTTCCTGTCGCTGTCGCGGTCGCGGTCGCGGTCGCGGTCGCGGTCAGCCTCCTTGGGCTGCCAGCCAGGACCCAGGTCGCAGACCGGCCCGCACAGCCGCGCCAGCGTGCCGGGATGCCCAGGTGCTCGACGTCCAGCTCGCGCGGTGCGGCCGGTGTCGGTTTACGCACGGGGCCTGCATCCTGACGGCGCCCTGCGGTCGGCCCCACTACCGCCGAACCTGGTACCGGGCGTGCTCGCCCGCGGAGCGCTCATGGTCGCCTGGTGGGCTGGCCTGCCCCATGGCCGCAACCTGCCCCCGGTGCACCGGGCCGGGGGCGATGTGGCGGCGCGCCCTACTGCTCGCCCTCGGCGGCTGGGCGGCGCTGCGTGGCGTCGAGGACACCGCGACCCTCGGCTCAGCAGACCGGCAAAACCTCTGATCAGACACCTGACCGATCAGCCCGGTAGGCGTCGATGACGACGGTGAACTGGCCGTTGACGGTGACGTCGGTGATGCCGGCGAACAGGGCGCCGGTGCCCGGCAGGGTGACGACCGTGCGGACACAGACGACGAACGACGCGCCCGGTTCCAGGGTCTGGGCACCGTCGCCGGGATTGCCCGCTCCGCAGTTCGCACCCACCGGGGCGAAGTGGAGCTGCGGCTCGCCGGACACCCCCTGGTCCTGCAGGGAGAGGGCGGCGGCGAGGCGGGCCCGGTCGGTGCCCTGGGTCTCGCTGTCGGCGGTGGCGAAGGCGCGGCCGGCCTCGCGGGCCGCCTCGGTCACCCCGAACGCCGATTTCTGCACCGAGAACACGCACAGGAACAGGTACACGAACGGGACGAGCAGCACGACGGACAACCCGACGAACTCGATCATCGCCGAGCCGTCGTCCGTCCCTCTCCCGTCGCGGCGCCGCCGGCTCCGGTCGTCGCGGGGCGTCCGTCCCTCTCCCCACACCACCCGCGTCCAGATCGCGCGGATGGTACGCAGTCGCCGGAAGGTCACGGCTGCTCCTTGACGGCGTGGCCGGTGACGGTGATCGTCACGCCGTCACCGAGGGGAACGAGGACGAGCGGGACGGCGACCTTGCAGGTCACCTGGACGAGCGGGGTGCCGCCGGGGCCGTCGACGTCGGTGCCGGTACAGACGGTGTCGGCGCGGCCGGGGATCGTCCGGGCGATGAGCGCCTGGGCGTAGGGGCCGCCGTCCGCGGCCGCGACGCCGAGGTTGGCGGCGTGCCGGGCGCCCTCCGCCGCATCCGCCGCGAGCGTGTTGCGGATGTGCAGGATCAGGCCGACCTGCAGGATCCCGAGGAACAGGAACAGCAGCAGCGTCCCCACCAGGATGAACTCGACGACCGCCGACCCCTCGTCGCCCGGCGTGCCCCCATCGTCGGGTTCGCCGGCTTCCCCTTCGCCCCGCGTGGCCGGGGGGTCAGCCGCCGCCACCGCCGCCGACGCCCGACACCGAGTTGATCGCCGAGGTGAACAGGTTCTGCAACGCCGGCGTCGCCAGCGTGGCGATGGCGACGACGAGGGCCGCCGTCATCACCGTGATCATTACCCAGCCGGGGACGTCCCCCCGGTCGCGGCCGTTGCCGCCGGCGCGGCCGTCGCCGTCGGCGCCGCTCGTGTCGGTCGCCGACCGCCAGGCCAGCCACCTCGCCTTCAGGGTCTGCCCGATGCGTCGTCCCATGTTCCCTCCATCACCGTCCGGCCTGAGCCATGCGCCCGGCCATTGAGCCGTGCGCCCACGTCGTCCGTGCCGCGCACCCTGTGCATCCGCGTCGGGCACCGCGTTGTGCCAAGCCGGTTGGGGGCCTGTGTCGGATCAGGCCGCGTCCCTCCTCAGGGGCCGCCGCGATCACTGGGCGATCACGGTGAAGCTCACCAGGGCGGGGTAGAAAGCGAAGATCACAGTCGTCGGCAGGACCAGGAAGACGACCGGGATCATCATGGCGATCTCCTTGCGACCGCCGGCTTCCAGCAGCTGGCGCTTGCCGGCCTCGCGGACGTCCATCGCCTGGGCGCGCAGGATGTCGGCCAGCGGGGTGCCGCGTTCGATCGCGACGGCCATACCGTCGACGAACCGGGCCAGGGGCGCGAGCGCCGTGCGGGCGGCGATGCCCTCCAGGGCCTGCACGAGGGTGGCGCCGGCGCGGGCGTCGGCGAGAGCCAGGCGCAGCTCGCGGCCCAGCTCACCGTGGGTAAGCCGGCTGACCCGCTCCAGCGCGCCGATCGCGGACTCCCCCGCGGTGACCGCCAGCGCCAGCAGCTCGGCGACCGTGGGGAACTCCAGCAGCATCCGGTCCTCGCGCTCGTTGATCGACCTGGTCAGCCAGTACTCGCGGCCGACCACCCCACCGGCGGCGCCGGCGACGACGAGGGCGACGTCGACCAGGGCCGGCGGGCCGATGCCGAGCAGCGTGCGCAACGCCAGCAGGAACGCGCCGATCAGCGCGCCGCTGACCGCGCAGATCACCTGCTGGACCCGGAACTCCTCGATGCTGGTCCGCCCGCCCGCCTGGGTCAGCCGGCGCTGCAGTGCCGCCCGGCCGCCGAGGAAACGGTCGAGCCGGCCGGCCACATCCGACAGCAACGGCCGCAGGAGCGCCTCGACCGCGGCGAACCCCGGGCGGGCCGACGCGCGCGGCCGGGCCGCGAGCAGACGGGACGGAGTGGGCGTGTCGCGAAGGTAGGGGTCGAGCCGGTCGGCGAGCTGGATGCGCCGCGCCCGCGGCGACCGGTAGACAACAATGACCAGGCCGAGCCCGGCGAGCAGGCCGAGCAGCGCCCCGGCGGCGACCATCGTCATGGCTGCCTCCCCCGATCCGGCTCCGCCCCGAACTCCGGCCCGTCGAAGCCCCCGAGCCCGTTGGTGGTGGTGGCAGTGGTGGCAGTGGTGGCAGTGGTGGCGGCGGCCTGGGCGGCAGCGGCCTGGGCGGCGGCGATGGCCCCGCCGCGCAGGACCCGGCCCTCCTCGGGCAGCCGGCCGATCCGCTTCATCAACAGGTAGGCGAGGGCGGACACGCCGCCGCCGCCGACGAGCACCAGCACGCCGGTCGGGCTGTCGTACGCCTGCACGTTCTGGCCGCGGGTGGCCAGCAGGAGCAGCACGATCCAGGGGGCGGCGAGCGCGAGGCGGGCGGCGTTGACCGTCCAGCCCTGGCGGGTCTCCAGCTCGGCCCGGGTCCGCGCGTCCTCACGCAGGAAGGTCGACAGGGTGCGCAGGAGCCGGCCGAGGTCGGTGCCGCCGACCTCCCGCGCCATCCGCAGCGACTCGATGATCCGGTCGGCGACCGGGTCGGCGAGCTCGTCGGCGAGGCGGTCCAGGCAGGTCGAGAACGATCCGGTGGCGCTGTAGTCCTCGCCGAAGCGGGTGAACGCCGGGCGTAGCTGCACCGGCCCGCGCACCCCGACGGCGGCCAGGCCCTCGGGCAGCGACATCCCGGCGCGCACGGCGCTGGCAAGGTTGTCGACGACGTCCGGCCACAGTTCTCGCAGGTCGTGGATGCGACCGTGGCGGCGGCGCACGACCAACGCCCGCGGCAGCAGGCTCGCGAAGACCACGAACGCGCCGGCGAGCGACAGGGTGCCGGTGAACGCCAGCACGAGAAGACCGACGAGCAGGCCGAGGCCGGCGCTGATCGCGACGAACTGGCGGGGGCTCAGGCCGCGGATGCCGGCCTGGGCAAGCAGCTCGGCGGTGGTGTGCTCCCAGCGCATCGTCGTCGGGCCACTCGACGCGCGGGGCCGGCCGCTGGTGATGATGAGGAACAGGCCGAGCCCGCACAGCAGGCCGAGAAAGATCCCCATCAGTGCTCCACGGCGATCTCGGGCCAGCCCCCGCCGGGCCGGCGGTGGGGGTGGTCGCGGTCCCCCTGGGCGAGCAGGGCGGGCAGGTCGTAGCCGGCGCGGGTGAACCGGTCGACGTGCGGGGGGAAGCCGTCGGCGCGGACGAGGCCCTCGGCGCGGGAGCGGTAGATCTGGGCGATCTCCACGATGTCGCCCTCGGCCCGACCGGGCAGCGCGACGATCTCGGTGACGCGCCGTCGGCCGGAGACGTCCTTCTCCAGGTGGACGACGAGATCGACGCTGGCGGCTACGGTCGGCACCACGAAGGCGTGGCTGACGTTCTCCCCGGCGAGCAGCGGCAGCGTGCACAGCTTCGTGACGGCCTCACGGGCCGAGTTGGCGTGCAGGCTGCACATCCCCGGCAGCCCGGAGTTCAGCGCGATGAGCAGGTCCAGCGCCTCCTCCTGGCGGACCTCGCCGACCACCAGCCGGTCCGGGCGCATGCGCAGCGCCTCCTTGACCAGCCGACGCAGCCGGATCTCCCCGCTGCCCTCCAGGTTGGCCTGCCGGGTCTGCATCGCCACCCAGTCCGGGGCGCGCAGCTTCAGCTCGAAGACCTCCTCGCATGAGATCACCCGTTCGCGGGCGGGGATCGCCGAGCCGAGGCAGTTGAGCAGCGTCGTCTTCCCGGCCTGGGTGCCGCCGGCGACGATGATGTTGAGCCCGGAGACCACAGCGGCCTCCAGGAACGCGGCGGCGGCAGCGGTGATCGTGCCCAGCCCGATCAGCTCGTCGAGGCTGCCCGCGCTCAGCACGAACTTGCGGATGTTGATCGACCAGTGCACCCGGGTCACGTCGGGAATCACCACGTGCAGCCGGGAACCATCCGGGAGCATGGCGTCGACGAAGGGGGTCGACAGGTCCACCCGCCGGCCGGACGATTTCAGCATCCGTTCGACCAGATCCTGCACCTGGTCGGCGGTGAGAATTGTCGTCGTCAGCTCGCTGCGACCAGCCCGGGCGATGAATACCCGACCCGGCTCGTTGATCCAGATCTCTTCGATGGTGGGGTCGTCGAGATGGCGTTGCAGCGGCCCGAAGCCGGCGACCGCGTCGTAGACCAGCCGGGCGGTGACATCCCGGTCGACGACGGGCGGAAGGTCACTGACGAGAACGCGTTCCTCATAGTCGGCGAGCACTTCCTGAACGAGCTGGCGGACCTGAGCCGGATCGCGCACGGGATCCAGGGAACGCCGCCGGACGAGCTCGCGGACCTCGTCCTCCACGAGCGATGTGGCGTCCAGCCAACCGCCACGTGCCACCGCCACGAAAACCGCCGATCCTCCAGCTCCGCCTCTTCCTCGCCCGGACAATTGCTACGAAGCGTAGAAAGAAGGTCACTGCTTATCAAGCCCTGACCATCAGGGCGGACGCAACAACGTTCGCACAACCCCATCCGGGGGTGTGGGCCGGGTCGGACACAGGCAGGTCACGGTGTGCACAGCGTCCCACCTTGACCACCCATAAAGTTACTCTCCGCATTCGATACACGGGCGCGGCTCGAGGGGCACCCATCGCCCTACGCGTACATCCCGTAGATCGGTCGTCCGCCGACCGCCCCGGAAACGCCCACAGGATTTCGCCGCCTAATCGTCCCGGAGGCGGTAACCTCGCGGCGGTCCCTAACCCGCTCATCCGTGAAGCCACAATCGCCTACTGGGTCGACCGGTGGAGCCTCCCCCACCCCGCCGATCTCACCCGGTAAGCCACCAACGCCTGCCTCGGGGGTCCCTTCCGTGTCCGGTCAGCCATCGATCCGCGGGCTCGCCAACCGCTGGCGAGAAGCCCATCCGCCCACCATGGTGGCGCCGCCCAGGACCTGCCTGCAGCCCGCCACGCGCGGCCCGAAAGGGGCGAACCGATGAGCGGAGACTGGGATTTCCAACCGTCGGACATGTTCGACAAAACCGCTTGGAAAATGTTCTGGCGGATTGTGGAGAATTGCCCCGTGGCGGTATTCGCCACCGACGCGGTCGGCCGGCATCTCTTTGTGAACCGGCCGTGGTCCGAGCTGACCGGACTTACCCGCGACGAGGCAGTCGGCTGGGGATGGGACCGGGTGGTCCATCCCGACGACGTTGCCACGGTGGGCAACCATTGGCGGCGACTGGTCACGCATGGCGACGGGTTCTCCGCACAGATTCGACTGGTCCGGCCGGGCGGGACCGCCCGTCGGGCAATCATTCAGACGGTGGCGACGTCCGCCGGCGACGGGCGGCGCCGTTTCGTCGGCACCCTCACCCCGGCGCCGGTCGGCGCTCCCACCCCGGGCGGCATCGACCACCGCGACGCCCGCGGCCTGGACGCCCCGGCGCACCCCGACAGCCAACCGCACACCGCCGGCCACCCGCATCCCGACGGCCACCCGCTCCCTGATGCCCTAACCGACCCTCTCGCCGACAACGACGCCGAACACCTCACACCGCCCATCGACTCGGGGGCGGGGACGGGCGCGGGGGCACCGGATCTCAGCGCCTTCGACACAGCCTTCCTCGACGAGCAGCTACTCGGCCACGAACTGTTCGGCCAGGAGAATGCCGAGCCGGAGGGCATCCTGCCCGGCGGGCCCGATCGCTACGAACTGTTCGACGGGCTGGGCGGCTACGACCCGTTCGACGATGCAACCCGTGCCTTCAGCGACTCCGCCGACGATCCGTTCCGCTGGCCTGACAGCCCGACCGGCGCAGACGATCCGGACCACCCGGACGGACCGGACCGATTCGGCGACGGCTCAGCCGATCCCACGCCGAACCTCGGCGGTCCGGTCATCGGTCATCCCGCCGGAACTGGGCACCCCCTGTCCGGGCCCCCGGCGCGGTGGTCCGATGCGGACGACGTCGCGGCGAATCGACGTTGGACGATCCCCCTGCCTCGCCGGCCGATTCCCGGCGAGCCGACACCCGGCTGGTCCTCCCCACGCGAGGCTTCGGAGGACCGGTCGCCGACCTACCCTCGCGGCGCCCTACCGCCCGGCGCCGAGTGGCGCGCCGCCGTCGTCCTGCACCGAGACGAGGACGCCGATCTGCATCCACGCCCCCCGCACACCGACGAACGACACCCGGCCGAGGGCTGCGGCTGCCTGTTCGCGCAGACGCAACGGATCGAGGAGGCCTGCCGGGACCGGGAGCGCTGGCTGACGACCCTGCTCGCGGAGCTTGCGACCGCGGTCCTCATCGCCGATCGCGACGGCAGCGTCGTCGCCGTCAACCAGATGTACTGCGACCTGTTCGATCTGGCCGACTCCCCCGTCGACCTGGTCGGCACGGACTGCCGTCGGCATCTGCGGCCGCGGGCCGGGCTGGTCGACGACCCGTCTGGCTTCGCCGCCCGCCTGGACACCCTGCTGCGCCGACGCCGCACGCTGCGCCGCGAGCCGGTCATGTTCGCCGACGGCCGCGTCTTCGAACGCAGCCACATCACGCTGACCGCGGCCGACGGCTACCGCGGTCACCTGTGGCTCTACAGCGACGTCACCGACCGCCGAATCCTCGAGGCCGAGATCGAGGGGCTCATCTCCGGGCTTTGAAACGGTTCTGGGCCGTAAAACCGTGGCTGAGCCTCGGCACGATCTGGCCGTAATCTGGCCGGAAACCAGGTCGGCGAGCAGACACGCGGCAGCTACCGGGGGTGGCGCCAGCAGAGTCAGCCGACGACTACCTGGGGTCAAGGTGGGATGCGGGACCTTCGTCTAGTAGACGCCGCCGTAGTGACGCACCTGAAGATCCTGGGCCTGACCCACCCAGTCGTCGGAGATGATCCGGTCGCCGAATCCGTCGAGCTTGTGGGCCAGCCGTTCGACGTCGGTGTCGCCCATCTCAGCAAGCTGGCTGAAGGTCGTGATGCCCAGCGTCCGCAGCCGCGACTCAATCACCGGGCCGATGCCGACGATCTCCTTGAGGTTGTCGCCGCCGGCGACAACCGGATCGAGTAGCCCGTTCCAGCGCGGCGCGGACTCCTGGACGACCCGGCCGCCCGCGGCCTGCTCGCCCATCGCGCCCGACCACACGCCCGGCGTGCGCGAGGGCCCGCCACCGGTCGGCGCCAGGACCCCGGCCACCGCCGCCGGCCGCTCCTTGGTGACGCCGGAGGAGGCTTTGGCCCTCATCCCAGCCACGCCCAGCGTGCCTGTGCGCCCCGATTCGGTCCCACTCGCGGGCGCAGCAGCCCCAGGGTCGGCCGGGGCCGCCGCACGGGCGAAGTCACCGGAATCCGGCCGCACCGGCTCGGCAGGCCTCGCGGACTCCGCTACCTCGACCGGCTCGTCCTCGTACGCCGGCTCCACAGCATCAATCGGCGCTGCGACATCGGCCGGCTCGGCAACATCGGCCGGCTCAGTTACCTCGGCCGGTCCCGCAATCGCGGCCGGCTCGGCAGCGGCCGGCTCGGCTGCGCGGGTCTGTGCGAGGGGCTGGAGCGGACCGGCTGCTCGGGCGGAGCGGGCGGTACGCGCTGACGCCACGGCCTTCGCCGTACCGACGATCTCTGCGTATTCGATGGCGGCCGAGTACTCCACCCGGTGCCCGGCTTCGAGGGTGGAGCTTTCGCGCGTGGAAGCCTCGGCGGCGGCGATGGGCTCCTCGGTCTCGGTCTCGGTACCCGTGGCGGTAACGGCGTCAGCGTCGCGCCCGAGCGCGGACTCGGTCCTTGAGATCCGGCCGAGCAGGCTGATCCGTTCCGCGGCCCATTCGGCCTGATGCCGGTCGAGTCGGGTGGTCATGGTCGCGACGAGGCGCTGGGAGTCCTCCGCCTCGGTGCGTGCCATCGCCAGTCGGGAGGAGAACTTCGCGGCCCGGCCTTCCGCCTCGGCCAGCTGCTGGCGCAGCAGCTCGGCCTCGCGCGCGAGCTCCGCGACGGTTAGCCCGGTGTCAGCCGGGGCAATGACCGCGTCTGCCGACGATCCGTCGTCCGCTGCACGCTCCCCGCCGATGCCAGCCCCGGCGCCGCCTGTCGCGGCCTCGATTCTGGCGCGCAGCGTGGCCTCGATCTCCTCGACCCGGGCGCTCGCCGTAATGGCATGCCGCTCCGCGGCACCGATCCGTTGCTCGGATTCGGCGGCCCGCTGCTCGGCCACGGCGAGGCGGGCGGTCAGGTCGGCCTTCTCCAGGGCGGCGTCGTCCCGCTGCCGGCGCAGCAGGGCGACGAGCTCGGCGACCGGTTCACCGACGCGCACGGCGTTGATCGGCAACGCGATCGGCCCGGTGGTGGCAAGTTCCGCACCAACCTCGTCGGGCCCAGTGGTACCGGCGACGGCCGGGCCCGCGGACACCTCGTCAGCGCCGAGCCCGGTGTCGGCGCCGTCCTCGAGCCGTTCAGCGGTCCCCGGCAGCTTGTCAGCGTCGAGGCGCGGGGCGGGCCCGGGCAACGCCTCAAGCTCGAGCCGGGCGCCTTCGGCGAACGCGTGATCCTCGCGCTCGGCGGGTTCCACAGCCTGCTTCGCACCACCCCGCAGCGGGGTCCCGCCGCCGAGCTCCCGGGCGCGGGACGTGATTGCGAGCGGCACTCCCGCGTCGTCGGCCACCCCGCCGTCGGCCACCCCGGCATCGGGCATCGGCACGTGGCCTCCGGCCCTGGGATCCGGCTGACCGTCGCGGGTCTGGCGCACCTGCCGGCGTAGCGGGGCGATCAGGAACACCCACGCCAGCGCGGCGCCGATGAACATCGCCACCAGCACGTACGCCAGGATCTGCCCGGCGAGGTACAGCATCGGCTGCCAGCCTCCTTACGCGGTTGGGTTATCGAGATCCACGCCCGCCCGAGCCGGCAAGCCGGCACGAGGGATGTTGGGAGAAAAACGGACCATCGGCACCAACCGGGCGGGAACCCGGCCGGCGCCTCACCGCCCACCTACGCATTATTCGCAACACACGACATCGGCCATACCTCGGGGAGGCACAACCGTTGTCCATCCAGACCAGTTTGCGTGGAGAAAAGCCGCCCACGGACGCCGCACGGTGAGCCAGACCACCGCATTGGAACCGGATGGCCACCCTGAGCGCCGTCCGATGCCAACATTTCACGCCGGGTAGCACCGGTCCAGACATCATGCCCCAACGAACCATCAATGGGTGTGGTCTGGGTCACATCGAACGGCACGCCGTCAGGCGGCGAGCTCCGGCGGCCGGCGCCGAGCACCACCCGCGTGACCGGCCTGCTCCCCCATGGCGGGGCGCGCCTGCTCACAGCAGGTCGGGCAGCTCCTGCGGGGCGAACCAGAGCAGCTCGAAGCCCTCGACACTGTCGACGATGAAGGCCGCGTCCTCGCCGCCGAGGTCAGCCTCAACGATGTGATCGGCTGCCTCGGCCACGGCGTCGAGGACCTCCGCATCGTCGCCGTCGTCGACATGGATCGCTCCTACGGCCGACCAGGGAACCGGAAAGTCGATCTCGGCGGCGCCCCGTTCGAGATCGTCACGGACACGGACGTCGCCGTCGGCGAGGTCCGCGACGAAGACCAGGCGCCGGCGCGGTGCCGCCGGGTCGGCGTCGAGCAGGCGCAGGCTGGCGCGCGCCGCGTCGTGGAGCACCGCGTACTCCAGCTCCTCCTCGGACTCCGACTGGGCATACCACTCGCGCAGCGCCGGCGTGACCGCGAAGCCCGTCCCGGCCGGCACCTGCCCGGACTCCCATACCGATCGCGCGGCGATGAGCGTGGACGGCAGGTAGATGCGCACCCGAGCAGTCTCGCAACCAGTCGCGCCGGACGAACAACGAGGGTCCCACCCGACGGGCGGTACGGGCGGTACGAGCGGTAGAGGCGCGGCCGTGCCGCCGGGGCCGGAGCAGCGGGTCGGTGCCATGCCGCGGACCGTCCGCGTCAGCCGGCCAGGTCCAGGCCGAGCCGGCCTTCGGGCGGAGCGGAGCCCGCGGTGGTGTCGGCGCCCCCCTCGACGCCGGCACCGCCGCGGGTGCCGCTCCCCCCGGTGCCGGTGACCGCACGGGTGCCGGTGACCGCGCCGCCACGGCCGGCGGCGGCAGTCGTGGCGACCCGGGCCGGCCGAGGGCGAGGCCGAGGGCGAGCACTCGCCCGCAGGGCCGCGCGCGTGGTTCGCAGGCTGGTCTCGAAGACCTCCGCCCGGCGGGTCAGGTCCATCAGGTTGCCGCCCATGACCGCCAGGTCCTCCGGTCCTGGGGACAGCACCGTCACCCGGGTGCCCGCGGCCTCGACCAGCTCGACCTCCCGTAGTAGCCGACGGGTCGCGGCGCGCCGGACCTGCCGTTCGACTATGGCCACCGCGCCACGGGGGCGATCGCTGGCCAGCGAGCAGGCCGGCGCGAGCACGAGCACCTCCGCGAGCCCGGCGTCGGCGAGCAGGTCGACCGACGTGGGTGAACGGGTCCCGCCGTCGACGAAGCGCTGGCCGCTGGACTCGATCGGCGCGTACCAGCCGGGGATCGCGCAGGACGCCATGACAGCCTCGGGCAGCGTCACCCGGGGTGCGTCGGGCGAGCCGAACAGCACCCGGTGGCCGGTGTCGAAGTTCATCGCGACGATCCGCAGGGTCGCCGGGACGGGCCAGTCGGCAAGGCTGAGTCCCTTGCGGTCCATCGCGGCCGCGACCAGGTCACCCACTGCGGAGATCTTGCCGCGGCCCTGCGGCAGGATCGCCGCCAGGGTCACCATCGGCGAAGCGTGCCGGGGGTGCAGCGCGCTGGCCGTGAGCAGCCGTGGGGAGCCCATCCGCATGCGGGGCCGAGGGGGGAGGGACGCGCCGAGGTCACGGTAGTCGAGGACGGGGCCGCCCGCCTCGTACAGTCCGCGTTCGGAATTGGCCATCACGTCGATGCCGATGCCGAGGCCAAGCAGGGCCGCGACGACCGAGCCGGCGGAGGTGCCGACCACCAGGTCGCTACTGCCCAGGTCGCGGCCGGTCTCGGTTTCGACGGCATGCATGGCGCCGATCATCCAGGCGGACCCTAGGACTCCGCCTGCGCCGAGGACCAGGCCGCTTCGCGCGACCCGCCTTCTGGTCATTGTCCACCTCCTGGCGCGACGGCCGGGAGGGGATGCACCCTGCGCTGGGGCACTGCCGCCCCGGTCGGCCCGCTGCCGTGTGGGCCCCGCCCGGTCGCACCTGGACCGGTCGGCCGTCGGCTATGCCGCGCGGGGCCTTCCGGAGATGGGCCAGTCGCAGTCCACGGTCCGCGTCGACCGTTCATCACCTGCGGCGCGTGACGCGCCTGGAACGAACCACCGGACTACTCCGGCGGCTCCTCGCTCTCCTCGGGGAAACTCGTCTCCAGGACGCCCCAGTTACGCAGGCGCTCGGCGAACTCCTGCGGCGTGGTGTCGTGCAGCAGGGCGAGGGCGCGCACATCACCGTCGCGGATGGACAGCACGTGCCCGGCGTAGTCGTCACGCTGGCGCTGGATCTGTGCCACCCAACGCCGGACGAGCGCGGAGGTGTCGGGCGGGGCCTCGCTGAGCTTCTCCAGGTTCAGGACCGTGCGCGGGCGACGCTCGCGCGGGGGCAGCTGGTCCTCGCTGGGCAGCAGTGCCGACACCGGCACGCCGTAGAACCCGGCGAGCTCGGAGAGCTGGTGGACGCTGATCATGCGGTCCCCGCGCTCGTAGGAGCCGACGGCGGCGGTCTTCCAACGGCCGCGCGACTTCTGCTCGACCCCCTGGAGCGACAGCCCCTGCTGTATCCGAATCGCCCGTAGGCGGGCGCCCACCGCCTTCGCGTACTCCCGGCTCACCCGACACACCCCCAAGCCGTCTCGCCCGAGCATCCCCGTGCCGCCCGGATCGCCGATCGCGGTTGCGACCGTGCTCCGGATGGCACCTCCGAGGCCTGCTCAACACTAACGTAACGTTGCCGAAAGGGGATTCTTACGCAGACATACATTGCATCACGTTCTGCAGCATGACCGCATCTTTATTCATCCCTCTGCTTCACAGCGCATCAGATCAATATCAAAACGTTGCCGATCTCATGCCGCTGGCAGCTTTGAGTAAGATCCCCTTTACTTCTTGACCAAAACCGTTCGACACAGCGATGCCCGCGAATCGCTCGCTGTAACCGTGCCCGCTACACATCCATGACAAGATGAATACTTTATGTCACCGTTATGCCAAGAGCGTAACGGTGAGTCGCCATCGCCCGGTCCGGCGAGCCGCGCACACCCCCAGCCGGTGCGAGGGAGCGGGGGCGTCCGCAAGACGAACGACGTGTGAACGGAGGGCGAGTGGGGGGACGGAAGGCGCGAACCGCGCAGTCGGTGATCGCCTACCGCGACTGACGCCGGAACCCGCCGCGGCGCCGGCGGGCGACCCCGGGCCGCCCGGCCAGGCGGGTGGCCAGATCCCGGATCGCCAGCCGGGCGGGCGACGTGGGCGCGATGTCCCGCAGGAGCTGACCCGCGACCTGCGCGGCATCCAGCCCTGCGAGGTCGTAGGGCACGAGCGCGACCGGCTCGGTCCCCGTGTGGCGCAGGATCGCCCGGCTGACCTCCCGCGCAGGGTCGCCGCCGACAACCGAGGCCCGCAGCCGGTTGACCACCACGAGCGGATCGGCCGCCGGGACGGTCTCCCGCAGATCAGCCAGTCCACGGACGAACCGGACCAGACCGACCGGTTCCGCCGAGGCGACCGCGAGGACGACGTCGGCCGCTTCCAGCACCGCGAGCGTCGCCCCGTTGCGCCGTGGCGCCGCGGTGTCGAACGACAGCTCCTCGTCCGCCTCCAGGCAGAAGCCGCAGTCCACCACCACGTACGACGCCAGCCGCCGGGCCATCGACAGCACCGTCTCGATGGACGCCGGGCGCAGCTCGGGCCACCGCGACGGCCGGGAGATGCCCGGCAGCACCCGCAGGCCCTCACCCAGGTCTCGGCACAGCAGCGCCAGCCGCGGCACGTCGAGCAGGCCCTGGTTGGCGGACCGGGCCGCGGCGGCGAGGCCCGGCGCCTCCTCCAACAGGCCAACGAGCTGGCCGATCGCCCCGCCGTAGGAGTCAGCGTCCACCAGCAGCGTCGAGGTCCCCAGCGCGGCGATCTCGGCGGCGAGGCAGAGCGCGATCGTCGTGCGCCCGGGCGCTCCGGCCGGCCCCCAGACCGCGATCACCCGGCCGCCGCCAGGCTCGCCGAGGCCGAGGCCGTCGGTGCCGGCGCCGGCCGGGGCGAGCTGCCCGAAACCCAGCAGCGGCTCGCTGTAAGAGGAGGCGGCGGCCGGCCAGTTCGTTGGGGCGGCGGCGTGCGACGCCAGCGCGCGGGAGGCTTCGACGACGGCGCCGGCGACCACCTCGGCGGTGGCATCGGCGGGGATGACCGCGGCCACCCCGAGCTGGCGCAGCCGGCGGTCCGCGTCCTCGTCACCGGGCGCGATCAGGCCGACCACGGCGATGCCGGCCATCGCCAGCCGGGTCAGCGCATCGCGGTCCAGTCGGCGCAGATCGGCCGACAGCAGTGCCGCCCGAGCCGCACCCGTCGTCGCCGCGGCGAGCAGATCCGGCAGGTCGACGCAGCGGCGGACCACGGTGACGCCGAGATCGCGGCGATCGAAGGCCGAGACCAGGCCGGCCTCGACCTCGGAGTCGGTCACCGCGGTCAGGATCGGCAGGCTCACCGGCCGAACCCCGCCACGGTGGTCGGTCCGGTCGAGCCGACGCCGCCGCGGGAGTCCCGTTCGAGCTTCACGACGTCGACCCGCTCGCTCTGCGACGCCGCCACCGCCTGGATCGCGTTGTCGACCGGCACCCGCAGCGTCAGCGAACGGTCGCCGCTGGCCAGCTTCTCCAGCCCGACGAACTCGACGTCGTGCAGGACCAGCGACTCAGCACCGGCCCCCGCGGCCGGCGCCGGCTGATTCGGCTGATTCGGCTGGTCGCCGGCCTGGTCTCCGGAGCCGGTGGCCGCCGCCGCAGCGGAGAACACGTAGACGTCGATGTGATCGCCGGGCTCGAGGGCCGGCAGCCGACCCGCCTTGACGATGACGGGGACCAGCCTGGTGGACTGCATGTTCCGCCCGGCGAAGTCGGCTCCGCTGACGAGCTCCCCGGCGTCGACGGGCCGGGCGAGGGTGGCGCCGGTCAGGTCCCGCAGGCGGCCGCCGGGGTAGTAGCGGTCGGACGTCGCGTCATCAAGGCGGGCGGACACCGTGGTCAGGTCCCCCGCCACGACGACGTGCCCGGCGGGCAGGGCCGACTTCGCCACCACCCACTGCCGGGTCGAGTCCGCCATCGCGAACAGCCGTGCCCCCACGACGACCGAGACGAGCACGAGCAGCACCCCGATGAGCAGCCGGGAGTCCCGCCACCGCCGCCGGGTCAGCCGGCGGGCGGGAGGCGAGCCCGGCGGCGGGGACGCCTCGGAACGGACCGGCGCCGCAGCGAGCTCGGTCACCGGGAGACCTCCCTTTTCTCCTGGCCGGACCATTGGTGCATGTTCACACCTTCCGGTCGCAGAGCGTACGCGGTCGAAGGCCCCGAACCCACCGAAACCAGCGATGATTCCGCTGCGGAACGCCACCGTTGACAATCGGTGTTCGCCGACGGCCGTGCGCAGCAACATCCCGGGTGTTCTGAGCTCACCCGGTTGGACGCGCAGCCGGCCCGGAGCGATGCGCGATCGGGACGAAGCCGCACGATATTCGCCTCACCCACGTCGGCCGCCATACCGTCCTGCGGCGCCGCACGCCGGTAGCGATGCAGGTCAGTGGCTCGGCGGGGCCCGATGCCGGCCATCGACGGCGAGCTCCGGCGGAAGCGGGCAAGAACATCGGCGAGCGATGGCTTTCGGTCGCGTCCGCGCGTAGTTATCCACAAGCTGATGCATCTGGACGCGATGAGCGGTGGAATCTCTGATACACACGTGAGGAGAGACATCCGCCCTCATCAGGAGGACTTTGATGAACGACCGCTTCCTTCAACTGAGTGATGTGGCGGACATCCTCAACATCTCGTCCAGCCAGACCTACGCCCTCGTCCGCTCGGGCGAGCTCCCCGCCATCAAGATCGGCGGCCGGGGCCAGTGGCGGGTGGAGCGCTCGGAGCTGGAGGCCTACATCCAGCGCGCCTACGAGCAGACCCGGGCCTTCGTCGCGGCCAATCCGATGAGCCGCAACGAGGCCCTGCCGCAGGATTGACTGACCGCCCCCGGCCCCCTGACCAACCCGGGGCCGGTCAGGGGACGCGGCGCACGTAGGCGATCGCGTCCAGCGGCATCGTCCATCC
>NZ_JAMPTM010000087.1 GCF_025403375.1 Frankia gtarii
GGCTGCGGGCCGAGCTTGCCGCGCTCGGAGAGGCGATGGGGGAGCGGGCGACGCTGCTGCAGTTCTCCACGGCGTTCTGCGCACCGTGCCGGTCGATGCGGCAGGTGCTGGCCGGGGTGGCCGCGGTGGTGCCCGGCGTCCGTCACGTCGAGGTGGACGCGGAGTCGCAGCTCGCTCTGGTCCGCCGGCTGGGTGTCCGACGAACGCCCACGGTGCTGATCGTCGATGCCTCGGGCCGCGAGGTCAGGCGCGCCAGCGGTGCACCCCCGAGCCGGCAGGCAGTGTTCGCGACCCTCGCGGAGATCCTCCCCGCAGAAGGGATCAATCGGTCAAATGATGATTCTTCGGAACCGTCGCCGACGGGTTAACACAGACGTGACTTTCGCTGCTACCGTGACACGAACCATGTTCCGGACACAGCTTGTGAAGCGCCGCGCGGTCGACCTGTGCCGCGTGGGTAGCTGCTTGTGTCGTTTTTCCTGATCGCGGGTTGGCGCTCCTGATGTGATCGGTTGCCCCGACGCATCTCTTCGCATCCGACCGGACAGCTCGAGCCGGGAGTCAGGAGAAAGTCTCGTGGTGGATCCTCGCGGCCTGCGGTTCGCCGCCGCCGTCACCTCGGTCGTGCTTGCCGTGGTGCTCGTGACGGGCAGTGGATGGCTGTTGCTCGCGCAGACCGTGGTGTTCGCGGTGGGAGCGGTGGCCGGCGTGCGATACGCCCCTTACGGTTTGCTGTTCCGGATACTGATCCGGCCGCGGCTAGGGCCACCGGCGACGACGGAGGACGCGGCTCCGCCCCGGTTCGCCCAGCTCGTCGGTGCAGTCTTCGGTGCGGTGGGGGCCGCGGGGTTCCTGTCGGGCATCCCCGCCCTCGGTTTCATCGCCGCCGCGGCCGCCTTCATCGCGGCCTTCCTCAACGCGGCGTTCGAATTCTGTCTCGGGTGCCAGACGTATCTGTTCTTCCGTTCCATCACCGTGAGAGGAGCGCGTGCATGAGCCGCGAGAAGGCACTGGTCGACGCCGCGTGGGTCGAGGCGAGCCGCGACAACCCCAAGGTCGTTCTGGTCGAGGTCGACGAGGACGTTTCCGCCTACGACAAGGGGCATATTCCGGGCGCCGTCCGGCTCGACTGGAAGTCCGAGCTGCAGGATCCGATCATCCGGGATTTCGTCAACAAGGAGCAGTTCGAGAAGCTGCTGTCCGGCAAGGGCATTGCGAACGACGACACCGTCGTGCTCTACGGCGGCAACAACAACTGGTTCGCGGCCTACGCCTACTGGTACTTCAACCTGTACGGTCACGCGGACGTCCGGCTGCTCGACGGCGGCCGTAAGAAGTGGGAGCTCGACGGCCGTGAGCTGACCGCCGAGGTCGCTCCGCGGACGGCAACGACCTACACCGCCAAGGAGCCGCGTACCGACATCCGCGCGTTTCGCGAGGAGGTCGTCGCCGCGATCGGCGAGAAGGCGCTCGTCGACGTCCGTTCCCCCGACGAGTTCTCCGGCAGGCTGCTCGCGCCGGCGCACCTGCCGCAGGAACAGTCCCAGCGGGCCGGTCACATCCCCACCGCGAAGAACATCCCGTGGGCGAAGACCGCCAACGAGGACGGCACCTTCCGAAGCAACGACGAGCTGACCAAGCTCTACGGCGAGGCCGGCGTCGACCTCTCGCGGGAGATCATCGCCTACTGCCGCATCGGTGAGCGTTCGGCGCATACCTGGTTCGCCCTGCACGAGTTGCTCGACCTGCCGAGCGTGAAAAACTATGACGGGTCGTGGACCGAGTACGGCTCGTTGGTGGGCGTGCCGATCGAAAAGGGTGCGTGAGACATGTGCGGTGCGACCCGTGGTGGACCGTCTGTGGAGGGAATTGACGTGGCCAAGGAGACCGTGATCCAGGGCGTCGTGGTGCGGGGCGGCGAGCCGGTCTCGACCGGCTATGCCCGGCTGCTCGACGATGGCGGCGACTTCACCGCGGAGGTTCCGCTGTCCGCGACCGGCCAGTTCCGCTTCTTCGCGCGGCCGGGGCAGTGGACCGTGCGAGCGCTCGTGCCCGGCGCGAGCGGCGAGCAGAAGGTCGTCGCTCGCCAGGGAGAGCCGATCGACACGCAGGTCGAGGTCACGGCCTGAGGGGTACGGCTGGCAACATCGCGGTTGGCGTGGCAGAGGGGGCAGCGGGCATCGTCCGCTGTCTCCTTTCTCAAGGGCTAGGGGCAGATGGCACCGCTGCGCTTGGCGTTCGCGTGGGCGGCGGCGGGCAGCGCCGGGCGGGAACCGCTCAGCAAACCCGCGCCGGGTGGCACCGTCGTCGGCACCGCGAAGTGCATCGGGCCCACCGAGAAACAGCGCAGCCCGTTGTCGTGGGCGAAGGCGACCGCGGAGCTCCGGTCGGGGAACGGCCCGATGATTCGGCGGACGGTGCGTTGCCCGGCGGCCGCGAACAGGACCACTGCGAAGAGTATGTCGGAGTCTGCCATCATGCGATCATGAAAGCGCATGCGATGGCCGCCGGCATGCGTTTCGACGTGTCCCGTTCGTGGTCTGTTGTTGCGCCTGCGGTGGCTTCTGCAACGGCTTTCAGGGCGGCGCGAGACCACCCGAGTGCTTCAGCAGCCCGAGAGCGCCTCAGTAGACGAGAGCCTGGACCCCGTCCGCGAGCACCTCGTCGACGAACGCGGCTGCGCCGGCGATGCGGATGCCGGGCAGGACGTCGTCCGGCCCGAACGAGCGCCGGGCCGCGCACTGGGTGCACACGGTGACCCGGCCGCCCGCGAGGATGCCGGCGAGGAGGTCCGGCAGCGGCGCGGCGTGCGGCAGGTCGAACTCCGCGGCCCGTCCGGGCAGTGCGAACCAGGCGGATTCGCCGGTGAGCCAGAGCGAGACATCCGTCCCGGCGGCGACGGCGACCGCCGCCACCGTGAACGCCTGCGAGCAGCGCTCCGGCGCGTCCACCCCAGCGGTGACCTTGACGACGAGCGGACGGGTCATGGTTTCAGTCTGCCTCATCAGGGGTCCCCGGCGGGCCGCCGTACGGCCCGCCCGCCTGACCGCGTCGGCCCGGCGCGGGACTAGGCTGCGGAGCGTGCTGCACTACTTCTTCACCGGGCTACTGGTGGCGATGTCCGTTTTGATCGCCTGGTTCTCCGGCTACGTGGTCTACAAGCTCTACGAGGGGCAGCGCTGAGCGCCCGGGGCCGGTCGGCCGCCGCCGGGCGGTCGCGGGCGGCCACGACCGGTACCACCGATCTGCACGCCAGTCTGCTGCCACTGGCCTTCCTCGTCGGCACCTGGCGCGGCGAGGGCGTGGGCGGCTACGAGGGCCTCGAAAGCTTTCACTACGGCCAGGAGATCACCTTTGCCGCCGACGGCCGTCCGGCCCTGGGCTACGTCTCCCACACATGGTGGGCGGACGAGCCGCGTGACGGCCGGGAGCCAGGCAGCCCGCTGGCCACCGAAACCGGCTTCTGGCGTGTCCAGCCCGGCGAGGACGGCAAGAAGACCGTCGAGGTGACGCTGGCGCACCCGTTCGGCATCGCGGAGATCTACGTCGGCGCGGTGGCGGGAACCCGCATCGATCTGGACCACAACGTGCTGATCCGCACGGCGACCGCCCGCGACGTCACCCGCTCGGTGCGGCTCTATGGGCTGGTCGAGGGCGGGGACCTGGCCTACGCGATCGACATGGAAGCCGAGGGCAAGCCGTTGCAGTCGCACCTGTCGGCGCGCCTGCACCGCGTCACGGACTGACCCGGTACCGGCTGACCGGGGTACCGCCCGGCTGGTACCGCCCGGCTGGTACCGCCCGGCTGGTACCGGTCAGCCGGGCTTCGTGGCGGTGCCGGCGTCGGCGGCGAGCTTGGCCCGCCATGCCTTCTCCCGCTCGATCGCCGAGGCGAATCCGAGGGCGATCGCCGGGTCGAAGTTGTCGTCGGCGTAGGTGCCGACGCAGCCGAGGATCCGGTCGATCTCCTCGGCTGTGACCGCGAGCAGCGGGATCTGCCCGGTCAGGAAGATGTCGCCGACCCGGTCGACGGAGAAGTGCACGCCGTAGGTCCTTGCATTGCGGTTGAGCAGGAAGGCGTAGGTGCCCGCCGCGTTCTCCGCGGGGGCCCGCATGAAGAACGCCTCGACCAGCAGGGTGTGGTCCTGCACGACGAGCCAGGTCATCGTGCGTAGCTTGTGCTCCCCCTCCAGGGTGACGAGGAACGAGCCCGCGTCGATGCGCTCGTAGGCGAGGTCGAGGTCGGTCAGGGCGTCGGTGATCAGGATGTCGAGCCGCGTGCGTTCCGCCGTGTCGATGGGTGCCGTCATGACCCGTGACCTCCCCGCTTGCAGTTGTGACGATGCCGGATCCGGTGGCGATCCTCCCACCCGGTCCGGTCAGACGGCGACGGCGGCGGGGCTCAGCGCGTGCCGGTAGCTGCGCAGCACTCCGCGGGCGGTGGCCGACCAGCCGAAGCCGGCCGCCCGGCCGACCGCGCCGGCGGAGAGCCGGCTGCGCCAGTGCGGCTGGCGCAGCAGCCGGTCCAGTGTGTCCGCGTAGCGGGCCGGGTCGCGGCCCGCTACGAGCAGGCCGGAGACCCCGTCGGCGACGGCGGTGCGCAGGCCGCCGACCGCGGCGGCGACCACCGGCGTGCCGCAGGCCTGGGCCTCAAGCGCGACGAGGCCGAAGCTCTCGCTGTGGCTGGGAACCACGACGGCGGTGGCTGCCCGGTACCAGTGGGCCAGCTCATGCTGCGGTGCCGGCGGCTGGAACCGAACGAGGTCGGAGATTCCCAGGTCCGCGGCGAGCTTCACCAGGGCATCTGGCTGTTCCAGCCCCGAGCCGCTGGGCCCGCCGACGACGGCGACGGTCAGCTTCGAGCGGCGGGTCGGATCGCGGCGCAGCAGCTCGGCGGCGGCATGCAGCAACAGGTCCGGCGCCTTGAGCGGCTGGATCCGCCCGACGAACAGCAGCAGGTCACCGTCCGGGTCGAGGCCGAGGCGCGCCCGCGACTGCGCCGCGTCGCCCGGCCGGAAGATCTCCAGGTCGACGCCTGGTGCTACGACGTCGACCTGGTCGGGGGCGGCGCCGTAGAGGTCGATGAGGTGGTCGCGCTCGTCCCCGGTGGAGGCGATCAGCCGGGTGGAGCCGGCGATGACCTCCTGCTCGCCCAGCAGCCGGCCGGGCGGCTCGGGGCGATCCCCGGCGGCCAGGGCGCCATTCTTGATCTTGGCCAGGGTGTGGGAGGTGTGCACGAACGGCACGCCCCACCGTCGGGCGACCGCGAGGGCAACCTGGCCGGACAGCCAGTAGTGCGAATGGATGACGTCGAAGTAGCCCGGCTCGTGCCCCGCCTCGGCGCGCAGCACGTCCGCGGTGAACGTGCACAGCCAGGCCGGCAGGTCCTCGCGGTGGATCTCCTCGAACGGCCCGGCGTCGACGTGGCGCACCGTGACGCCCGGGGCCAGCTCCGCCGAGGTCGGCAGCTTGCTGCTCACCGCCCGGGTGAACACCTCTACCTCGACGCCGAGCGTCGCGAGCTGCCGCGAGAGCTCCACCACGTAGACATTCAGCCCGCCGGCGTCACCGGTGCCCGGCTGCTCCATCGGCGAGGTGTGCATCGACAGCATCGCCACGCGCCGGGGCCGCGCGCCCCGGTCCGGCTCGGAGCGGGCCGCGGCACTGCTCCTGATCAACCGCACCGGCGCACCTCCGCATCCATCCGTCTGGGTCGCCTGCCTGGCACGACCCACCCTGCACAAGACCGACACGACATCCACCGTTCTACCCGCCCCGTTGTCCGGTCAACTGGTCGCCCCCCGCCCCGGCTGCGGCGGTAGATCGCAGAAGTCGCTGTCAGTGCTGGTCAGAGGGGTGTGTGCGGTGTGACCGTGGAGCCGGCGGTCACAAAGCTGTAAGGAAACAGACGCGACCGCGCCCGGGAGCCCGCCCGGTCGGGCGGTCGACCGCCCGACCGGGCGGGCGCCGCGGAGCGTGGGGTCTCAACCGGAAAGGACGATCTGCGAGGCTGGTCGGGTGCCGAATCCCAGCCGCGCCCCGCGTCTCGCGGCCGGCCGGGCCCGCGCCCTCGGAGCACCCACCCGGGGTACCACGGCGCCGAACCGGCTGCGGCGGGTCGACCGCTGGCTGCTCGACGCCGCCGGCCCCCTGCTACGGGGCAGCGCGAACCCACTCGTCGTCGATCTCGGCTTCGGCGCGTCGCCGGTCACCACCGTCGAGCTTTACCAGCGGCTGCGGGCCGCCTGCCCGCAGGTGCGCGTCGTCGGCCTCGAGCTCGACCCGCAGCGGGTGGCCGCCGCGGCCGACGCCGCCCGGCCGCCCGGCCTGACCTTTGCCCGCGGCGGGTTCGAGCTGCCACCCGCGGCCGAACGTCCCGTGCTGGTCCGCGCCCTGAACGTGCTACGCCAGTACCCCGAACCGGCCGTCGCCGGCGCCTGGGCGACGATGACGGCGCGGTTGGCACCCGGCGGCCTGCTCGTCGAGGGCACCTGCGACGAAATCGGCCGGCGGGCCTGCTGGTTCTGCCTGCCGGCCCCCGGGGAGGCACCCGGCTGGCTCGCCGCCGGTCGGGTCGGCGCTCGGCCGACCCTGACCCTCTCGGCCCACCTGCCGGGTCTCACCCGCCCGTCCGAGCTTGCCGAGCGCCTACCCAAGGCACTGATCGAACACAACGTGCCCGGCCACGACGTCCATCGCCTGCTCGCGGCGTTCGATCGGGCCTGGGAACGGGCCGCGCCACGGGCGGTGTTCTCACCGCGGCAGCGCTGGATCGCCGCGGTGGGCGAGCTGCGGGCGCAGGGCTGGCCGGTGCGCGGTGGCCCCAGGCGCTGGCGGCTGGGCGAGCTCACCGTCGAGTGGCCGCTGCCAGCGCCGCGCTGAACGCGCGGTACGCCCGATCGTCGAACAGCACGAAGCGCGCCTGTGCGACCCGGGTGTCCGCCGTGAGGACGGCGGTCACCGCCTGGTGCGCGGCGTCGTCCAACGGCCAGCCGTACACCCCGGCGCTGACGGCGGGGAAGGCGACGCTGCTCGCCCCCAGCTCGTCGGCGACCTGCAGCGCCCGGGTGTAGGCCGAGCGCAGCAGCGCGGAGCGGTCCTCGGCCGGGTCGTACACCGGGCCGACGACGTGGATGACGTGCCGGGCGGAGAGCCGGCCGGCCGTCGTCGCCACCGCCTCACCGGTCGGTAGCCCTCGCTGGAGGGAGGTCGCGCGCAGGCGCTCGCAGGCGGCGAGGATCTCCTGGCCGCCGGCGGCGTGGATAGCGCCGTCGACCCCGCCACCACCGAGCAGTCCGCTGTTGGCGGCGTTGACGATGGCGTCGGCATCGACGAGCGTGATGTCGCCCTGCTGCAGGGTCACATGCACCATGCCGCCGAGTCTCCCCGACGGTGGGGCGGGAGCGCCACGGGAACATCGCCGGATCCGCCCGACAACGGATCGGCTGGGGCCGCACGGAGTGGCGCGTTTGCGGGTTGCCGAAGACTGCGATCCGATAGGAGATGCCCGGCTCCGGACCGGGACCGGGTTCGGGACCGGGGCAGCGACCGGGTTCGGGGCAGGAGAGGAAGCCGAAAGGCTGGAAGGGACGGCGGCGATGACCGAGCAGCTCGTGGTTCTCGGGTTCGACAGCCTGGAGCAGGCACGGCAGGCCTGGTCCCTTGGCCGCCGACTACGTCGAGAGAAGCGGCTTGACCTGGTCGACGGCACGCTGGTCTGGCGGGATGAAAACGGCCGGGTCACGATCCGCCGGGTGGCCAGTCCGGCCCGCACCGCCGCCCTCGGCGGGGCCCTGTGCGGCGGGGTGATCGGAACGGTGTTCCTCGCCCCGTTCGTCGGCCTCGGCATTGGCGCGGGCGCCGGGGTGCTCGCCAGCCGGATCAGCGGACCGGGCGTGGACGACGATCTGGTCAGGCGCATCGCCGGGCACCTGCAACCGGGGCGGGCCGCGATCTTCGCCGTGGTGCGCCGCTCGACGGCCGACGACGTCACCGCCGCGCTGAGCCCCCATCATCCGGTCGTCATCATGACGACCCTGCCCCCGGAGCGGGAACGTCGGCTGGCCCGCGCCCTGGGCCGCCGGCCCGCGCCGGCCTGACAGCCGCCCTGCGGCCGACCGGGCCGGCCCCGGCGTAGCCGCACCGGCGCACGCGAGGCCGAAACAGGCCGGGCCGGGCGTGGCGGGCGCGGTGGCCGCCCGTCCCGCCCAGCCCGGACGTCAGGAACCGGCGGGGCGGCGCGTCGGGGCGATCTTGTCGAGCACCGCGAGGTCGTCCGGGCGAGGCTGCCATTGGCCGGCCGCGGCGTTCGCCCGTACCTGGACCGCGCTCGTCGCGCCGGAGATGATCGAGGCAACGCCGGGCTGCGCGGCCAGTCCGCCGATCGCCACGTCGAGCAGGGAACGGTCCCGCTCCCGCGCGAAGGTCTCCAGCGCGTCGATGCGGTCGAAGACCTCGTCGGTCAGCTCGTCCTGCCGGCCGGCAAGCCGGGTTCCGGGCGCCGGCGCCTCGTCGCGCTGGTACTTACCGGTGAGCAACCCGTTCTCGAGCGGGTAATACGGGATGACGCCGATGCCGTACTTCAGCGTTGCCGGCACCAGTTCCGCCTCGGCGCCGCGTTCGAGCAGGCTGTAATGGTTCTGGGCGGAGATGAACCGGGTAGCGCCGGAGGCCCGCGCGGTCCATTCGGCGTCGGAGACCTGCCAGGCGTCGAGGTTGCAGGCGCCGATGTAGCGGACCTTGCCCTCCTTGAGGATCTCGTCGAGTGCCTCGAGCGTCTCCTCTATCGGGGTGAAGGAATCCAGCCTGTGGAGCTGGTACAGATCGATGTAGTCGGTCTGCAGCCGGCTCAGGGAGCCTTCGACGGCCTTGCGGATGTACCGCCGTGACGCCCGGGCGCTGAAGTCCTGGCCGTACATGCCACCCATGTCGTTGCCGAATTTCGTGGCAAGGACGACGTCATCGCGGCGGCCCCGCAGAACGTGCCCGAGCAGAGTCTCCGAACCGCCCTTGTTCCCGTAGGTGTCGGCGGTGTCGAAGAATGTGATCCCGGCGTCAAGCGCGGCATCGACGACCGCGCGGGTCCCGGACAGATCGACGCGTGAACCGAAATTGTTGCAGCCAAGACCAACGACTGACACCAGCAGTCCGGACGATCCCAGCGGGCGATAGCGCATGCACTCAATCCAACACACCGGAGTGTCGCCCGCGGACACCAGGTCCGCGGGCGACACCCGACCTGTGCACAGTATTGGGTGTCCGTGGTTCACCCGGTGCTGGTAGGTTCGCTCGGCGTTACTTCTCCGGAGCGGCGTCGACCACCGCCCGCCCGACCGCCTCCGCCGCCCGACGGGTCGACGTGCGCGCCGCGCGGGTCTGGCTGACCGCGGTCCGCGTGCGATGCGCGGCCTCCTCGGTGGCCGGGCTGCGCCGGATGCTCGCCACTCGGCGCTCCCCGCGCGACGCGAAGGTGTTGTAGAGCTGCGTGGCGCGGTCCTGCAGGTCCGAGATCTGAGAGGTCACGGTGGCCGGCAGCGCACGCACGGCGGTTCCCACCTGGGTGGGGACCCGGGCAGCCTGCACCGGCAGCGACCCGACCCGGTCGGAGAGCCGGCGGACCTCGCTGCTCGTCGTCGTCGGCAGGGCACGCAGCTTCGCGACGGCGAGGTCAGCGGCCCCCACCGAGGCGTAGATCGGCTTGCGGACCTCTGCCAGCGGCACCCTGATCTCGGCCTTCACCTCGGCGTCGTCGCCGCGGGTCTGGGCGGTGGCGCGGGCGCTGGGGCGGGCATCGGGCCGACCGGCCGGGCGGCTAGTAGTGCGGGACGTCGTGCGCGTGGTGGCCATTTTGTCTCCCTCGGGTCGAGGATTCGTTGTCTTCGTGTAGGTAATTCCTGAGGTTTCGGCCGGCGCTCCAGGCGTGCTCCGGTCGCGGGTGTCGGGTCAGGGTGGTGCGGTCAACAGGGTGTCGCGGCGGCGGTTCGGCCGGCCTGGCCGTGGCCGGGCCGGTTGTTACGGGTGTGGCGTTCATCAGCCGGCGGGGTGAACGCCCGGGTCGCCGATCAGCTGTCGGTGCCCGCGGCGGACCTGTCCGTGTCCGACCCTGGGATGCCGTCCGACCCGGTGGCTGCTGTGCCGGCCGCGTTCGGGCCGCTGGTGGTGTCGGAGCCGGGGCTGGTGTCGGAGCCGGTGGTGTCGGAGCCGGTGGTGTCCGGCGGGGTGGTGGCAGTTCGGCGACGGGAGCGGGTGGTGGCCGCGGTCGGCGAGGCGCCGCCGGCCGATCTGGCTCGCCCGCTCTTCGCAGGGCCACCGCTGGTGGTCGTGGCCGTCCGCCTGGTACTCCGGCGCTTCGGCGCCTGCGGAGCGGCCGGGTGCGCGGCGTCGTCAGGCACCGCCGCGCCCAGCGCGTCCTGCGCGTCCTGCGCCGCCTCGGCGGCGACCCGTCGCCCGGCAGGTCGCCGCCGGGCGGTGCCCGCGGGGCGGGTCTTCGCCGCCGTGGTCACTCTCTTGCCGCCGGCAGCAGTCGCACTGCCAGCTTCGTCATCGACGCGTGCGTCCGGACCGACACCGCCATCCACGCTGGCATCCGCATCGACGCTGCCCGTGCCGCCGGCCGGCGCGCCGGCGCGGGCGGCGACGGCGTTCTCCTTGCAGAACGCCTCGTAGATGTCGAGCACCACCTGCTTCTGCCGCTCGGAAAGGGACTTGTCCGCGAGCACCGCCGCCAGGACATCCTCGCCGCCGTCCCGTTCTTCCAGGATGCCGGCCTGGACATAGAGCACTTCGGCGGAGATGCGTAGCGCCTTGGCGATCTGCTGGAGGATCTCGGCGGACGGTCGGCGCAGACCTCGCTCGATCTGGCTGAGGTAGGGGTTGCTTACACCCGCCTGCTTGGCGAGTTGACGAAGGGAGATCTGCGCGACGCGTCGCTGATCCCGGATGAAATCGCCGAGATCGCGCACATTCAGGGCCGCCACCGGGTCACACGCCTCCTTCGATGCACGGGTCGGGTGACGCCCGACCGCTGCGGGCGCCCCGCGCCCAGACCGCCGCCGACGGTGATCGACGCTCGGCCAGGAGCGGGACGAGGAGCCTGGCACAACGCAACGTCAACGCGATCGACGATACGTCCGAGTGCTAACTCTGGCAAGCGCGCGAGTTAGCACCTATGGGCTGCTCCGCCCGGAGCTCGACGTGTTTCAGCTGGTCCGGACGGACGGACGAATCGACGGCCGCGGTTGGCCACCCGGCCACCCGGCCGGCGTTTGCTCGCTCGACCCCCGAGGCCAGCGCCGGCCTGGGACGGTCAGTTCTCCGCCTGGGCCAGCCACGCGCGCTGGGTGGCCAACGCCGCCTCAGTCTCGGCGATCTCCTGCGAGCTCCCGGCGGCCTGAGCGCGGGCGAGCTTGGCCTCCAACTTGGCGACCGATTCCCGCAGCCTGGTCACGAAGGGCGAGGCGGCGATGGAACGCTGCGCCCAGCGGGCGTCCGCGGCGTCGCGCAGCTTGTCGCCGATCGCCCCCATCTGGCGTTCGAGCGCGCCGGCCGACTCGCGGGGAACCCGGCCGATCTGGTCCCACCGGTCCTGCAGCTCGCGCAGTCGCCGCAGGGAGCGCTCGGTGTCGGCCGGGTCGAGCGCGGTCGCCTCGGCCAGCACCTGCTCCTTCTGGACCTGGTTCTCCTGCAGCTCCGCGTCCCGCTCGGCGTTCGCGGCGTTGCGCCGGCTGAAGAAGACGTCCTGCACTTCGCGGAACCGGTTCCACAACGCGTCGTCGACGTCCTTGGCTGCGCGTCCGGCCGACTTCCAGTCGGCGAGCAGAGTTCGGTAGCGGACGGTTGTGCCGGCCCAGTCGGTGGAGTCGACCAGCGACTCCGCCTCGGCGATGATTGCTTCCTTGCGCTCCCGCGAATGGGCCCGTTGGGTGTCCAGGGCCGCGAAGTGCGCGGTGCGCCGCCGGGTGAACTCCTCGCGAGCGCCGGTGATTCGCCGCCACAGCGCCGAGTCGGTGCGCTTGTCCAGGGAGCCGACGGCCCGGAACTCCTCGGCGAGGGTCCGGAACCGCTCGCCGGCGGTCTTCCACTCGGAGCTGCGGCCGAGCCGCTCGGCCTCGGCGACCAGCTCCTCCTTGGCCGCAGCGATCCGGGCGGTCCGCTCGGCCCGCTCGGCGGCGAGCACGATGCGCCGCTCCTCGGTGCGCGCGAGGACAGCCTCCAGCCGGACCCGCAGGGCGTCGAGATTACCGACGACGGCGGCCTCGTCGAGGGAGTCGAGCAGCCGGCGGGCGCTACCGGCGATCCCGGCCGGATCGACCCCGCCGAGGGTCAGCCGCCGTTCGAGCAGCACGATCTCGGCGTTCAGATCGTCGTAACGGCGTTGGAAGTGGGCCAGGCCCTCGCCGGGGCTCCCGGCCCGCCACGATCCGACGGCGCGCTCACCGCTCGCCGTGCGAACGAAGACGGTGCCGTCCTCGGCGACACGCCCCCAGGCGGATACTCGGTCGGATTCGCTGCGGTCACTCATCGTGTTCCCGAAGATCGACTGACGTTTCCTGTCATTGTTGCAGGCGTCGGCCGCGGAGGGGACGGCCGCCACGTACCGAACGCCATGAATCGGTGCCAGCGCCGCCGCGACACGCCGGGATCCGGAGGATGCGGGCCGACGACGGCGGCTGGTGGCGTCGGCTCACGCGCCCGTCCGCCCGCTGTCGCGGGGCCCCGCGGGCGGCTTGTTCGTTCGGAAGGTCACCGGAAGGCACCGGTTGTTCATTAGGTGGCCCGACCCCGGTCTAGGTGTCCGGTCTTGGGTGGGGCCAAGATGCGTAACCGTGATGAGTGGGATGGGCGGCAGCCGGGTGGGCTGGCGAGTCGGCGCGTTGTTGTCTCCTGCGTTCGTCGGGCTCGGTGTCTTCGTCATCGGGCCCGCCCTGGTCTCGGCCCTTATCGCGGGGACTGACAAGACGCTGACCGGTCCCAGTTTCGACTGGGTGGGCACGGCGAACGCACGCACCGCCTTCTCCGACGCCGACCTCGCCGGCGCCGTGCGCAACACCCTCGTGTACTGCCTCATCACGGTCATCCCCGCGGTCGCGATCGGGCTGGCGCTGGCGCTGGCCGCGGAACGGGTGGCCCACGGCCGCGCCCTCGTCCGTTTCGCGCTGTTCCTGCCGGTCAGCGCGAACATCGTCGCCATGGCGGTGGTGTTCGCGTACATGTTCGACAGCAGCCCCGACGGGTTCGCGAACACGGTCGTGGGCCTGTTCGGGGTGGCACCGGTCGACTGGCTTGGCGACACCTCGACCGCGCTGCCGGTGGTCGCCCTGGTCGGGGCCTGGCGGCTGACCAGCTTCGTGTTCATCGTCTACCTGGCCGGCCTGACCGCCATCCCGCGTTCCGTCTACGAGGCGGCCGACGTCGACGGGATCCGCGGGCTCGCCCGGCTGCGCCACATCACCCTGCCGCTGCTCGCGCCGACCACGATCTTCGTGGGTGTCTTCGTGACGATCCTGACGCTGCAGACCTTCGAGACGGTCGCGGTCCTCACCAAGGGGGGTCCGCTGGATTCGAGCACGACCATCATTTACTACATTTACGAGGTCGGTTTCACCGGATCGTTCCGTATCGGATACGCCTCGATGATCGCTCTGCTGCTGCTCGTCGTCATCGTGGCGCTCGGGGCCGGCGGCGCGTTGCTCGGCCGGCGGCTGCGGCGAGCCCGGGAGGCCGCCGCGTGAGCGCCGGCACCAGCAGCAACGCCCCGGCCGCGGCAGACCCATCCGCCCCGGCCGGCCACCGCGGCCCGTCCACCCCCACGCCGACAGCGGTGCGCTCGCGGCGCCGGCTGCCCGGCGCCGGAACCCTCGCGCGCCTCGCCCTGCTCGCCCTGCTCGCCGTCGGCATCGTGGCCGCGGTCCTGCCGTTCGTCTGGATGCTGCGGACCGCGATCGGACCGTCGCAGACCGCCCTCGCGCTGGACTCCAACCCCATCCCGTCGCGGGTGCAGTTCGACTCGTTCGACCAGGCCTGGCACGCCGGCGACCTCGGACCCGCGCTGCTCACCGGGGTCGGAGTCAGCCTCGCGATCCTCGCGCTCCAGCTCGCCACGGCCGTCCCGGCCGCCTACGCGTTCGCCTGCATGCGTTTTCGCGGGCGCACCGCCCTGTTCGCCGTGGTGCTGGCCACGCTGCTGGTGCCCGCCCAGGTCACCGCCGTGCCGAACTACGTGACGATCTCCGCGCTGGGCTTCGCGGACACCCGCGTCGGCCTGGTGCTTCCGTTCATGACCCACGCCGGCATGATTTTCATGCTGCGCCAGTACATGAGCACGATTCCGGCCGCGGTTCTCGACGCCGCGCGGATGGACGGGCTGGGCACCTGGCGGACGCTACGCTCGATCATCGTGCCGCTCGCGGCGCCGGCGATCGCATCGGTGTCCGTGTTCAGCTTCCTGCTCTCCTACAACGAGTACCTGTGGCCGCTGCTGGTCGCCCGATCGCCCGGCATCGCCACCCCACCGCTCGCGCTCGCCCGGCTGATGACGGACTCCTCGTCGGTCATCCCCGATTTCGCCGAGCTCGCCGCCGCGGCACTGATCATCAGCCTGCCGTCGCTGGCCGTCTTCGTCGTCGCCCAACGTCGCCTCGCCGCCGGGATCACCGGCACGGGCGCCGGTGCCTGAGAGGGAGAACGCGTGATCCGCATCCGCCGCCTGCTGCCGCTGACCGTGACGGTCACCATGCTCACGTTGACGGCGTGCGGCGGAGGCGGTGACTCCGGCCCGGCGAACCCGGCCGAGAGCCTGCGGCCCACCGCGCGTTCCGCCGCCGCGGGCGTCGACAACGTGGTTGGCGCCACCGCGTCCCCCGAATGCGCCGCCAAGGTGAAGACGCTGCGGATGGCGGCCGTCGGCACCCTCAACGACGTGGCCAAATCGGGCAAGGCGTACATGGAGAAGGCCCATCCCGGCCTCACCGTCGACCTGAACACCAGCGCGCCCGACTACACCGCGCTCGTCCAGCAGATCAGCGCCGACCGGTCGGCGGGCCGTTCCGTCGACGTCGCGGTCGCCGGTTTCGACCTGCTACCGGTCTTCGCCCGCGAGCTCGGTGCCCAGGAGCTCTCCCCGCGCCTGCTGCGCGCCTCCTACGACCAGCGCCTGCTCGGCCTCGGCACCGTCGGCGGGAAGCAGATCGGGATCCCGCAGCAGGTCTCCTCGCTCGCCCTGGTCTACAACCTCGACGTCCTGACCAAGGCCGGCGTCGACCCCGCCACCCTCACCACCACCGCCGGCATGATCGCCGCCGCGGACAAGATCAAGGCGTCCGGTCAGAACGTCCAGCCGATCGACCTGCCGACCGGCCAGCAGTTCGGGCAGTGGATCCTCAACACGCTGGCCAGCTCCAAGGGCACCCCGATCCAGGACGCGGCCGGCCGGCCGGCGCTGACCACCCCGGCGGCGCTCGAGGCTGCGGCGTTCCTGGCGAAGGTCGGCACCTACGGCCCGCAGTCCGCCGACCCGACCCAGCAGGGGCTGCTGCGCTTCGGCATCCGCAAGCAGACCGCGATGACCGTCGTGTCGGTCGCCTCGCTCGCCGGCGGGCTGAAGTTCATCGCCGGACAGGGGGCGAACGGCTTCCGGGCCGGCGCCATCCCGTTCCCGATCCTGCCCGGGGGCACCCAGCACCCGATCGCCGGCGGGAACGCGCTGACCGTCCTGGCCACCGACCGGTGCCAGCGGGAGATGGCGACCGAGCTGGTCGTCTCCCTGCTGTCCCCGGACGTCGTCGTCGCGAGCACCGAGGCGCTCAGCTACATCCCGGTGGACACCCAGGCCGCCAGCCAGCTCGGCTCGTTCTACGACACCTACCCGCAGCTCAAGCCGTTCCTCGCACTCACCGGCTCGCTGGTCAAGGCGCCGGTGTGGGGCGGGGCCCGCGGCGGTGAGCTGCCGAGTGCACTGTCCGATCAGGTGGTGCGCATCGTCAAGGGCGAGGACCCGGCGAAGACGCTGGCCGCTGCGCAGGCTGAGGCCGTGGAGCTGACCCGTTGAGCGCTCCGGTGCAGGACCGGGGTGTTCCCCGGCTTGAGACGGTCACCGGCGTACCGATCGAGTTCGACCGGATCAGCCGATCGTTCGGCTCCGTGCACGCGCTGCGCGAGGTCTCGCTCACCGTCGCCCCCGGGGAGATCGTCGCGCTGCTCGGGCCGTCCGGCTCGGGAAAGTCGACGCTGCTGCGGATCTGCGCCGGGCTGGACGAGCCGACCACCGGCGACCTGGGCTTCGACGGAGTCAGCCAGCTCGGCGTCCCGCCGCATCGCCGAGACGTCTCCATGGTGTTCCAGCATTTTGCCCTCTACCCGCACAAATCCGCGTTGGACAACCTGACGCTCGCCCTGCGCCACGGCCGAGGCCTGCCGAAGTCGGCCGCCGTGGCCAGGGCGCGGGAAACACTCGCCATGCTCGGCATCGCCGAACTCGCCGGCCGCCGGCCCGCGCAGATGTCCGGCGGCCAGCGTCAGCGGGTCGCGATCGGCCGGGCGCTGGCCACCCGCGCGCGCGTCGTCCTCCTCGACGAGCCCATGTCCGGCCTCGACGCCCAACTCCGGGTCGAACTGCGGGTCGAGATCGTCGGCCTGCTGCGCAGCCTCGGTACCACCGCACTGTTCGTCACCCACGACCAGGCCGAGGCCATGGCGGTGGGGGATCGCATCGCCGTCCTCGGCGAGGGCCGGCTGCAGCAGATCGGCACCCCCGACGAGATCTACGATCGGCCCGCCACCCGCTTCGTCGCCGCCTTCGTCGGCAGCCCACCGATGAACGTCTGGGACGGTCACTGGCACGATGGCCGTCTTCGGGCCGAGGGCTTCGACCTGCCCGCACCCGCGGGCGCGGCCGCCTTCGGGGTCCGGCCCGAACACCTCACCCTGGACGCCGGCACCCGTCACCTCACCGCCCGGGAAGCCACCGCCCGGGAAGCCGCCGCCAGGGACGTCGACGTGCCCGGGCAGCCTGGCCGCCCCGCGCCGCCGAGGGACGCGAGCTCGTCGGCTGGTGGCGCTGTCGTGATCCGTCCCGCTGCCGGCGGCCGGCCGGCTCCCGGTTCCGGTTCCGGCTCTGGCTCCGGCTTTGGTTCCGGCGAACTGAGGCTTTCCGGCGAGGTCCTCGTCTCCGAGCGGCTTGGGGCCGAGCGGACCGTACACGTCCGCACCGGCGCCGGCGTGCTCGCCGTCCGCGTGGACGCCGGCATTCACCTGACTCCCGGCGACCCCGTGGTGCTCCGTGCTCCTACGTCTGCGCTCACCTTCTTCGGGCCCGGTGGGGATCGCCTCGACCTCCCCTGACCGGCCAGCCTCTGCCTGAGCTGGGCAGCCGCTCATCTGTTCGTCGCCGGCGAGGGCTTGGTGTGATCGTTACTGCTGGTAGTCGGTGAGGTGGGTGAGGGCGGCGGGGTGGCGGTCGGGTGCAGGGGAGCGGCGCCGACTGGCTCTTCTGTAGGGAAAAATCGGACGCCGAACCCTACAGAAGAACCAGATAGGCGCTCTCCCATGCATCCGTAGCCTCGCCCACTCCGCTGTGCGTCACGGAAAGTGACAAGAAGACGGGAACCATGAGGGGCTGGCTGGAAACCGTGGCCAACCCTCGGCGCGATCGCCGTTCGCCGCCGAGATCCTGGCTGCCCGCGCTTCAACGGGAGCGACAGGTAGCGCGACCCCGAATCACTGTCATCGGTTAATCAGACTGCAATTAATCCGGATTCTAACTGCGAGTGGCGGCGATTCGGAGGATGGGTGACGGCGGGCGCCTTTATGTGCTTTGCTGTCTGTCAAACGCCCGTCGCGCGGACGGTGTTCAATCGGGTCCCACCCCTCGGATGGTTCGTATGGTATTTATCGGGATAGGTGCGTATGACCGAGATGCGCCACCTGTGGTGTCCGTACCTGTATCGGCTGGTCAATGCCCCAGGTCGTGGCTGCGGGATCGCGTCGTTCGAGAAATGGACATTACGGCTGGATACCCGGGCAGTCCTGTCCACACCCGTGCAATCAAGGCCGCCAGTGGTCCGGGCGTGACCTCTGTGCACGCATCGCACCGGGGTCATCACTATGGACACCAAGATGTCGCGACATAGCGTCAGTGAGCGCTCACAGAATTGCCCGGGAGTTCCGACTCGAGGAGATCGTCGATGCTGACGGATAACGCACACGCCTGCACTCATCCGCTCGCATTCGTCCGCGCGCAGCGTGGTTGGTCCTATCAGCGACTGGCCCGTGTGGTGGCTCGTCGCGCCCGTGATCTCGGGGTGGCGAACATGGCTGCCGAGCGGCAGAAAGTCTGGCGGTGGGAGCACCGCGGCGTCGTCCCGGACCGGGTCTCCCAGCTCGCGCTCGCGGCTGAACTCGGCGTGCCGAACGACCGGCTGGAGTCACATCCGTGGCCGGCGTGGCTGCCGACCGGCGACGCTGTGCGCACCGAGTATCCGTGGACGCCGACCGGCAGCATCACGTCGATCATGGACGTTGTCGAGGACGCCCTGTCCGACCGGCGCGGCTTCCTGACGATCACCGGGGTCGGCGTCGCGGAGCTCGCGACCCAGTGGCTCGGCCTGGAACCCAGCCGGCTGTCCGCCGCGCTGATCGGTGGGCGGGTCGACGACCAGATCGTCAATCGAATCGAACACAACATCCCCGGCCTGCGGGTGATGGACGAGCGCCTCGGCGGCGAGAGCGTCCGGCGCCTAGTCGACGCCGAGCTCGGGGTAGTGGCGGACCTGCTGGTCCGCGGGTCCTACACCGAGCAGGTCGGCCGGCACCTGCACGTGGTCGCGGCCGAGCTCGCCCGGTTCGCCGGCTGGGTCTCCTTCGACGCCGGTTTCCAGACCGCCGCCCAGCGTTACTGGATCACTGCGTTGCACTCCGCGCACGCCGGCGGCGACCGGATGCTCGGTGCGAACGTGCTGAAGAACATGTCCCTGCAATGCGTCGACTTCGCTCGCCCACGGGAGGCCGTGGATCTTGCGGAGGCGGCCGTGAACAGTATCGGCGGCGAGTCCGGCCGGGTCGGCGCCATGCTGCACATGCGTCGCGCCCGCGCCCATGCCGCCCTCGGCGAGGCCAGCGCCTGCGCGGAGGCGCTGGCCCGATCGGAGGAGGCGATGGAAGCTGCCCGGCCCGAGGACCCGGCCTGGGCGGACTACTTCGACGAGGGCGAGTACCAGGCCCAGATCGGCAGCTGCTACATCGATCTTGGCCACCTCGCGCAGGCCGACCGGTGGCTGGAACGGTCTCTGACGATCCTGCCGACCTCGCGAGCCCGGGACCGGGCGACCTACCTGCTGCGTCGGGCCGCAGTCCAGATCGACCTGGGCAACGTCGAGCAGGGCTGCTCGCTGACCCGGGAAGCGATGCCGATGCTGGAGGCGACCCGCTCCAAGCGCAACGCCCGCCGGGCCGACGAGCTGCGACGCCGGTTGCGCCGGCACAGCGCCGATCCGGAGGCGCGCGAACTCGACCAGGCCCTCTCCCGCACCGTCTGAGCGGACGTCAGGAGCGTCAGGTGGAACGCAGCAGCCGGCCCGCCGGGCGCTTCGGTGCGGCCGTCGCCTCGTCGGCGTCCGGGTCGATCGCGGCGGCGACCTGGGCGCCGTCGAGGTCGGTGACGACGAGGGCGGTGCCCACCGGCACCGAACGCTTCACGATCGCCAGGGCGATGGGACCCAGCTCCGCGTGCATCTCGGAGGTGCCGACGAAGCCGACCTCACGCCCGTCGGCCGTCACCGCCGAACCCGGAGCGGCCACCACGCCGTCGAGGTGAAGCAGGACGAGTCGGCGCGGCGGGCGGCCCAGATTATGCACTCGGGCCACCGTCTCCTGGCCGCGGTAGCACCCCTTGTCCAGGTGCACTGCGTCGGCGAGCCAGCCCACCTCGTGCGGGATCGTGCGATGGTCGGTCTCCCGGCCCAGCTGCGGCCGGCGGGCGGCGATCCGCGCGGCGTCGAACGCGGACAGTCCGGCGGGCACCGCACCGGCGGCGAGCAGCCGCTGCGCCGTTGCCGAGAGGGTCGCCCGGTCGACGAGCAGATCCACGCCGTACGCCATCCGGCGCACCAGGATGCCGTCCGCGGTTCTGGCCACCGGGTAGGGGCCGGTAACCGGCGCACCGGTCGGCTCGGCGGTGAGCGGTTCGGGCAGGTTCAGGTCGGCACCACCGAGGGCCGCGGTGACGGTGGGCACCGCAGCCCGCCCGAGCACGCTCAGCACGGCTGTGCCCGTGCTGACGTCCGTCGGCTCGACCCGGAGCAGGAAGCGCATCGACTCCAGGTAGCGCAGCAGCCCGGCGGCTGTGCCGGGTTCGACGTCCACCCAGGTGGCTGTGCCGTCGTCGGCGAGGACGAGATGGTGTTCGACGTGGCCCTGCGGTGACAGCACCAGCGCCTCGCTGCCGCGCATCGCGCCCAGCCCGGACAGGTGCTGGGAGGTGATGCTGTGCAGCCAGGAGAGCCGGTCCGGGCCGCCGATGCGCACCACCTCGCGGTGCGACCGGTCGACCAGGGCTGCGCCGTCGCGCAGCGCGCGCTGTTCCCGCAGCGGGTCGCCGTAGTGGGCGGCGACCGCCGCGTCGTTGCCGGCCGCCGGCACCGCGCCGGGCAGGTCGAGCAGCGGGGATCGGGTGGCTTCGGTGCTCGGGGTCGACCCAGCGCTCATGGCGTCGAGTCTAGGTCGTCGCGCGGGCCCCACGCCGCCGTCCGCCGCCCGGCCGGGCAGACTGATCATTCGATGCGGGGCCGACCAGGCTATTCCGACGGCCGGTATCACGGGGGTCTCAGCGGGCGGTGGCTTGTCGTGTTCCCGTCAGGAGTGTCGCGAGCGTCCCATCGACACGACCGAAAAAGGCGTTGCGAGGTGGCCGCCCGGCCGCGTAGCGTCTGCGGTACACGAGAAGGGAGGTGGTCCACACTTTGTATGCTCATAGGACTCGTGAGGTGACTGTCCGCTAGCCGGTCTCGTGGTCCTCACCTCTAGCCGGGTGGCCCCACGGGCACCGGCACCGGCGAGTACCAGGCAGATCACCCGACCCCCGGGCGCCGTCGACAAGTCCCGACGGACCGCCATCGCTTCCGCGGTGGCGGAGCGCCCGGGGGTCGCTTCATTTTCCGGGTCGGACGATCTTTGCCGGCCCAGGCAGGCCTGTGCCGGCCCGGACGGCATTTTTTCGGGTCCCAGCGGACACCCCTGTGGCCCGAACCGCCGCGGCGGAGACCCGCTGGCCCCTTCGGTGGGGCGTCGGCGTCGCCCGGTCCCGGCCGCGACCGGCGGCGATCCGGCCGGCCGGCGGCAGGAGCCGGCAATGCTGGCCGAGGGCCCGGGCGAGCAGGCAGGATCTCGGATATGCCGACCCTCGTTCTGCTCCGCCACGGTGAGAGCAACTGGAACCGCGAGAACCTGTTCACCGGCTGGGTGGACGTCGACCTGTCCGAGAAGGGCCTGAAGGAGGCCACCCGCGGCGGGGAACTGCTGCTCGAGGCCGGTGTTCTCCCGGACGTGGTGCACACGTCCCTGATGACCAGGGCGATCCGCACCGCCTGGCTGGCACTGGACGCCGCCGGGCGGACCTGGGTACCGGTCCGCCGGAGCTGGCGCCTGAACGAACGGCACTACGGCGGCCTGCAGGGCCTGAACAAGGCCGAGACGTTGGAGAAGTTCGGCGAGGAGCAGTTTCAGCTCTGGCGCCGCTCGTATGACACGCCGCCGCCGGAGATCGGCCCGGAGCAGGTCAGCGGGGTGGACGAGCGCTACGCCGACCTCGCCCCCGACCTCATCCCGCGCACCGAGTGCCTCGCCGACGTCGTCGCCCGGATGCTGCCCTACTGGTACGACGAGATCGTGCCCGACCTGCGGGCCGGCCGCACGGTACTGGTCGCCGCGCACGGCAACTCGCTGCGGGCCCTGGTCAAGCATCTCGACCACATCAGCGACACCGACATCGCCGGGCTCAACATCCCGACCGGCATCCCGCTGCGCTACGAACTCGACGACAACCTGGGCGTGCTGAGTTCGGGGTACCTCGACCCGGATGCCGCCGCGAGCGCGGCGGCCGCTGTCGCCGCGCAGGGCAAGAAGTAACGATGGTCAGCCTCCAGGCCCGCGGCACGCGCGCGGGCCTGGCCCGTCGTCCCGGCGGAGCTGCCGGCCGGTGTGCACCGGTCAGGACGTGGTGATCTCCCCGGTGACCAGGTAGATGACCCGGCGGGCCACGGAGACCGCGTGGTCGGCGTAGCGCTCGTAGTAGCGCCCGCAGAGGGTGATGTCGATCGCGGCCTCCATGCCGTGCCGCCAGGGCTTCTCGATCAGCACGTGGAACAGGGTGCGGTGCAGCCCGTCCATCGCGTCGTCGTCCGCCTCGAGCTGCTTGGCGAGGTCGGTGTCGCGGCTGGCGATCACCGAGCCGGCCTTCGCGACGATGCGCTGCGCGACCTGGCCCATCTCCAGCAGGGTGCCCCGCAGCTCCGGCGGGACCGCCCGCCCGGGGTACCGGCGGCGCGCCACCTTGGCTACGTGCAGCGCCAGGTCGCCCATCCGTTCCAGATCGGCGACGATCCGCAGCGTGGTGACCATCATCCGCAGGTCGGTGGCGACGGGCGCCTGGCGCGCCATGACGTCGAACGCGCGCTCCTCGATCTCGTTGCGCAGCAGATCTACCGTCTCGTCCCCGCTGATGACGTTCTCGGCGAGCTGGAGGTCGGCGTCGAGCAGAGCGGTCGTCGCCCGGGCCATGGCCGAGGCGACCAGGTTGGTCATCTCGATCAGGGACTGGTTGATGCTTTCGAGTTCGTCGGTGAAGGCGTCCCGCACGGACGGCTCCTTCTCTTCGCTGGTGGGCCGAGTGACGGCTGTGGGGTGGGAACCGGCTGTGGGG
>NZ_JAMPTM010000088.1 GCF_025403375.1 Frankia gtarii
GCTGACCGCCCGCACCGCCACGCCCGCCTCCCGCGCCGCCCGCTCGGTGAGCCCGACCGCGCTGACCTGGGGATCGGTGAAGGTCACCCGCGGGACGCCGAGGTGGTCCGCCACGTCGCGGGCAGGCTCGCCGGCGGCGTCGCGGCGGCCGGTGATGACGTCGGCGACGATCCGCGCCTGGTACTTGCCCATGTGGGTGAGCAGGGCGCGGCCGCAGACGTCGCCGACCGCGTACAGCCAGCCGTCGCTCACCCCGACCGCCAGGAGACGGTCGTCGACGTCGATGAACTTCCCGGGTGGCAACCCGACGGCCGCCAGCCCCAGGTCCCCGGTCGCCGGGGTGCGCCCGACCGCCACCAGAACCTCGTCCGCCACGACCGTGTCGCCCGCGGACTCCGGCCCCGCCGGGCCGGCCAGGGTGCCCGCCGGGCCGGCCAGGGTGACGGTCACCGGGCCGCGCGGCGCCGCGGCGTCGTCGCGGCGCCGATGCACCTCGACGGCCCGGGTACCGAGCCGCACCGCGATGCCGTCCGCCTCGAACGCCGCCCGGACCTCCTCCCCGGCGAACTCCTCCTCCCGGACGAGCAGCCGGGGCGAGCCCTCGACGACGGTGACCTCCGCGCTGCCGAGCCGGCGGAACGCCTGGGCGAGCTCCGCCCCGACGGCCCCGCCGCCGAGCACCACGAGGCGCCGCGGCACCGAGGTGGCGGCGGTCGCCGAACGGTTGTCCCAGGGATCGGCGTCGACGAGCCCCGGGATCGGCGGGACGGTCGCCCGGCTGCCCGTGGCCACGACCACCGCGCGCGACGCGGTCAGCACCCGGCGCTCACCGTCGGCGGCGGTGACCTCGACCTGGCGCGGCCGCCCGGTCAGCCGGCCGGTTCCGCGGACGAGCCGCACGCCCTTGTCGGTCAGCCACGGCACCTGGGAGTCATCCGAAAAGCCGCCGACCAGCGAGTCGCGCCGCGCGAACGCCGCCGCGGCGTCCAGCGAGCCGGTGACCGCCGCCGCGGCGCCCGGCACGCGGCGCGCCGCGGCGAGCACCTCCCCCGGCCGGATGAGGGTCTTGCTCGGGATGCAGCCCCAGTAGCTGCACTCGCCGCCGACAAGCTCCCGTTCGACGATGGCCACGGCGAGCCCCGCGTCGGCGCACCGGCCGGCGACGTTTTCCCCGGCGGGTCCCGCGCCAATCACGATCACATCCACAGCTGCGTCCTGGTCCACGCCCGCGCCTCCCCACCGACCCGGTCGTACCGTACGCGCCGACGCGGTGACGAGAAGCACCTGGCCCGAACGGACGGCGCGCCGCCCACAGCCGGGAGGCGCGGGGTGTCAAGGGAACAATGGTCGGGAGCGCGAAGCAGGGCCCGGCGCGCGGCGTAGCCGCCTCGCGTCGGGCCACCGGGACGAAACGAGCGGGGAGACAAGATGCAGCTCGGGATGGTCGGCCTTGGCCGGATGGGCGCCAACCTGGTGCGCCGGCTGATCCGCGACGGCCACGAGTGCGTGGTCTACGACGTCAACACCGAGGCCATCAAGGCCCTGGAGGCCGAGGGTGCCACGGGGGCGGGGACGCTCGCCGAGTTCGCCGCGGCCCTGCGTCCCCCGCGGACAGCCTGGATCATGGTGCCGGCCGGGTTGACCGGGCAGACCGTCGATGCGGTCGCCGAGCATTTCGCGCCGGACGACATCATCATCGACGGCGGCAACTCGTACTACCGCGATGACATCAGCAAGGCGAAGGAACTCACCACGAAGGGCATCCATTACGTCGATGTCGGCACCTCCGGCGGGGTGTTCGGCCTGGAACGCGGCTACTGCCTGATGATCGGCGGCGAGCCGCAGGCCGTGGCCCGGTTGGAGCCGCTGTTCGACACGATCGCCCCCGGCGTCGGCACGATTCCCCGCACGCCCGGCCGCGACGGCGAGCCGGTCCAGGCCGAGAAGGGTTACCTGTACTGCGGGCCGAACGGCGCCGGCCACTTCGTCAAGATGGTCCACAACGGCATCGAGTACGGCATGATGGCCGCCTTCGCGGAAGGTCTCGCCATCCTCGACAAGGCGAACATCGGCCGTGAGGCCCTGGAGCACAACGCCGAGACGGCCCCGCTGGGCGACCCGCAGTTCTACCAGTACGACTTCGACACCGCCGCGATTGCGGAGGTGTGGCGGCGCGGCAGCGTCGTCAGCTCCTGGCTGCTCGATCTCACCGCCGCCGCGTTGCAGGAGGATCCCGAACTCGCCGAGTTCAGCGGGCGGGTCTCCGACTCGGGTGAAGGCCGGTGGACGGTGCTCGCGGCGGTGGAGGAGGGCGTGCCCGCGCATGTGCTGACCGCCTCCCTGTACGAGCGGTTCAGCTCCCGCGGGGAGAGCCTGTTCGCGGACAAGCTGCTCTCGGCGATGCGCAAGCAGTTCGGCGGCCACGCGGAACAGCACGCCCCGAAGGCCGGCTGAGCTCGGCAGCTCGACCCCGTGGCCCGACCCGGCCCGGCCCGACCCGGCGGCCCGGCCGGGTCAGGTATCGGCGGCGAGATCGGCCACGTCACCCATGACGATCATGGGGTGGGCGGTGGGCTTCAGCCAGCGCAGGATGGACGTCAGCGCGTCCTGCTCGACGGCGACACAGCCCCGGGTCGGCGACTTGTGGTCGACGTGCAGCCAGATGTCGCCGCCGACCTGGTCGCCCATCGGCCGGGTCGGGTCGGACGGGGGACGTCCGGGCAGCCGGTTGTAGTCGATGGCGACGACGTAGTTGAACGCCTCAGCCATCGGCTGCCCCTGCGGGGCCGCCGTCCGGTAGAACGCCGGCCGGTACTCGTAGGGCAGGCCGGTGCCCGGATCGGGCAGCTTGCCGCCGGCCGCCGTCAGGCTGAACACGCCGATCGGGCTGCGCAGATCGCCCTCCCGGTGGGCGAAGGTCCACCCGTTGGCGCCGTTGCGCCCGGTCAGCGGGGCACCGAACGGCTCCCAGCGGGCGTCCGGGTTCGCGCGCTGCCACAGGGTCACGTCGTTGGTGTTCGCCTCCCGGTCGGCGCCGCTCGCGACGATCACCTGGAGCGCGTCCCGGGGAATCCGCGCCGACATCACCGATCCGATGCCGGGGACGGTGCCCTGGGCCCCGGTCGTGGCGTCCGCGCCATCGACCCGATTCGGCCGCAGCGGCTCCGCGCCCGCAGCCCGGGTGGCGGGCCCGGACGCGGCGGCGGCGACCGACGCCGGTGGCCTGGAGTCCCCGCCGGGACCGCTGAAGTGGACGGCACCCGCGGCGCCCACGACCAGAGTCACGCCGGCGGCCGCGATGCCGACGGCGACCGACCGGCCCCGCGCGGAGCCCATGCGCGACCGGACCCAGCGAGGTCTGTTGCGGTGATCGGCCATGTCTGCGGCCTCCGGAACGACGCCGCGGGCGGGGCGGCATCGCGCTGTCGAGTGCCGAGGCTCCCGGCGGCGACCGCGCCCACGCCACCGGGGTGCGACCACGGCGCACCGGTCACGACGATACGGATCGCCTCCTGCGCTTCGATGGGGTACCCCAGTGGACTGCCCACGCCATCCAGCCACAACACGCGAACGCTGGGTGACATCCGGGAATGCCTCCTCGGACTAATCCGCATCATTCGCCACATACTCGTCTCCGCCCCTTCACCCGGTGCGGCCCGAACCTGCCCGAAACGCGCACATCTGACCAGAACACCGCAACGATAAACACGATCCGGATTTATTTCGACTCGGAGGGTGATAGATTGCCACATCGGATTCGCTGATCGGCAGCCCGCAGGCAGGCCGGTGCCATCGGGACCACGAGAGGTCCGGCGAGGATGAACGCACGGTTGGCTGCCGCCCCCGGCCCATCCAGCCCCCCTCCCGCGGCCGCGACGAGGGTTGGATCACGCCCGACCGGGTTACGCCTGTCGCCGGCATGCGCGACGCCGGGACGCGAGATGCGCAGAGTCGATTGCGGTACGTTCTGTGCAATCCGCGGCGACAAAGCGTGCACACCGCGCCGCAATGCGCTCACCGCACCGCGATCGGCCGCCACCGACCCGGCCCGCCACCGCTCGGGCCCCCACTGAATCAGGCCCGACGACCGTGCTCGACGGCTTCCAGTTCCACCGCATCCTGACCACCCCACGGCGCCCCGAGGGGACCGACCGTCCCGACCCCGTCCCGCCCGCGCTGTTCGCCGCGCTGGTGGGGGCGCACGCCGAGCTGACCTCGCTCGACGCCGGACCGGCCGCGCCGGGCATCGCCGTCGCCTGGCTACGCGGGCCGGACGAGTCCCACATCCGTTTTCTCGCCGGTGGCCGGCCCTACTTCCCGCCGAGTGGCGTCCCGGCCGCCGTGACCGTGGCCGTGGCTGCGGCACCAGACCCGGCCTTCCCCGCGAGTACGGCCTTCCCAGCGGCTCCCGTGCTCCCCGAGCTGGACGCCGACAGGTGGCTGGATCGTGCGGGCGTGGGGCTGCCGACGCTGCCGCCCTTCCCCGGGCCGCCCGGACCTGGTCTCCCCCGGCCCGCAGCGGCGCCGCGGACGGCGGCGGTGACACCGCTGCTCTACCCGCCCGGCTCGACGGCCGCGACGCTGCCGCCCGGCGCCGTCCTCGACGATCTCGCCCGTTTCCCGTTCTGGCTACGCTGCGGCGGAGCCCCGGACGCCCTGTGGGCACCCGGACCGGGCGGGGAGGGCGGTGCCCAACCTCCGGCCGGCGCGCGGCGCGGCTCGTTCGACGACTACGCCGCCCACCTCGTCGGCCCGTTCGCCTGGCTGGTGCTGGCCTGGCCGGTGCCGCCGCACCGCCTCGCCGAGGAACGCGACGCCCTCGCCCGGTCCATCCCCGCGCTGCGCCTGCGCGAACACGACCAGGACGCCCGGCTCGACCTGGAACGCGCCGAGCGCCGCCACCGGGAACTCGGTCGCGCCGCGGCCAGCGGGATGTGGGACGTCGAGATCCTCGTCGGCGGGGCCAGCAGGGCCGGCGCGTTCTCCCTGGCAGCGTTGCTGTGCAGCTCCAGCGACCTCGACGAGCTCCCCTACACGCTGCGCCCGTTGGGCCCCGCGACGTCGTTCGGCGGCGCCCGGACGCCGCGCCCGGCGGGTCCCGCCGACGGAGCTGAGCGAAGCCCGTTCCGGGCCGGCGCCGAGCTGCTCGCGGCGCTGGCCCGCCCGCCCGGCCGGGAACTTCCGGGCATCACGCTCATCACCCCGCACACGTTCGACGTGACGCCGGAGGGCCCGGACGGCAGCGGGCCCGCGGACCCGCGCGGCGCGCCCGGGACGGTGCGGCTCGGTGACGTCCTCGACGCCGGCTGGTCGCCGGCCGGCGCGCTCGCCGTCCCGCGATCCACGCTCAACCGGCATACGTTCGTCTGCGGCGCCACCGGCTCCGGGAAGTCGCAGACCGTGCGGTCGCTGCTGGAGTCGCTGGCCCGCGCCCCGGCGCCGGTGCCATGGCTGGTGCTGGAGCCCGCGAAGGCGGAGTACGCGCGGATGGCGGGCCGGCTGGCGGATCTCGCCGGGCGGCCCGGCGAGGTGCTCGTCATCCGACCCGGCCGGCTCGACGCGGCGCCGGCGTCGCTGAACCCGTTGGAGCCGGAGGCCGGCTTCCCGTTGCAGAGCCATCTCGACCTCATCCGCGCGCTGTTCCTCGCCGCCTTCGAGGCGCACGAGCCGTTCCCCCAGGTCCTCGCCCGCGCGCTCACCGTGTGCTACCGGGACCTGGGTTGGAACCTGGTGCTCGACCGGCCCGAGCCACCGCATCGACCACGGTTCCGCGTCAGCGGGCCGGACGCGGAACCGCCGGTCGAGGCGCGCCGGCGCTACCCGACCCTCGGCGACCTCCAACGAACCGCCGCCAGGGTGGTGGAGAACATCGGCTATGGGGCGGAGGTCACCGCCGACGTCCGCGGGTTCGTCGACGTGCGCATCGGCAGCCTGCGGGAGGGCAGCCCGGGGCGGTTCTTCGAGGGCGGCCATCCCATCGACATCGGCACGCTGCTGACCCGCAACGTCGTCATCGAGCTCGAGGACATCACCAGCGACCAGGACAAGGCGTTCCTGCTCGGGGCGGTTCTCATCCGCATCGTCGAGCACCTGCGGGTTCGCTTCGGGGCCGCGGGCGCCGGCGGGTTGCGCCACGTCCTCGTCGTCGAGGAGGCACACCGGCTGCTCAAGAACGTCACCGACGGGCCGGCGGCGGCCGCGGTCGAGCTGTTCGCCTCCCTGCTCGCCGAGATCCGCGCCTACGGCGAGGGCCTCGTCGTCGTCGAGCAGATCCCGGCGAAGATCCTGCCCGACGTCATCAAGAACACCGCGCTGAAGGTGATGCACCGGCTGCCGGCCGCCGACGACCGGGAGGCCGTCGGCGCCACGATGAACCTGCGCCCGGAGCAGTCCGAGGCCGTCGTGGCGCTGCCGGCGGGAGTGGCCGCCGTCAGCCTGGACGGCATGGACCGCCCGGTGCTGGCCCGGATGGTCGCCGGCGACGCCCGGGAGTCGCCGCACCTCGCCCGCTACGACCGGGTCCCGCTGGCCGGCCGGCGCAGTCTGCACTGCGGCGCCGCGTGCGCCGTCGGGCGGGCCTGCACGCTGGAGGAGACGGAGACAGCGGCGCTGGCCGCCGGAGATGCCCGGCTGGTGCTCTGGGTCGAGGCGGTCGCGGCCCATCAGGTGATGGGCTTCGCCCACGTGCTGGGCGTGGCGCCGTTCACCCCGTCGCCGGGGCTGCGGGCGATGCTGGCCGCGCAGCCGCCGCGGCGGCTCGACTGCCTGCTCGCGCATGCCACCGACCGGGCCACCGACGCCCGCGCCCGACTGCTACGCCCGTCGGTCGATCCGGACGAGTTCGCCGCCACGCTGCGGACCACGCTGCGCCGGCTGCTCGTCGACGACCCCGACGGCCCCGACGGCCCCGACGACCCAGGCGATGTGAATGCGCGCCGGGACTCCCGGCGGTTCACCGCGGGTGTTTACCGCTGGCAGGACGTCCGGCTGGCCCTCGCCGAGGCCGTCCGCCGGCAGGGCCCGGACGCGGACCCCCACCCGCACACGTCGTCCTGGCACGACCGCGGCCTGGCCGTCGCCGGCAGCACCATCGGCGAGCAGCTCGCCTGGCTGCGCGCCAGCCCGATCTATGCGGGCGGCGAGGACCAGGTCAGCGTCGGCGACGTGACGGCGAGCGGGCTGGTCGACGCGGTGCGGGAGCTCGCCGGCGGGACGAATGCCGGGGCCGTCGCGATCGCGCTGGAGTGCGCCTGCGCCGGACCCGGTCTGGCGGACCTGGTCGACCAGATCGCCAACCTCGTCGAAACGGCCGCGGGCAGGCCGCTGGCCGGCCTCGAGGCGCCGGAGTCGGCCGCGGCCGGCCGGTGAGATCGCGTCAGGTCAGGTGGCGGGGAAGTCGACCGGCGGGATCGGCACGCTGGTAGCGGTCCCGCCGGCCACGTCGAACAGGGTGAGCTCGTACGTCGTGTACTCGATCGACGTCGACAGGTTCCGGGTCGTGAAGGTCACGCCGTCGTCGAACTTGTTGAACGCGCAGTTGCGGGTGAACCGGGCGGCGTCGGTGTCCCAGTCCTCGCCCAAGGTGTAGTAGACGTCGAACTTGCCGTTGGGCAAGCCGTCGACCGTCGCGCTGCTGCCGCTTCGGATGAAGATGTTGCGCACCCGCGCGCCGCCCTCGGTCAGTTTGACCACGGCGTCCTGGGACGGCGGCGCCTTGACGGTCAACTTCCCGTAGCCGCCACGCCGGCCGGGGCCGACGCTGCCGTTGTCCGGCCGCCGAGTCTGGTCCGGCTGGCCGGCCGGCAGGAACGCCCCGACCCGGTACGGGTTGGCCGGGTCCGCCGCCGCGAGCGCCGCGACGGCGAGCCGGGTCAGGTGCGCGCCGTTGCCGGCCGACGCCCGCCGCCCGCCCGAGCTGCCGGTGCACAGCGCCTGCCGGTCGGCCTCATCTCGCAGAGTGTCCAGGTCCGTGCCGAGAGCGAGCAACGCGGCGACGAGCTGCCCGTGCGCGGCACGCGCCCGCGCTGGCGGGTCGGTGTTCTCCAGCGTCGTGCGCTGGGTCGTCAGGTCCGTCGCGGCCGTGCGCAGCGCCTTGGACAGGTCGGGCGGCGTCTGGGCGCCCGATACCGCTCCCAGGTCCGGGGTGAGCGCCGCGTCCAGAGCAGTCAGAACCTGCTGGTAGACCGCTGAGGTGACGCCCGTCGGCGTGGGTGACGGGCTCGGTGACGGCGCGGGCGCGAACGTGCTGGAGGAGACGGCGGGCACGCCTGTCGCATCGTCCCCACCGCAGGCGGCCGCCGCCCACAGCAACGCCAACGTGGCGATGCCCGTCCCGAGCACCCGCCGACCGTTTCGCACCATCAGCCATCTCCCCCATCCGACTCACATCACGCAGTCCTGCGCCGGTCCCCCGCCATCCGCCTGGTAGGCGCGCCAGCCCGGCCGCCGGACGTCCTGTCCGGTCCGCCCGTCCGTCCGGTCCGTCCGTCCGGTCCGCCCGGTCCGCCCGTCCGGTTCGGTGCGGGCGGCAGAGGCCTGATCTCAGGCGAGCGTAGGAGAATTCGCCGCCGCGCCGGCCCGCGACAACGCGTCCCGCGGGCGGCCGGCGCGGGCTCGGCCGGGACCTGAAGGAGCCGGCCTGCGGGAACGGCTCCGGCCGGCGGTGGGCTTGTCGGAAAGCCGACAGGCCGACAGGCCGGCGGACCGCCGGTTGCGGCACGTCGTCCCCGGCCGACGCGGACCGCTCTGGCGAAGCATCGGGCCGTTACGGCACGGAGCGGCAGAACGCGACAGAGCGGACACACGGCGCCATACTGGAGACGGAGGGATTTGACCTCGCCACGGGGCGTGCTCGCCGGCAACGGCGGCGCGGCGGGCCGGGCGGTGTGCAGGCTGGCGGGCCAGGTCCGGCGGTGACATGACTGGCGGGGGGCCAACGATGGGGGGCGCAGCCCTAACGGCGGCGGAAGCCCAGCTGATCCAGGGACTGTTCGTCCCCCGAGAACGCTGGGGATGGGAGTTTGTCGACGGCGGACCGCCGGCGCCAAGCCCGCTCGCCGACGAACCCCCTACCTGGACGGAACCGGCGCTGCCCGACCTGACCGAGCTGTCCGCCCAGCGCGACCGGGCGATCCGGTCGCTGTGGACGCGACTGCTCGTGCCCGTCGCCTTCGTCGTCTTCGGGGTGCTGCTCGCCGGCGAGGGCGGACTGTTCTTCGTGCCGGCCGGGTTCGCCCTCGCCCTACTCGCCGGCCTGCCCCCGCTGGCGCGCCACCGCCGCCTGGTCCGTGCCCGGCGCCGGGCACGGACGACGACGGCGATGGCCCGCGCCGAGCACGAGCAGGCGGTGGCCTTCTGGCGGGCCGAGGTCGACGCGCACAACCATGCCGACGAGCGGCGCAGGGAAGATGCCAGCGCCTTCTTCCCCATCGTGACGCCGGCCGCGACACCGCGGGTCGACGTCTTCGGCGGCGACGGCAACGGCTGGGCCAGTCTGTTGGCCACCGCCGGCTGCTCGGTGCTCACCGGCGGCACCGGCATCCTGCTCGTCGACCTGAGCGAGCGGACGGTCGGCGGCGGGTTGGCGCGGCTGGCCGGGCAGGCCCGCTGGCCGGTCGAATCCTGGGACCTGCCTCGCCAGCTCGACGAGGTCGCGCTGCTCGACGAGCTGGGCCCGCGGGAGACCGGCGAGCTCGTGGCGGATGCCTTCGGCCCGACCCGCGAGGGTGAGCAGGACCATCACCGCCGGGCGCTGCATGCCGACCTGGTGAGCACGGTCGGTCAGGTCCTCGGCGAGCGGCTGACCTTCCGCCGGCTCGCCGAGGGCCTGCGCGTGTTGGAAGGTCTCGACGACGGCACGGCGGCCGTGGCGTTGTCGACAGCCGAGGCCGGTGCGCTTGTCAGCCGGATGAACGCCTTCGGCCGCGGCGAGCGGATCCCCGACGAGCTGCGCTACCTGCGCTCGTCACTGGAGGCCCTCTGCCCGCCGGGCGCCGCGGTCGCGGCCACTGCCCGGGACCGGTCGGCGATCACCGGTGCGCCCGGCGCGGGCGGCCTGCGGCGGCTGGCTACGTGGTGGCCGGTCCAGGGGCTGCGGGTGATGGCAACCTCCAGCCGCGCGTCATCGACGCATCACAAGGAGCTCGCCGACCGGCTCGTCATCCAGGCGGTACTCCACCAGCTCCGCCGCCGCGAGCTCGCCCCCGCCACCGGACGCGACATGCTGGTCGTCGCCGGAGCGGACCATCTCGGCCGACCAGCGCTGGAGGGCCTGGCCCGGCACGCCGAGATCGCCGGGGTGCGCCTCGTGCTGCTCTTCGAACGGCTCACCGACGACGCCGAACGGGTCCTGGGCAGCCAGGGCGGCTCGACGATCATCATGCGGCTCGGCAACGGCAAGGACGCGACGACGGCGGCGGAATTCATCGGCCGCGGCCACACGTTCGTCATGTCCCAGGTGACCACGCAGGTCGGGCGGAGCTTCACGACGGGCGACAGCGACAGTGTCGGCTCCTCCGACGGCACCTCCGACACCACGGGCACCAGCGGCGGTTCCGGCCGGACCTACGACGGCACCCGCCTGCTGCCCTGGTTGCAGAACACCTCGACGAACACCGGCTGGCAGGAATCCGTGACGACGTCACGTTCGCAGACCTGGCAGCGCACGACGAACACCTCGGTCAGCGACTCGACGAACGACGGCAGCACCACGCAGCGGGTGTACGAGTTCCTCATCGAGCCGACCACCGTGCAGACCCTGCCGACCACCGCCTTCCTGCTGGTCAGCCCGGTCGATGGGCCGGGTCGGGTGACACCGGGCGATTGCAACCCGGGCACCGTGCTGCTGCCCCGGGTCTCGCCGTTCGACCGCCGGTCGGCGGCCCGAGCCGGCTCGGGGATTCCGGGGGCGGCTGTCCGGGCGCCGGGCGCCGTCCCCCTCGCCGCGCCGCCCGCGCCACCCGCGCCGCTCCCGCTCGCGGGGCCGGCAGGCCAGCCGGCCGCGGCTTGGCCGCCTCCGATCGAGACCGCCGCGCCCGGCAGCAGCTACCCGACCCGGCCGGCCGTCGCGGAGGAGCTGGCCTACCGGCTGTCCCCGCCGCACCCACGGCCCACTCGCCCCGGCGGCTCCGTCCTCGGCGGCTGGGTCCCGGTCGGGGAGCAGCCCGCGACGAGCCCGGACTCGCAGGCCGCGGGCCCCGGGCGGCCCGTGGAGGACTCACCGGCCGACGGCCGCAGGCGCGCCGAAGGAGGGCCGCCGCGCAGGGGGCGGCGCCGCGTCGGCGGGCAGCCACCGAACCCAGCGTGACCGGCGAACACCGCGCGTAGTTATCCACAACCAGAAAAAGATGCTGGCACAACGGAAGAACAACCGTCATCGTCTTCTCATGGCCCATAACCCTGGCCGACTCTCCTGGCAGGAGATCGCCACCACGCAGGCCGGCGTGATCACGATCCGCGACGCGGTCGCCGCCGGCGTCCCCCGCACCGAGATCCGCCGGCGCCTCAACGACGGCCACTGGCGCCGGCCTTTCCGCGGCGTCCTGATCACCGACCTCGCCCCCACCACCGGCCCGCAGCACCTGTGGGCCGTCGTGCAGGCCATCGGCCCGGATGCGGTGCTTGCGGGCGGATGCGCGGCGGCGCTCGCCGGGCTGGTCGGCTACGACACCCAGCCGGTAACCGTGCTCGTCCCGGCCGACCGTCGCGTCAGCGCCCCGCCGGGGGTGCTCCTGCGGCACAGCGCGCGCCTGCAGATCACCGAGATCGACCCGCTTCGACTGCCCCGACGGACCACACCGGCCCGGTCTGTGATCGACATGGCGGAGTGGGCCGCGTCCCGGACACTGGCGCAGGACCTCCTCGCCGACGCGGTGCACCAACGCATCGCCGCCGTCCGCGGCCTGCGCGAGGCGCTGTCCCGTCGCGGCCCGATCAGCCGGCGCACGCTGATCACCGAGACGCTGGATCGGCTCGGTGCGGACGCGCCGCACCTCACCGAGATCATGTTCCGCCGCATCGAGCGGCGCCAGGAGCTACCATCCGCCGGCTACCGGGTCGAAGGGCCGCCCGACGAGCCGACCTCCCGGCTGACCGTGCGCTACGAGCCGTGGCGGGTACGGGTCGAGGTCGGGTCTGCCGTAAGCCAGCCGGTCACCGAGGGTGGCCCCGATCAGGACATCCTGGTCCGGCTGCCGGCGCGCCTGTTGCGGACCGCGCCGGACGACGCCGCCGCGATCGTCGCCGGGGCCCTGCGCGAACGGGGCTGGGTACCGCCGACGGCTCGCCCCCACCAGGCCCTGGCTTCCTGACGCGGCGACAGCGACCCGCAGGCCAGGGGTTGGCGACGGCCTGATCATGCCGTACTTTGGGCGAACGTTGCGGGAGCTTCCACCCGAGGAGGCTGAGAGGGCGGCTGGGCACAAGCCCGGCGCCGCCGACCGCCTGAACCTGTCCGGGTAATTCCGGCGTAGGGAGTGATGGCCGTGACGCGTCCGGCTCCGATCGTTTCCCTCCGCGCCGCCGGCCGCCGCCGTCCCGCGGTCGCCCGGCCAGTCCTACCCGGCCGGACGAGCGCTCGGCCCGTCCTCATTCGACCGGTCGCCGCCTGACCGGACCTCGCGAGGCGCTCACCACCCGACGACGGTCCACACCCGACCAGCCGCGCGCTGCCACGCGCCCGTCGGAACATGCTCGTGGCCGCCACAGGACAGCACCAGCTCAGGAGCAGCAACGCAGGGAGGAGGAGAAGTCGTGTTCGCCCGCCGATCGAGCCCGCCGACGGCCCTGTCGTCGTCCGATCCCCTTCAGCCGGTCGGGACGGGCGTCGAGCTCCGTGGGGTCGCCAAGCGGTTCGGCCAGACCGACGCCGTGGCCGGCGCGGACCTGACCATCCCCGCGCACAGCCGGCTGGGCATCGTCGGCCCGAGCGGGTGCGGCAAGTCGACCCTGCTGTCGATGATCTGCGGGCTGACCGACCCGGACGCCGGCACCGTCGACGTCCTCGGTGCCGCGGACGCGCCGGGCCGGCTAGCCCGCTGCGCCTGGATGCCCCAACGCGACCTGCTGCTGCCCTGGCGCGGGGTGCTCGCCAACGCCCGGATCCCGCTGGAGAACCAGGGCCTGTCCCGCCGGGAGGCGTCGCGGCGCGTCCAGCCACTGCTCGACCGGTTCGGCCTCGCCGAGTTCGCCGACCACCGGCCGGCGCAGCTCTCCGGTGGCCTGCGCCAACGGGTCTCGTTCCTGCGCACGGTGGCCGCGGACAAGCCGGTGCTGCTACTCGACGAGCCGTTCGGCGCCCTGGACTCGATCACCCGCGCTGACCTGCAGGACTGGCTGCGCGCGATGCTCGCCGACGAGCCCCGCACCGTCGTTCTCGTCACCCATGACGTCGAGGAGGCGCTGCTGCTGTGCGACCGGGTGGTGGTGATGTCGGCTCGCCCCGGCCGGATCGTCGCGTCGGTCGACGTTCCCCCCTACGCCGGCACCGGCGCCGCGGCCCGGCGGGCCCGGCTCGCCGACCCCGACTTCGTCGCGCTGCGCGACACCGTCCTCGCTCACCTGGAGAGCGCCCGTTGACCGCGACGCGGCTGTGGCCGAGCATCCTCGTCGGCGCCGTGCTGCTGGGCACCTGGGAGTTCGTCACCCGGGTGCTGCACGTCGAGGAGTACATCCTGCCGGCGCCGGACCAGGTGGCGACGACGCTGGTCGACCGGTGGGACAGCACCCTGCGCAGCGCCACCTGGGTCACCCTCACCGAAATCGTTCTCGGCTTCGCGCTCTCCGTCGCCGCCGGGCTCGCCCTCGGCTGCGCGCTGCACTTCTCCGCCGCGGCCCGCCGAGCCCTGTATCCGCTGCTCATCGGCTCGCAGACGATCCCGATCGTCGTCCTCGCCCCGATCCTGGCGATCATCTTCGGGTACAGCATCACCCCGAAGCTCATCCTGGTGGCGCTGATCTGCTTCTTTCCCGTCGTGGTCGGCACCCTCGACGGCCTCGCCTCGGTCGATCCTGAGCTCGTCCGGATGATGCGGACCCTGCACGGCCGCCGCGTCGCCATCTTCACCCGGGTGGAGTTCCCCGCCGCGCTGCCCTCGGTGTTCACCGGCCTGCGCCTCGCCGCCGCCTACGCCGCGACCGGCGCGGTCTTCGGCGAGTACTCCGGTGCCTCCGACGGACTCGGCCACGTGATGCGCCAAGGCGTCCCCCAGCTCCAGTCCGCGCTGGTGTTCGCCGCGATCGTGCTGCTCACCGCGATGTCCGTGGCGCTGTTCGCACTCGTGCACGGCGCCGAACGGCTGCTCGTACCCTGGCACCGCAATCCCACCCGAGAAGGGAACACCCGTTGATCTCGCCGCGCTCCCGCCGGTTGACCATGACGACGGCCGCACTCGCCGCCATCGCCCTCACGGCCGTCACGGCCTGCGGCTCCGACGGCTCGTCCGGCGCCAAGCGCCGGGCCGCCACGGTGCTGCTCGACTGGGAGCCCAACCCGGACCATCTCGCGCTGTACTCGGCGCAGGACGGCGGCGACTACAGCGACGCCGGGCTGAACGTCACCCTGCGTTCGCCCTCGGACCCGTCCGACCCGCTCAAGCTCGTCAGCACCGGCACCGTCGACCTGGGCATCTCCTACGAACCCGAGGTGGTCATCGCCGGGGTCGAGAAGCTCGACGTCGTCGCTGTCGGCGCCCTCATCCCCACCGCCCTGAACTCGATCATGGCTGTGGGCTCGGCCGGCATCACGAAGCCCGCCGATCTCGCCGGGGCCACGGTCGGCACCTCCGGGCTGCGCACCGACGATGCCTTCCTCGACGCCATCGCGAAGGCCAACCACTTCGACGCGGCTTCGATCCACCGCGTCGACGTCGGCGCCGACCTGCTGCCCGCCATGATCTCCAAGAAGGTGGACGCCACCCTCGGCGCCTACCGCAACGTCGAGGGCGTCACCCTCACCGACCGCGGCCTCGCACCGAAGGTGATTCCGGTGACCGACGCCGGCGTGCCGCAGTACGACGAACTGGTCATCGTCGCCCGGCGCAGCCGGCTCGCCAAGGACCCGGCCTACGCCGCGCTCGTCCGTGACTTCCTGCGCGCCACGGCGGCCGGCAACGCGCGGGCCCTCGACGACCCGGCGAAGGCCACGACGACGCTCACCGGCGTCGCCGACGGGTACGACCCGAAGCTGCTGCCGAAGATGGTCTCCGCGACGGCTCCGCTGCTGCGCAACCCGGCCGGCTTCGGCCGGATGGACCCGGGCGCCTGGACGTCGTTCGTCACCTGGATGCACACCGAAGGGCTGATCAAGGCGACCGTCCCGACGGCGGACGTCGTCACCAACGACTACCTGCCGAAGCCTTGACAACCGCGGAGGCCGTGACCGCCACGGACGCCACGCCCTCGCCGCCGTTCAGCGCGCGGCTGTGGGCGTCCACCGAGCACGTCTACGAGGCGATCCTGGCCCACCCGTTCCTCACCGGGCTCACCGACGGCAGCCTGCCGCGGGCGGCCTTCGCCCACTTCGTCGTCCAGGACGCGCACTACCTGCGGGACTATGCCCGTGCCCTGGCCGTCTGCGCGGCGAAGGCGCCCACCGAGGATGACGTACGGGCGCTCGCGAACGACGCCGCCGAGGCCGTCGCCGCCGAGCAGGCCATGCATGCCGACCTCCTCGACGCGCTCGGCGGCCCCGCCCCCGGTGCCCCCACGCCCGCCGGCGCCGCGCAGGGTGGTCTCGTGGCGGACGAGGGGGACGAGGGCGGCGTGGCGACGGTGGCACCGACGACCCGCGCCTACACCAGCTACCTGCTCGCGACCGTCTACGGCGGCTCCTTCCTGGAGGCGCTCGCCGCGGTGCTGCCGTGCTACTGGATCTACGCCCGGGTCGGCGCGCGGCTGCTCACCGACTCCTCCCCCGACCCGGTCTACGCCCGGTGGATCGCCGCCTACGGTGACCCGGCGTTCCAGGCGGTGGCCGACCGGGTCGTCGCCCTCATCGACCGGGTGGGCGCGGACGCATCGGCGCCGGAGCTGTCCCGAGCCGCCGAGCACTTCGCGGTGACAGCGCGCTACGAGTGGATGTTCTGGGACGCCGCCTGGCGCCGCGAGACCTGGCCGATCTGAACAGCCAGCCGGGTTCAGACCTCCTTGCGGGCGATCACCAGGTAGGTGCCCGCGAAGCCGGCGCCGTGAACGTAGCGCCGAGCGAGCCGATCAAGGAGCCGGGCGGTGATCAGCAGGGGGCTGACCACCGCCATCATGGCCGCCCAGGCCACCAGATGGGCGGGGCCGGCGGCCTGGCGCAGCCAGGGCATCGGGCGCGGCGCGATGGCGGCGACGGCGAGTAACAGGGCGGCGGTGAGGTCGCCGAGCCCGCGGCTGGCGGCGAAGCGCACCAGGACGGGCCGCAGGCCCCGGTCCTCCAGCGCGGCGAGCAGGTTGTCCACCGGGATGAGGTGCGCCCGTTCCGGCACCGCCCAGCCGGCCCAGAACCGGCCGAGCAGGCGGGCCTGGTGGCACTCGACGTTCGCCAGCTCGCACAGCACGTGCCCGCCGGGCGGTAACGCCTTGGCGACGGCGTCAAGCTCCGCCGACGGGTCGTCGGTGCGTTCCAGGTAGCCGAACATGCTGATGACGTCGTAGCGGCCGGCGACCGCGTCGACGACGTCGGGCAACCGGCCGTGGTGGGCATGGTCGAGCCAGCCGCGCCGCAGGCCCTCGTCCAGTCCGGGGAACGTGTCGACCCCGTCGAACACCGTCGCCGGCCACACCTCGCGGGCCGCGTTCGGGAAGTGGCCGTAGCGGGCGCCGACGTCCAGCCAGGCGCGCGGGACCGTGAACGGGCGCACGGCGGCGGCCTGCCCACGCCGGTCGCGGGCGATCACCGCCAGGGCCTGCTCGGCGATCCCGGCGCGCAGGCCGTCGTAACGGTCCCGGTCGTAGAACTCGCGGCCGGCGGGGCTCAGCGCCGGGTTGAGGAACGCATGGCCGCAGCGCCGGCAGCCGTCGAGGCGAAACCGGCCGGGTTTACGCAGGAACATGTCGGGCGAGTCGAGCCGGGTGGCCAGCTCCGCCGAGCCACACCAGGGGCAGTCGACGCGTGCGCGGCGCAGGAACCGGGCCAGGCCGGCGCGGACGTCGCGGCCGTAGGAGGCACGGCTGGCCGCCCTGCGCTGCTTCGCCGCGTGCTTGACCGGGTCGGCGGGCAGCCCGGCGGCCTTGGCCTCGGCGGCCCGCGCGGCCTGCGCGCGACCGGCGCGCACCGAGTCGATGGCGAACAGCACCCCGCTGAGGATGCGCACGATCGGGGAGCGGATCAGGTCGCGGGGGGACAGCGGCACCCGGCCGGCGCAGACGAAGAACGGCTGAAACCAGAACAGCGCCGTGGCCGCGAGTCCCCACGGCCGGTTGACGTGCACGCCGATGGCGGTGGCGAGCTGGGGTACGAACGGGAAGAGCTGGTTACGCCGGGTGAACCGGTACGCCCGCTGCTGGACCCGCACGCGCACCGCCGCGTCCTCCCGGGCGGCGCGCAGCCCCGGCAGCACGGCAAGGTCGGTCGACCCGGACGCGAAGGTCTTCAGCCGCTCGGTGAGGTCGACGAGCTCCACCTGGTCGAAACCCTCGCGGCGGGCGATGCCGGCCCGGTCGAGGATCTCCGAGCGGACCAGCAACGCCTGGAAGGCGCCGCGGCCGGGCACGCACCGATCGGTGCGGTAGGTGCGGGTGTCGACCATGCGGGCGAGGTCGAGGGCGCGTTCGACGGTGAGGTCCGCGGGGACGAGGTCGAGGACGTCGAGCTTGTCCCTGCTGGCGTGGTAGCTTGCCGCACGCCGCCCGCTGTCGGTCAGCTGGACCCCGTCGGCGACGAGGAACTCGTGCGACGGATCCACCGGTCGACCGGAGGCGGGCAGGGTCTCCAACCGGCGCAGCCGGCCACGCAGCCGCACCCCGTTGATGAGCAGGCCAACGCAGACCAGGACCGGCAGCCAGTCGAGCACGCCGGTCAGCCCCGCACCGGCCCGACTTCGGCGCCACCGCGCCGGCGAAACATCATGCGACGAGTTTCTCAAGCCGGTCGGCGGCGGCCGCAACCCCTCCCGCCGCGGCGAAGGCTTCACGCAGTCGGCCGGCGGCCTCCCGGTGGCCGGGCTCGTCGAGCAGGGAGGTCACCGCGGCGCGCACGGCGGCGGGTCCGGCCCGACCGAACTTGATCCGCAGACCGGCGCCGCTGCGGACGACCTGCTCGCCGATGACCGGCTGATCGTCGCGGACCGGGGCGACGACCAGCGGGACGCCGTGCGATAAGGACTCGCAGACGGTGTTGTTGCCGGCGTGGCAGACCACCGCGGACAGCCGCGACATCAGGTCGACCTGCGGCACGATCGGGGCCACGAGCAGGTCGTCGGGGGCGGCGGCGGCCAGGTCGTCGACAAGCCCGGGCGGAGCGACGAGGATGGTCTGCGCCCGGCTGGCCAGGTCCAGCATGCCCTCCGCGGCGGCCCGCAGGAACCGCCCGCCGGCCTCCCGGGTCACCGTGCCGAGCGAGACGAGCACTGCCTCACGGTCGGGGTCCAGCCATTCCCAGGGGAACGAAGCGGTCTGCGCCCGCCGGCCGACCGGGCTGCCCACGAACGCGACGTGACCGGGTACCTCGGGGGTGCGCAGCAGCTCCCGCACGGACGCGACGAGCGTGAGTTCGTCGGAGAACCGCAGGTCGCCGGCGGCCGCCTCGACGGCGGGCACGCCGCGCGCGAGCTGGAAGTCCCGCAGCAGATCGGTGATCCACCGACCGAGCCCGGCCATCACCCCGTACGGGTCGTCGAGCTCGGCCGGGGTCGTGGCGAGCGTGGCCCAGCGCAGCCGCCGGCGGCGAGCGACCAGGGCCGCCCCGACCGCCTGCTGGTCGATGACCAGCGCATCCGGGCGGAACGCGTCGACGGCCGCGTCGACCGCCGGTTCCATCGCCGCGGCCAGCGGCAGCAGGAAGTCCTCCCACAGGAACTTCAGCGACGCCGCGCCGCGCAGTGCCCTCGAGCGGGCCACGATTGTGGCGCGGTCGGCCTCGTCGAGCGTCTCCGGCAGCGCCAGCAGCGGCAGCCCCGGCGGGATCAGCTCGCCGATCACTCCCGCATGGCCGGCGACGGCGACCTCGTGGCCGCGGGCGGCGAGCTCCCCGGCGATCCCCACGGCCGGGTTGACGTGCCCGGTCAGCGGCGGCACGACGAACAGCAGGCGGCTCACGGCCGCGTCAGCCCACCGCCGGACGGCGCCCGGCATTCAGGTCGGGCGGCGGCACCATCTGCGTCACCCAGTCCGGGGTGGCGAAGCTCCGGTCGTTCTCGCGGAGGTAGGGCGGCGGTGGCGTGCGCCGGTCGAACAGCCACCAGTTCAACAGGGTGCGCAGGTAGGCGGTGGCCTCACGCAGCACCATGTGGGTGTGCTGCTCCAACACGATCAGGGAGCAGTCGGGGACGAGGGCGGCGAGCCCGGCGGCCTGCCCGATGATGTCGGAGTTCTCCCCGTACACGGCGAGCACCGGGACTCGCAGCGCGGCGAGCGCCTCGGCGGAGAACGGCGGCGTCGCCAACATGTCGGTCGCGATCGTCGTCTCGGACAGCAGGCGCTGGGCGGCCCGGGCCGTGCGGCTGATCGCCCGGCCGGCGCCGTGGGCCAACCACTGTTCGACCTCGTCGTCGTTCATCGCGACGAGGATCTGGCTCAGCGAACGGGCCATCTCCTTGCCCAGGCCCTCGATGAGGAACGGCGGCTCGATGAGCGTCAGGCTCGCGACCCGGACGGTGAACTCCAACCCGAACGCCAGGGCCAGCGTCGCACCGTAGCTGTTGCCGATGACGTGCACCGGGCGGTCCACGCCGAGCACGTCGAGCAGCCCGGCGAGGTCGGCCATCGAGTCGGCGAGGCGGTAGCCCCCTCGGGTGCGCTCACTGCGGCCATGGCCTCGCAGGTCGTAGCAGATGACGTCGCAGCCCGCGTCGGCCAGGCTGGTACCCAGCGAGAAGTAGAAGCTGGAGAGGTTGTCCATCACCATGCCGTGCACCATGACCACGATCGGCGAGTCCGCGGACGCTCCCGCACGGGATTCGAGCCGCTGCACATGCAGCCGGACGCCGTTCGCGATGACCTCTGCCACGGACCTTGCCTCCTTGTCGGTTGAATGCTCCGGTCTGGCCCGGATGCTCCGGGCGGCCGTCAGGCCAAACCGGCGGTCGCGGCCGCCGGCAGGCTGTTGACGATGAACCGGACGACCTCGCCGACCTGCATGTTGATCACCTGGTCGACGTCCATCGTGGCGAGGAAGCCGACGAAGTCGACTGCCTCGCCGTAGCGCTCCCGAAGCCGGTCGGCAAGCGCCACGAACTCGATGCTTTCCAGCTCGAGGTCATGGCTGAACGTGCTCTCCATGGCGATGTCCATGTCGATCACGTACTCCTCGCCGATGATCTCGCGCAGGTCCTCGCTGACCTCGCCGAGCACCCGCGTCTCGTTCTCCGCCCGGTCGACACTGACCGGTCCCGCCGTCGCCTGAACAGACATGATCGCTACTCCTTCTCGTTCGGAAGGCCGCTCGCCTCGACCTCGGGGGAGGTCCAGGCGACCACATAGGCCGCGGCGCCGGCCCGACGAGCGGGGGCGCCGTCACGCGCTGCTTCCTGATCGATGACGGTGGCGGGACGTACGTCCCTCGCCACAGCCCGGTTGCCGACGCCGCCCGAATCCGGCTCGGGGGCCCCGGGTTGGCCGCCTTCCGGCTGGATCTGGCCGGAGGCATCCACCGTACGCAACGCCACCCACCGCGAGCCTGGTGAGAGCGGCCCGCCGGGGCCATCCTCATAGATGGTGACCCGGACCAGTTCGGGCGGTGCGTGCCCGGCCCAGTCGGCCGCGGCCCAGGCGTGTCCGGGCGAGTGCGGGCCGTCGACGACGAACTGACGCGGCCGGCCCGCGAGCCCGGTGCCCTCAGCCTTTGCGGCCGCCTCCTTCGCCGCCCACAGCCGGGTGAACCACAACGCCCGACGCCCCGGATCACCGCCGGCGACCCGGTCGAGCAGGTCACGTTCGGCCGGGGCGAGCGCCGCCGCCTCGACCCCGGGCGCCCGCACGGTGATCTGCTCGATGTCGATGCCGACCGCCCCGTCCGCGGACACCAACGCCACCGCCAGCTCCGGCTTGTGGGCGAGGGAGACCCACGGGGGGTCGTCGGCCGGGATACCCGACCGCGTCGGCAGGGCGCCGACCAGCGGGGCGCCGCGGGCGTCGTGATCGATCCGGACCTCGATCCCCCAGACGGGCCCCGCGCCCCGCGCCCACAGCCAGCGCCGGACGGCGTCCTGGACGGCGATGCGCCCCAACAGCCAGCCGCGCGCGGCCCGCGGGTTGAGGCCCGCCAGCCGGGCCCGGTCCGCGGCGTCGGCGTAGTGACGCACGATCAGTTCACGCGAGGCCGAGTCGGCCCAGCGGTCGAGCGCGACCACCCAGCCCTCGCCGGAGGGCTGGGCCACGGTGTGCAGCTCCGGGGCGCGGACCATCGCCCAGAGCACGTCGTCGTTGGCGAAACGCCGATCCGTCCAGGCGGACACGACCGCCCACACCGACCCGTCGAGGCGGCGTAGCTCCATGTCCGCGGTCACCGTGCGCTCGGTGACCTGCCGGATCCGCACGACGCAGTCGACCAGGTCGCCCACCACCGGCGCCGGGCCGTGGAAGCTCAGGTCGGCCAGGGACTGCGGCAGCAGCAACGAGTCCTCGGACAGGGTCTCCATCGCCCAGTAGCCGAACAGCTGGCCGGCGTTGTCCAGCAGCGCGCCGGACGCGGACGGCACCCGCAACCGCCCGCGAATGCCGGTCGCGGCGATCGCCTCGATGTGGTGAATGCCCTGGTATCCGGGCCCGTGAAAGAGGAAGCGACCGGAGTAGAGGTCCTTGCCCTGGTGGCGGGAGGGCCGTTCACCGGGCAGTACGGGACCGGTCGGGCCCGCCGGCAGGTCCGCGGTGGCCGCGGTGGCCCACGGGGACGGCGGGTAGTCGTCGGCGAACACGACCGTGCCGCGGGCGTAGCCCTCCATGGTCACCCGCACCGCGTCCGGCCCGGTCGAGGCGAGGGTGACCGACACCTCCACGGCGGGTTCGATGGCGAGCCAACGCAGCGCCCGGACGTCCCGGATGCCGATCGGCACGCGGCCCGGCATCATCGCCGTGGCCTGCTCAACCATGAGTTCGAGCACCTCGGTCATCGGCACGACCGGGAAGATGTCGGACAGGTCGCTCCAGCCCGGCGGCTGCCGGTAGAAGCAGTGGTCGATGATGTGCGGCATCGACGCCAGGGACAACCGGCGACGGACGGTCCGCGGCGCGGACGCCAGCGCCCCATCATCACCGCCGGAGGCAGGCGGAGCACCTCCGCCGAGGACGGACGCGACGTCGCCCCCGAAGTCGCGCACGCCGGCATCGCGGGGCGCCGGCACTCCGCCGGCACCGCCGGATGGGGTGCCCACCCCGCCTGCCGCGGGCACGGCGCGCCGCCGAGGCGGCGATCCCGGCGGGGCCGTGGGGCTCAGTGCCCACCGATCGACGACCGCGGACATCACCGCGTCCGTGTCGGCGAGCGCCGCACGCAGCTCGTCGAGCACCGGATGGCCGACGGCGGAGCCCAGGGCGGCGTGGGTCGGCTGCGTCGAGCCGAGCAGGGCCGCGCCCGCGGGTCCGAGGCGCACCAGCGGCGCGCCGAGGTTCAGCCGGACGGAGGCACCACGGCGCCGCGGCAGCTCGATGCGCCGCACGGCCGGCGCTGCGACAGAGGCCGACGTTGAGACAGAGGCCGACGTTGAGATCGGGGCCGGGG
>NZ_JAMPTM010000089.1 GCF_025403375.1 Frankia gtarii
GAACGCCCTCAGCTCGACGCAATCTGCGGATCTCCGCCCAGTCCTCCACCTTCAGCACCCCTCCTACACCAGCAGGGGGTCAGTTTTCGCGGCCCCCTGGGGGGTCAGTTTTCAGGAGGCGGCGACAGGCTTGCTGGTTGACCGCTGTCGTCGCCGATCGCCAACGCCCACTGGGTGTCCTGGTTGCGCAGGTCTCTGATTACCGTGCCCAGGGTGCGGCGAGTGTTGTTCGGGCAGACCAGCGGACAGGCGAGCGCTTCGACGGCGAGGACCGCCTCGTCGTATGCCTTGTCTGGGTCTGGATTGAGACCGTAGGCCGCGGCAAACGCGGTGCGGAGGTGGTCGCCGGCGACCGGATCAGCGGCGACAGCCTGCTTCACGGCCGCGGTGACGGTCGGATCGAGGAGCACGGTGAGGCAATGCCGGTCAACATCGACGGTGTAGCGGGATGCCCCATCCGCGAGGAGATCGCTGAGTTCCTGCGCTGGGTCGATGGCCCTGATGTCGGGGCGGTGCTTGAGAAACTGGACCCTTTCCCACAAGGAGGTGTTCAGTTGTAGGACCGCGTCGACAACGGTCAGTAACTGGTCGCCGTTACACCAGACGAGCTGGTCGATGTAACCACGGCCGATGCTTCGCTCCCAGCGCAACCGCATCACGACCCGCCGGGCCAAGACCTCGTCACTGTCCAGCGCCACGACGAGCCAGTCCCGCAGGGGACCGATCAGCCAGGCGGGCACCCCGTCAGACAATGTCGTGTCGATGGGCAGCCCGGCCACCCGGGCGGCCAACGGCTGGAACGGGACTCCGGCGATCGCAGTGGAACGCTACTCCCAGACAGCTTGTACCGGTACCGAATTCTGGCCCACCATGTCGGGGTGTGCGCAATGGCTACCGGGCCGCGACTCATGCGGGGACGGTCGTCCAACCGGCTGACCACCCGCACCACCTCGAGCCGGGGCCAACGACCTGTCGACAACGCCGTCGAGAGAGCCAGGATGTGACTCAGCCATCCCGGCGATGCGGTGGCCGGCTTCCTGCGTCGGAGCCGTAAGGCATGTGCAATGCGGGTGCGGACCCCGGCGTCGGCCCGATTGCCAAAAGATGCTGGTGAGAAGCCTGATCCTGCGCGAGCACGATTGGGTCGTTGTCGGCGTAGACGACCCGGGCGTCGGGGACGACGCTCTGGGCGACCTCGTGCAGGTTCGGGCTGGTGGGGATGCCCGTGCCGATGTCGAGGAACTGCCGGATCCCGACCTCGCCGGCCAGGTACCGGGTCGCCCGGATCATGAACTCCCGGTTCTGGCGGGCGGCGACGCGAGCGTTCGGAAACACCGACAGGGCCTGCTCGGCGGCCTCCCGGTCGACGGGAAAGTTGTCCTTCCCGCCCAGGTAGTAGTCGTACATCCGGGCCGAGTGCGGCTGGTCGGTCTTCAACGCCACCGGGGTGTGCTCGTCGGCGAGGGATTTCCACCACTGCCCGTCCGCGGTGGGCCCGTTCTCCGGTCGCTCGCCATCCGGGTCGGACAGATCCGCGCTCGACATCACAACCAGCCCCTTCATCTTTGGGACGATCCACCATGAATCACCCTAATGGGTGACTGTGCTCTGCGTGTCGGTCTAGTGCGGGAAGAGTGACTACTTCTGCCGACTCGACCGCCGTCGTCCTCGCCGGTGGGTCGGTGGCGCCGAGCTGGGACAGGGCTGCGCCGATGAGGATCACCAGCGTTCCGGCCGGCTCGTTCCACCTCGGGCTCTCGCCGAGGATCAGCACCCCGGCCAGTGTCGACGCGACGGGGACGACGTAGGTGACCGTCGCCGCGACGGTCGCGCCCGCATCCCGGACGAGCCCGTACTGGACCACGAACGCCCCGCCGGTGCCGAGGACGCCGATCAGCAGGCCGGCGAGACGCGGGCTTTTCGTCGGCCTGGCCATGACTCCTGGCGACCGGGGGCGACACCTGCAGGCTATGGCGGAATGGTGACGGCATCGGCCCGTCATTGGCGCGCCCAGGCGGAGAGAACAAGGTAAATCTACTAATGAGCACCGCGTGGCACTGCTTATATGTTGAACCTGGAACGATTGCGGGTCCTGTGCCTGGTCGCCAGGTACGGATCGGTCGGCGCAGCCGCGGACATGCTTCATGTCGCCACCTCGTCGGTTTCCCGGCAGATCGCGAAGCTGGAGCGGGAGACGGGCACTGACCTGCTGCTCCGCCACGGCAGGGGAGTCCGGCTCACAGATGCGGCAACCCTGCTGGTGGATCACGCCGAGCGCATACCGTCGATGATGGGCGAGGCGGAGGCGTACCTTCACGCGCAGCTCGGCAAGGTGGTCGGCACGCTGACTGTCGGCGCTTTCCCGACCGCGGCCCGCGGATTGTTGCCGGCCGCGCTGCGCCTGCTGGGAGAGCGGCATCCCGGCCTTGCCGTCCGGGCCGAGGAGATGGACTTCCGGCGTCCCCTCGTGCGGGTTGGTCGGGGTGAGCTGGATCCGGGCCTGGTGCAGGACTGGGAGAACGCACCTATGACTCTGCCGGACGGACTCCACCGCACCATGCTCATGGCGGACGTCGCGGAGGTGGCGCTGCCCGCCGACCATCCGCTCGCCGGGCCCGGCCGGGACTGGATCGCCGTCGACGAGGTGCCCGGCGAGCGCTGGATCAGCCGGACCGTGGGTTCCACCTGCCACGACTGGCTTGTCCACACGCTGCGGACCCATGGCGCCCAGCCCCGGATCGAGCACACCGTGATCGAGTACCCGACCCAGCTCGCGATGGTCGCCGCGGGCATGGGGCTTGCCGTGGTGCCTCGGCTCGGTCAGGGGCCGGTGCCGGCCGGGGTCCGCGTGCTCCCGCTGCGCCGCGGGCCGCGGCGCAGTCCACGTGACGGTTTCTCGGCGGCACCGGGAGGTGAACGGATGCGCCCGCGCGACACCGCCTCTCCCCGGATAGCTGTGCCGAGGGGGCAATACGGGCATAGTGGGTTCTGGTAAACCGATGCGGTATTTTGCCGCACCTGGGTGTTGTCACCAGGTTCCGGGATCGTTACGCTTCCCCTGCGCCGGTTCGAGATGCGCCTTTCGGGCAGCCGGCTGAATCACGGGGGTTCACTTTCTGTGTCGGTGCTATGGGTCGCCGACCGTTGTGGGCTGTCTCGCAGAACGGGCCCGGCTGGTTTTCCTTTTCTTGTTCACCAGCCGGATTCCTGCATGGGCCGAGATGCGGCCGTGCGGACAGGAAAGGTGGAAACATGTCCCTTTACCACACCGAAATCCAGTGGGGCGGTCCGGGTGCGGACTGGCACAAGGACAGCGACCTGCAGATCGTCATCAGCAACCGGAACGGCGTCGTGCCCCAGTCGGGCCGGCCCGCCACCGGAACGCAGGTGTCCTGGTCGGGCCCGCAGGGGAACGGAAGCGTGACCTTCTTCAATGACGGCGCCTCGTTCCAGGGCGCGGCCCAGTTCCCGAACGAGGGCCCGGTGGGCTACCGCGGAACGGCCGCATCGTAGGCAGCTCCATGGTGTGACAGCCGGTCGCGGTGCGTGTGGCCGCGGCCGGTTGCACGCGTGTCGTGGCGCCGTCGGACTGGCGCCACTGCCAAGACCGCGGCGCCACCGCCACGAGAGGGGAACGCTAGCCGGATCGCCGCGCCGACGTCGACCGCGCATCGCGGAACACCGTGATCCCTGAGGCTGGAACGCATGGCCCGGTTCCGCGAAACACCACGGTCGCACAGTCGCGGACGAGAGGCAGGGGAGAGGATCACAGCATGACAGCGGACTCCGTATCCTCGCGCCCCGTGCCCACGGGAGCCGACCCACCCGACCCTTCCGGCTCACCCGAGCTGTCGTGGGGGCAGGTCGGGTCCCGCAATCCCGACTGGCTGCCGTGGGTGCGCGAGTTGCACTCCATCGCCCAGGCCGGGCTCGCCTACTCCCAGGACCCCTACGACCTCGAACGGTTCTCCCAGCTCCGGCGGCTCAGCTACGAGATCGCGGCCCACTGCGCCGCTGTCACGGTCGAGGCGGCGGAAGGTCTCTTCGGCGGTGAGGTCGGGTACCAGACGCCGAAGGTCGACGTGCGTGGCGTGCTGTTCGACGGCGCCCGGATCCTGCTCGTCCGGGAGAAGGAGGACGGCGGCTGGTCGCTGCCCGGCGGCTGGGCCGACGTGGGCCTCACCCCGGCCGAGGTCGTCGTCAAGGAGATCTTCGAGGAGGCCGGGCTGCGCGCCGAGCCGGAGCGCCTGCTCGCGGTCCTCGACAAGCGCCGCCATGCCCACCCGCCGTACCCGAACGACACCTACAAAATCTTCATTCGGTGCCGGGTGGTCGGGGGAACCCCCAGTGGCGGACTGGAGACCTCCGAGGTCGGCTGGTTCCCGCGCGATGCCCTGCCGCCGCTGTCCGAAAAGCGCAACACCGCCGGCCAGCTCGCCACGATGTTCGGCTATCTGGACGACCCCACCGCCCCGGCCATCGTCGACTGAACCGGTGCCCGGTGCCCGGGGGCGTCAGTGCTCGGAGTCGAGCGCTGCGGCGAGCCTGATCGCGAGGTCGTCCATCTCCGCCGGCGGCACCCATTCGGCCTCCGATCGGCGCAGGAACGTGAAGACGTCCGGGCCCTGGTCCGCCGCGGGCAGATCGGCGGCACGCGGCACGACGTGGACGTGCAGATGCTCGAACCCGTCGGCCTCCGAGAACGCGGCCACATAGGTCTTCACGCAGCCGGTCACCTCGACCAGCGCCCGGCTCAGGCGCCAGGTCAGCACCCCGAGCTCGGCGGCCTCGGCCGCGGTGAGCTCCGCCGGAGAGGTGACGTGCCGCCGGCTGACCAGGACCAGCCACCCCGGCAGCGCCGCGCGGATCGCGTGCGCGGCCCGCCAACCGGTCCCGATCAACACCCTTTCGCGCGGCGGCAACCCGGCCAGCGCCGCGTTACCCGCGCACGAGTAGCAGCTCCGCTCCCCGGCCGCCGCCACCTCCAGGTCCATTGCGACTCCTGCCATCAGGTGGTGAACAGGCTGCTGGCCCAGAAGTCCTTGGGGTCGCGGACGCCGGGCGGGACCGCGAACACGGCGCTGCTGGTGTGGACGATGTACTCGTTGAGCGCGTCCGAGGCGGCGAGTCGGCGCTGGATCGGGATGAATCCGGTGCGGGGGTCGCGCTGGAACGCGATGAAGAACAGACCCGCGTCGAGCTGCCCGGTCTCCTGGTTGACGCCGTCGGTGTAGGAGTAGCCGCGGCGCAGGATCGTCGCGCCGTCGTTGGTCGACGCGGCGGCGAGCCGGATGTGGGCGTCCGCGGAGATGACCGGCTCGCCGTCGGCGCCTTTGACGGTCAGCGGGACCGGGTCGAACTCCTCGGCCGCGCCCAGCGGCGCGCCGCTCGCCTTCGTTCGCCCGAAGACCTGCTCCTGGTCCTGAAGGAAGTCGCGGTCCCAGGATTCCAGCAGCATCCGGACGCGGCGGGTGACGACGTAGGTGCCACCGCGCATCCACGCCTGGTCGGCGTCGGCACCGACCCAGACGTGCTTGTCCAGCGACGTGGTGTCCTCACGCTTGATGTTGTTCGTGCCGTCCTTGAAGCCCATCAGGTTTCGTGGGGTGTCCTGGCCGTCGCTGGTCGTGCTGGTCCGACCGAAGCCGAGCTGGAACCAGCGCAACACGGCGGTGCCCTGGGCGAGACGGCGCAGGTTGCGCACGGCGTGGAAGGCGACCTGCGGGTCGTCCGCGCAGGCCTGGACGCACAGGTCGCCGCGGCTGCGCAGCGGGTCGAGGTTGTCGCCGGGCAGCGGGGGGATGTCGGCGAGCGCCGCGGGCTTGCGCCCGGCCAGCCCGAAGCGTCCGTCGAACAGGCTCGGCCCGACTCCGAAGGTGATGGTCAGGTTGCCGGCGGTCAGCCCGACCGCTTCGCCGGTGTCCCGCGGCGGCGAGTGCGGCGCGGCGGCGTCGTCGGCGACGGCCTGTCCGGCGGCCATGCGGGCGGCGGCGGCGGTCCATCCGACGAGCAGCTCGCGTAGCTGATCCCGACTCACCCCGGCGGAGACGTCGAAGGCGGCGAACGCCAGCCGGTCCTGGGCGTCGGTGGTGATGCCGGCCTGCTGCGCACCGTGGAACGGCACGATGCCCCGCGGCGCCGCGGCGGTCGCCGGTGACGAGTCGTCCGAGCAGCCCGCGGCGGTGGCCGCGACCATGCCTGCGCCGGCGAAGCCCGCGGCGCCGAACAGCGCCCGCCGGCGCGACAATGCGAACCGTTCGACCATGACGAATACCCCTCTCTCATGGGTCAGAGGGTTCACCCATGGGCTGGGGGCCGGGCGAATGCCCGCCCCCAGCCCCTCTGACCTGGTTCTTCGCGATGCGCGGCCCGGCTCCCGCCGGGGCGGACTAGCTGACGACGACGCCCGCGACCTGGGACAGCGGCTCGGCGAGGGCGTCGACCGCCTGGGACAGGCCGCGGCGCTGGTCCTGCGTCACCTTGTCGTAGTTGACGTAGCCGGTGCCCTCCTTGTACGGGGCCAGCGCCTTGTACAGGGCGGTGAAGCGGGTGCGTACGGTGCTGGCGAGCTTCGGGTCGAGCGACTTCAGCGCCGGCTCGAGCAGCGTGAACGCCTTGTCCGCACCCTCGACGTTGCCCTGCACGTCGAGGAGGTCGAGCTTGCTGTACCGCTCCTCCTCGCCGGTGATCTTCGTCTTGCCGACCTCGTCGAGCAGCTCGGTGGCGCCGTTGGCGATCTGCGCCGGCTGGAAGGTCGCCTTCGCCACGAGCGTGTTGAGCTTGCCGACGTCGGTGTTGAGCTTGTCGGCGATCGGCGCGGTGCCGGCCAGCGAACGGTCGGCGAAGATGGCCTTCTCCAGCCGGTGGAAGCCGGTCCAGCTCGCCACGTCGGGAGCGTCGTCGATGCGGGCGTCGATCGCGGGGTCGAGGTCGCCGAACGACTCGGCGACCGGCTCGATCCGCTCGTAGTCCAGGCGCGGCGCGGCATAGAGCTTCGCGGCCTGGTCGAGGTCACCGGCCTTGACCGCGGTCACGAACGCCCCGGTCGTGGTGACCAGGTCCGCGACCTGCTGGCGGACGTAGGTGGCGTAGCCGGTGGTCGCGGTGCTCAGCGCCGCGGTCACCTCGGCGCCGCGGGTCGCGGCGGCGGTCGCCCCGGCAGCCTGGGTGACGGTGAAGTCGACCTTCTCCGTGTCCGCGCCGGGGCAGTACAGCTGGTACTTGCCGGCCTTCACATTCAGCGAGAACGTCCCGGACAGGCCGGGGGTGAGATTCTCCTTCTCGCCCAGAATGGTGTTGCCGTCGACCAGCTCGGCCTCGGTGACATCACCCGCGTCCTTGTTGACCACCTTGAACGTGGTCGGGCCCGACGGGATCGTCGCCACGTCCGGCAAACAGCTTTTCGAGGTGATCGTGACGGTGACCGTCTGCTTCTTCCCGGCGGCGCTCGACCCGCTCGACCCGCTCGGCCCGCCTGAGCCGCCCGAGTCACTTCCTCCACAAGCGACGACGCCCGTCGCGATCACAACGGCTATGGCGCTATACGCGACAGGTGCGCGGCGCACGTGTGCCCCCACTCTTGTTTCTCGACTAACGAAAATGGATACGTACGGTTAGCGGCTCTCGCGGTGGCGGGGGCCAGGCTGGCGGTCCGGGGATGCGGTCACGGGGGTGCGGTCACGGCGCCGCGGGCGCCGGGTCGGTGGCCGGCGCTCCCTCGGTGCCCCGCTCCGCGGTGGTCGTGGGCCCGGCCGGCGGGCGACGACGGGCTGGCCAGGCGACGTAGGCGGCCAGCGGCAGCAGATACACCAGCCAGGCCACGACCTCGGCGACCACGGGCCGTGGCTGCAACCCCAGCACCCCGGTCAGCACGCTCGCCAGCGGCGTACCCGGGCGGACCAGCCACGACAGGTCGAACGTCCGCTGCTGACCGAGGTCGAGCCAGCCCGCCTCGTGGGCCGTGTGCGCCGCGGTTGCCAGCAGGCCGGCCGCGATCAGGACGAGGACGAAGCCCGTGACCCGGAAGAAGCGCGCCAGGTTGATGTGCACGCCGCCGCGGTAGATGCCGAAGCCGACCGCCGAGGCCACCAGCACGCCGAGCAGCGCGCCGCCGCCGGCCGAGGCCGGCGAGGTGCTCGCGTTGAACGCCGCGATGAGGAAGACGGCCGTCTCGAAACCCTCGCGCAGCACGGCCAGGAAGGCCATGAGCACCAGCGCGCGGGTCGAGCCGCTCTCCAGCGCCGACGCCGTGGCCGACTCCAACGACCCTCGCAGATCCCGGGAGTGGCGGCGCATCCAGACCACCATGTACGTCACCATCGCCACCGCGATGAGTCCGATGACCGTCTCGAGCCCCTCCTGCTGGCGCTGGGGCAGCTCCCGGTCCAGGACGCGCAGCGCGATGCCGATGCCCAGGCAGAGCAGCAGCGCCAGCGACACGCCGAGCCACACCTGGCGCAGGGCGTCCCGGCGATCTCGCTGCCGGAGGAAGGCCGCGACGATGCCGACGATCAGCGACGCCTCAAGGCCCTCCCGAAGGCCGATCACAAACGTGGGAAGCAAATCCGGCCTCCGTCTCTGTGCGTCCGCAGCTTCCGGCATGTGCGGTCCGTCACCTGCGGTTAACCTCAGCTAAGTTAGGGCAACCTAACGGCGTTGGCAAGAGAACCGGGACGGATGGGGCGGGCCGGCACCGTGCCCGCAGGACCGTCCCGGCGCGCCCGCCACCTGCGGGAACGGCGATCACGCCGGCGCTGTGGCGCCGGTCGGCCCCGGACTTTCGCGCGCCCCGCGAGGCAAAGGTGAAGCCGCCGGCTCGCCATTCGCATAAGCCGGTCACCACTGGTGCACGAATGGGTCGCCATGGTGGCTTTCGAGGATCGTTTTGGCCCCGTGGTCGCTCAGGCGGGCGGATCAGGTGCGGCGGCCGGTCCGATGATTTGCGCTCGAGTGAGCTCACCAAATCGCTCGACATGTGTATGAACCGGCCCGGATCATCAAGGATGACGGGAATCACATCGCCCCGGCGGTGGGCGGTGGATGCACGGGGCCGGTCGGCATCCGTGGTCGGCTCGTCCTGAGGTGGGAGTGGCTCTGCGTGATGGTCGTGGGGTCGTCGTCGCGTCGGTCGATCGCCGGCGCGAGCGCGGCGGCCGGGCCGATCGGACCCGGGTACCGACACGTCCTGGACTGAGGAGTGTGTCCGTATCTGCGGGTCAATTTCGGAAAAAGTTCCGCATCTGCGTCAACATTGATCAATATCGCCCGCTGGTGAGGTGCACCGCCTTCCGTATCGGAGCGGCGTGAGGCGTCTCCGACGGAGTCCGCCGTTCATCGTGGGCCGGTCGGAACGTTGGATTTTTCCGTATCGTCGTGAGTGCCCGCCTTAGTTGGCGCACCAGCCCGTCCCGGATGCTCGGGACGCCGCAAGATGTCAACGAAATGAACGCGCGATCTCATGGATTATGCTCGCCTGGAAGTTCATGCTTCCGGCGCGTGGACTTCCCCGAGGTCGCCGCGAATCGCTGGCGAGGTCGGCCATTTCGTGGTCGGGTATCGGTGATGCGGCTGCGCAGGCGGTCCGCTTCGTGGTTGCCGGCCTGACCGTCAGTCCTGTGCCAGATGAGGACGGACATGAATGAAGATCGCGAGAGTTCCAGGATGACGGACGGAAGCGGATCTCATAACGGAGCGCATGTCGTCGGACGCGAACAGCGTTCGCCGGAGGGGATGGCGGACTATCCGGTGAACGGTGAAGTGCCCACCGTGACCCGCCCGGTCTCCGGTGGCGAGATCCCGCCCATGGCGAGGCCCTATGTAGCCGCCGGCGCCCTCTTCTTCGACGACGACGACCGGGTCCTGCTCGTCGAACCGTCCTACAAGCCCGGGTGGGACATTCCGGGCGGCTTTGTCGAGCCCGGTGAATCTCCGTACTCCGCGTGCGTGCGCGAGGTGGAGGAGGAACTCGGCATCACCCCGCCGATCGGCGAGCTCCTCGCGGTCGACTGGGCCCCGCGTCCCAAGGACGGCTGGCTGGAGGGGGAGATGCTGCTGTTCGTCTTCGACGGCGGACTGCTGCCCGCCTCCTGGCGTGAGCGCATCCGGCTCGACATGGACGAGCTCGTCAACTTCGCCTTCGTGCCGGTGGACGAGGTCGACCGGCTGCTCCCGCCGTTGCACGCCCGCCGCGTCGCCGCGGCCGCCCGCCTGCGGCGCACCCCGCGCCAGGCTGGTTACCTGGAGTACGGCGAGCAGATTCCTGTTCAGTCGACGGCCTGTGGGGCAGCCGGGCGCCCTGCGTCGCGTCGCCCGCCCGGCCCGGCGCCCGAACCCGACCTTGCCGACTGGCCGTCCGATCTCGGCGCGCTGTCCGCCAATGTCCGGGAGAGCCGCGGCTGAGCCGGCTGAGGGTTGAGCCGGCTGAGGGTCGAGCCGGAGCGGATCTGCGGCTGGGTCGATTGGCGGCCCGGGTAGATCGCGGGCCGGGTGGGGGTGGCGGCCGAGGCGATCCTGGGCACTGCTCAGGCCGCGTCGATGGCCATCTCGGTGAACGACGTGACACAACGGTGGCCGCCGGCATCGTGGTGCGGCTCACCGGGGCGTAGGACGGCGACGGTCGAGAACCCGGCGGCCGCCGCGGCGTCGAGTTCGGCGGACACGTCGGACACGAACACCGCGCGCTGTGGCGCCACGGCGAGGTCCGCGGCGATCCGGAGGTAGGCGGCCGGGTCGCGTTTGGGCCCGGCGCTGTCGATGTCGAAGTATCCGTCGAACAGGCTGGTCAGATCGCCCGCCGGGGTCGCGGCGAACCAGGCCCGCTGAGCTCGGGTGGAACCCGACGAGAACACCGCCAGCCGGACTCCCGCCCGGTGCCAGCGCCGCAGGGCGGGGGCGACGTCGTCGAAGAGCTGGCTGGTGAGCTCCCCGGCGGCAAAACCCGCCGCCCAGATCAGGCCCTGCAGCGCCTTCAACGGCGCCGCCTTGCGGTCGTCGTCGCTCCACTGCGTCAACGTGGCCACGACCCGTTCCACCGGCGCGTCGACATCGCCGAGCAGCGACCGAGCCTCGTCGATGATCCGGCGCACCTCGGGGTCGTCGCCGTGCTCGCGGACCCACGGCCCGAGCCTCGCCCGGGCGTACGGGAACAGGGTGCCCTGCACCGCGCCGGTGGCACTCGTCGTCCCCTCGATGTCGAGCAGGGCGAGCTCGGCGGTCAGACGCGGCGGGCTCATGATGCCGCCGCCGGCCTCTGCGCGGCCGACTGGGCGTTGGCGGTGGCACGGCGGGCGAGGGCGTCGAAGTCCGGAATTCGGGTGGCGACGTCGCTGCCGGTGAAGGCGCCGACCCAGCCGTCCCGTGCCCGGAAGAACCGGACCGCGGTGAAATCCGGATCGACGCCCATGTCGAACCAGTGGGTCGTCCCCTTCGGCACGCTGATCAGATCGCCGGCCTCACACCGCACCGCCTGCACCCGGCTACCGACGTGCAGGTAGAACACGCCGCTGCCGGCTGCAAAGAACCGAATCTCGTCGTCGTCGTGAGTGTGCTCGGCGAGAAAGCGCTCCCGCGCGGCGGCCGCCACCTCGCGCCAGTTCGCCGCCGTAGTCGGGTGCAGGGCGGCGACATCGACGAGGACGAATCCCTCCGCAGCCGTCAGCTCGTCAATCCTCGAGCGGTAGGCGGTGAGGATTTCCTCGGTTCCGGCGTCGGCCGGCAGACCGGATGCGAGCGGCCACCGCTCAAAACGCACGGCTATTCCGGCCAATACCGCCCTGATGCGCGCGGGATCGGTGGTTTCCTCGAGAAGGCGCGGCCGGGCTTCGACCGCCCACGTCGTGAGATACGTCATCGCCTGTCAATGCTCCGCCGGGTCGGGATGCGGGTCAAGGGCCATGGCCGGTGCCGCCGGGCGGGTGCATCCCGGTCGTTTCCCGGTGCGCGGCCCGCGGGTATCGGTTACCGTCCGATCATGGCGGATGTCAGCGGGCCCGAGCCGCGGCCGCTGGTCTGGACAGGCTCCTCGCTGCGCCTGCTCGACCAGACCGCGTTGCCCGAGGCGCTGGTCCACCTGGAGGTGGACGACCCGGACGAACTGGTCGCCGCGATCCGCCGGCTCGCCGTGCGTGGGGCGCCCGCACTCGGGGTCGCCGGGGCCTTCGGTGTCGCGCTCGCGCTGCGCAGCGCCGAGCGCGAGGGCTGGGAGACCGGGCGGCTCGACGCGGCACTGCGCCGGCTGCGGGCCGCCCGCCCGACCGCCCTGGCGCTCGCCGCCGGCGTCGACGCGGCCGCCCGGCGGATTCCCGACGGCATGTCGGCGGTGCTGGCGGTGGCCGAGCGGCTCGCCGTCGAGGACGAGACCGCCAACCGGGCGATCGGTCGGCACGGCGCCGACGGCGTGCTCGCCCGAACGACCCGGCGCCCCCTGCGGGTGTTGACGCACTGCAACACCGGTTCGCTCGCGACCGCCGGGTGGGGGACCGCGCTCGGCGTCATCCGCGAGCTGCACGCCCGCGGCGCGGTCGAGGTCGTCCACGTCGACGAGACGCGGCCGCTGCTGCAGGGCAGCCGGTTGACCGCCTGGGAGCTTTCCCGTGCCGGCATCGACTGCCGCATCCAGGCCGACAGCGCCGCCGCGGGCGCGATCCTGCGCGGTCTCGTCGACGTCGCGCTGGTCGGCGCGGACCGGATCGCCGCCAACGGGGACGTCGCGAACAAGATCGGCACGGTCGGGATTGCGCTGGCCTGCGCCTACGCGGACATCCCGTTCGTCGTCGCCGCCTCCCGCTCGACGATCGACCCGGGCACCCCGTCGGGGGCGGACATCCCGATCGAGGAGCGCGACGGCGCCGAGGTGCTCTCGCTCGCCGGCCGGGCGACCGCGCCGCCGGGCGTCCGCGGCTTCAATCCCGCGTTCGACGTCACCCCCGCCCATCTGGTCAGCCTCCTCGTCACCGAGGACGGCGCGAGGCCCGGCGGCCCTATCCCCGCGGTCCGCTGACGATCCGCTCCGGGGTGCGCACGGCCCACTCGCACAGCCACTCCACCGCCTCGGCCCGGTGCCGGGCGCCGATGAGGTCGGCGGCCCAGACGTACATCCCGTGCCGGGCGACGAGGACCGCGGGCGTCGCCGGTTCCCACGCGGCGTTCACCCGCCCGGCGAGCACGGCCATGTTCTGACTGTTCGCGACGACCGGCAGCCGAACCGGATCTCCGTCGGCGGCGTGGCCCAGCGCCTTGAGCATCTCGTGGTCGCGCAGGGTCAGCCCGGCCGGGAACCGGTCGGCGGCCAGCACCGAGGCGACGGTGTGCAGGTGGACGACCGCACCGGCCCCGGTCAGCCCGATCAGCCGGGCATGAAGGACGGCCTCCGCCGACGGCCGCCGCGGCGCAACGCCCGCCACCCGTGAACCGTCCGCACCCGGCGCCTCCCCGATCGGTACCCGTCCCGTCGGTACCCGTCCCGTCGGCACCCCGGCTCCGTCCAGCTCGACGACGTCGGCCGCGGTGAGGGCGCCCTTGTCCAGGCCGCTCGCGGTGACGAGGATGCGCACGGGATCCGTCCCGACGACCACCGAAAGGTTGCCGGAGGTCGCCCGCATCCAGCCGAGCCGCGCGTAACGCGCCGCCTCCTCGGCGAGTTCCGCGCCCGGTTCAGGCCCACTGCTACTGCTGCCGCTACTACTGCCGCCGTTGCCGTTGCCGCCGCCGTTGCCGCCGCCGCTGGCGTCGTCCCTGCCGCTGCCGGGCGCCGCCGTTGCCGTGGCCATGAGGCGAGTATGGGCGCGCGCCGGGACTGTCGCGGCGGATCCGGCCGGTCCGCCGATGGGTTAGCACATGATCGTCTGGCGGGGTTGGAGACCCTGTGGAAGCATTCATGTGCTTGGAGTAACTGAATCGATATGCCTGCCGGCTGCGGCCGGGACGGTCTCGGCGACGGAGGAGGTGCCGTGTGCGTAGGTACCTGGTCGAAGGTCTCGGAACGTTCGTGCTGGTTCTCGGCGGGGTGGGGACGGCCGTGCTGGCGCGCGACTACGTGGGCGTGCTCGGGGTCGCGCTGGCATTCGGCCTGGCGCTGCTCGTGTTGGTGTACGTGATCGGGCCGATCTCCGGTTGCCACGTGAATCCGGCGGTGACCCTCGGGATGTTGCTGTGCCGGAAGATCGAGCCACGGCACGCGCTGGGTTACGTGGCGGCGCAGTGCGTGGGCGCGATCGTCGCCGCGGGCACGGTCTGGCTGCTCGCCGACGCGGGACCGGTCGGGTATTCGGCCGGGGTACAGGGGCTCGGCGCCAACGGCTACGGCGTGCACTCGCCGGGCGGCTACGGCCTCGGTGGCGTCTTCCTCGTCGAGATCCTGCTCACCGCGCTGCTGGTGTTCACGGTGCTCGGCGCGACCGACGTCCGGGCGCCGTTCGGCTTCGCGGGCCTCGCGATCGGTCTGGTCCTCACCCTGTGCAACCTGATCAGCATCCCGCTCGACGCCACCTCCGTGAACCCGGCCCGCTCGCTGGGTCCGGCGGTCTTCGTCGGGGGTTGGGCGCTCGGGCAGCTCTGGCTGTTCATCCTGGCGCCGGCGATCGGCGCAGCCCTCGCCGCGGCCGTCTACCTCGGACTGCATCCGGAACAGCAGGTCAGCGCGTCCACCGCGGAAGCCGAGCTGCCGCAGGAGTCGCTGAGCCGGATCGCCCGGGAGACCGCCCGGCTCATCCGCGGCGGGGTGGAGTAGCCCCCGAGCGCCTGAGTGGTGCCGCCGAGGTTCAGCCCTGGGCGGCGTTGGCGAGCGCGTCGGCGGTCGCCTCGCGTCGATGAGCGCCATCGGCGATGCCCCGCCGCGGTGGGCGACCGGTCCGCGCCGCGAGCCGACTTGGGATCAAGAGACATCCGCGATGTGCCGATCGACTACTGCCCGCCGGCGGGGATCAGGGGTTCGCCCAGTACGCGCAGAGCCTCGTCGAGCAGGCCGAGCGGATCGGCAAGCGAAGGGTCGTCGGCCCACCGGCTCATCACCTCGTCGAGGACCAGCAGCACTGTGCCGGCCAGCAGGCGGGAAGCCATCGGGTCGACGTCGTCACCGAACCAGGGAGCCAGCGCGTCGGCGAGGCGGTCACGGCTCTTGCGCCGTTCCTCCAGCCAGCGGCCCCGAAGCGCCGGTGTCTCACGCAGCATGAACTGGAAGCCACGCGCCCTGGTGGAATTGTCGCCGACAGGAGCGAGGACCGCCCTGAGCATCGTGGTCAGCACCGATCTCAGCGTCTTGTTCTCGTCGTACTCGCCGAGATGGTCGATCGCATCGTCCATCGAGGCGCTGGCGATGGCGGTGACAACGTCCTCTTTGCAGGGAAAATAACGGAAGAAGGTACGTGGGGAGACGGCGGCCGCGTCGGCGATGTCCTGCACGGTGGTCGCGTCGTAGCCGCGCTCCAAGAAGAGCCGCCCGGCTGCCTCGGCCATCTCGCGCCGCGTCCGGAGCTTGTTCCGTTCCGTCAAGCCGGCGGCCATGATCCCTCCTGTCTGGCGCCCAAACTCCATCGTCCTCCGGGTCGCGTCAACTTGGCAGCTTCTGCCATGATGACATATGTTGCCGGCATGGCGGAGCAAGCCTCACCGTCGAGCCGTCTGGCCGTAGAGGGGCGCGTGGGTGACCAGCCTTGACGAGCACGAACTGACGACACAGCCGGCGAGATCGACGAAGGCCCAGTGGTGGATCCTCGTCATCATCGCCTGCGCGCAGCTGATGGTGGTGCTCGACTCGACGATCATGATCATCGCGTTGCCGTCGGCCCAGCGGGCGCTCGGCTTCTCGGATGCTGCCCGCCAGTGGGTCATCACTGCATACACGCTGGCGTTCGGCGGGTTCCTTCTCGTCGGCGGGCGCATCAGCGACATGCTCGGGCCCCGACGCACGCTCATGGCCGGCGTCATCGGCTTCGCGCTGGCCTCGGCGCTGGGCGGCGCCGCTCCCAACACCGCCATGCTGATCGCCGCCCGCGGGTTGCAGGGGCTGTCCGGCGCGCTCCTCGCCCCGTCCGTGCTCTCCCTGCTCACGGCGACCTTCCCGAGCCCCCGGGAGCGCGGCCGGGCGTTCGGGATCTACGCCACGATCGCGATCGGCGGGTCGGCCTTCGGGCTGATCCTCGGCGGCTTCCTGACCCAGTACGCCGACTGGCGCTGGTGCCTGTACGTGAACCTGCCGATCGCCGCTCTGGTGATCTTCGGGGTGGTCGCGATGATCCCGAAATCGACGGGTAGGCCCGGCGTACGGCTCGACATCGCGGGCGTGGTCCTCGGCTGCGGCGGCCTCGTCGCCCTCGTGTACGGGCTCGGCGAGGCCGGGGCCGACGGCTGGGGCTCTCGCGGCGTCCTCATCCCGCTCGCGCTCGCGGCTGTACTGCTGGCCTGCTTCGTCGTCTGGCAGAGCCGGGGATCGAATCCGCTGTTGCCGCTGCGCGTGCTCAGAGATCGCAACCGCAGTGGGGCGTACCTGACAATCCTGCTCGCGATGACCGCCATGTTCGGCACCTTCGTCTCGCTCACCTTTCTTTTTCAGTCGGTCGACCACTACTCGCCGCTGCGGACCGGGATCGCGTTCCTGCCGCTGATGGTGCTCAACGGGCTGGCCTCGACCCAGCTCGCCAGCCGTCTCATGCCCTATGTGCCGACCCGGCTGCTCATCGTCCCGGGACTCCTGTTCGCGGCCGTGGGCATCGCGCTACTGACGAGGTTGACTCCTGACGCGGCGTTCGCGACCCGTGTGTTGCCGACCGAGATCCTTCTCGGCGTCGGTCTCGGCGTCGCGATGGTCCCGGCCATCAGCACGGCGACCAGCAACGCCGATCCCAACGACGTCGGCGTCACCTCGGCCATGTCGACCACGTCGCAGCAGATCGGCGCTTCCATCGGGACCGCCCTGCTGAACACGATCGCGGCCTCGGCGGCGACGAGCTACCTGGCATCGCATCGCGGAGGCGACGCCATCCATGCCACCGTTCACGGCTACGCGACCGCCAGCGCGTGGGGGGCCGGGATTCTGGCGCTCGCCGCGCTGACAGCCGGGCTTCTCATCAACGTCCATCCCGGACGGGCGCACCCGTCCGACGCAGCCCGCGGAGCGGGCGGCCATGGCGGTGAGCTCGCCGCACAGCCGAGCCAGGTAACGCCACTCGTCCCGGCGGCCCAGGGCGAGTAGGCCACGGGCACGGGCGACCTGGCTGAGGCGGCCGCCGCGAGGAGAACCCGGCGGCCGTCGCCGTCGGCGACCGCCGTGGGACACCCCAGGGCTCCGGCGTGTTCGGGGTCTGTCGCCAGCCGCTCCCAGAGTCCCTCCCGCAACACGCCGCCGGCTCCCACCACACCGGCCGCGGCACGGGACAATGCGCCCACAGGCACGCCGCACCCCAGACCACGAAGACGTCAGACACCTCCGTGATCTACAAGCGGTGTGCCTGTTCCCGGGCCAGCGACACGTGCCCCGACCGCGTCTCACCCACCAAACCCCACACGACCAGCACAGACCCCGCGGACAGGATCAACCAGTCAAACCCCAAACACCCCGAAGCCCTGGGGGTCGCCCACCGCGGCGGCGATCAGTTCGAGCATGGCGTTCGTTCCCCGACTGCAACAAATGGTAACAACAGGACGATTGTTCGGGTTGACGTGTGACAGTAGTCTGCTGTCACGCAAACCTGATCCTCCGGCGTGCGCTGACCGGTGACGGGGTACGGCGAATGACGCCGGACCGATCCGCGACGGTGCGTGGAAGCGGCACCCGGCAAAGCTGGCACAGCAGATTTCTGGGGCAGACCGCCAGGACGAACGCGCGGCGGGCCAGGTGGTCAGGCGACAGGGGTGGTGCAGGCATGTCAAGGGTGATTCGAGCCGCTCTCGTCCAGGCCCGCTGGACCGGCGACAAGGAAACGATGATCAAGGCGCATGAGGAGTACGCCCGATCCGCCGCCGCCGACGGGGCGAAGGTGATCTGTTTCCAGGAGCTGTTCTACGGCCCGTACTTCTGCCAGGTGCAGGACCCTGCCTACTACGCCTACGCCGAGTCGATCCCCGGGCCGACGACCGAGCGTTTCCAGGCGTTGGCCGCCGAGCTCGGCATGGTCATGGTGCTGCCGATGTACGAGCAGGAGCAGCCCGGGGTGCTGTACAACACCGCGGCCGTCCTCGACGCCGACGGCCGCTATCTCGGCAAGTACCGTAAGACCCACATCCCGCATGTGACCGGGTTCTGGGAGAAGTTCTACTTCCGGCCGGGGAATCTGGGATTCCCGGTCTTCGACACCGCGATCGGGCGTGTCGGTGTCTACATCTGCTATGACCGTCACTTCCCCGAGGGCTGGCGGGCGCTCGGCCTGAACGGCGCCGAGATCGTGTTCAATCCGTCGGCGACGTCCCGGGGTCTTTCCAACTATTTGTGGAAACTGGAGCAGCCGGCTGCGGCGGTCGCCAACGAGTACTTCATCGGCGCCATCAACCGGGTCGGGATCGAGGATCTCGGCGACGACGACTTCTACGGGACGTCCTACTTCGTCGACCCCGAGGGCACCTTCGTCGACGGCACCGGCGACGCGCACGAGCCCGAGCTGATGGTCCGCGACCTCGACCTGGACCTGCTGGCCGAGGTGCGCAACCGCTGGGCCTTCTACCGGGACCGCCGCCCGGACACCTACGGCGACCTCACCGCCCCCTGACCCCTGACCGTCCCCTGTCCCTGCCCGTCGCAAGGAGCTGAGGCATGAGAACGCTCATCACGGGTGGGACGCTGGTCGGACCGCTCGGCGCGGCCCCGACGGACGTGCTTGTCGACGGCGAGACGGTGGCCGCCCTGCTCGCCCCGGCCGCCTCGCTCACCCCGGGTGCAGCCGGTGGCGGGGCGGCGAGCGCGGCCGGTCACCCGGCGGTCGACGCCGACCGGGTCATCGACGCCACCGGCAAGTACGTCATCCCGGGCGGGGTCGACGTGCACACCCACATGGAACTGCCCTTCGGTGGTACCGCGGCCTGCGACACCTTCGCCACCGGCTCGGCCGCCGCGGCCTGGGGCGGCACGACCACGATCGTCGACTTCGCCGTGCAGCGCACCGGCGAGGTCGTCGAGGAGGGGCTGGCTGCCTGGCACGCGAAGGCCGAGGGGCAGTGCGCGATCGACTACGGCTTCCACATGATCATGGGTGGGGTGGACGAGGCCGCGCTCAAGGCGATGGACTCCCTCGTCGCCCACGAGGGCGTCACCAGCTTCAAGCTTTTCATGGCCTACCCCGGCGTGTTCTTCAGCGACGACGGCCAGATCCTGCGGGCGATGCAGCGCGCCGCCGACTCCGGCGCCACGATCATGATGCACGCGGAGAACGGCCTGGCCATCGACGTCCTCGTCGCCCAGGCGCTGGCACGCGGCGACACCGACCCGATCCATCACGGCCTGACCAGACCGCCGGCGCTGGAGGGCGAGGCCACCCACCGGGCGTCCGTGCTCGCCCAGGTCGCCGGCAACCCGCCGCTGTACTTCGTGCACCTGTCCGCCTCCGAGGCCCTCGCAGTGGTCAGCGCCGCCCGCGCCGCCGGGCGCAACGTGTTCGCCGAGACCTGCCCGCAGTACCTGTACCTGAGCCTGGAGGAGCACCTTGGCGCCCCCGGCTTCGAGGGCGCCAAGTACGTCGCCTCCCCGCCGCTGCGCACGAACACCGCCCCGCACGCCGACGACCTGTGGCGCGGCCTGCGCACCGACGACCTCGCCGTCGTCTCCACGGACCACTGCCCGTTCTGCTTCGTCGAGCAGAAGGAGCTCGGCCGCGGCGACTTCTCGAAGATCCCCAACGGGATCGGGACGGTCGAGCACCGCATCGACCTGATCTACCAGGGTGTCGTCACCGGGAAGATCTCGCTGCAGCGCTGGGTCGAGACCTGCGCGACCACCCCGGCGCGGATGTTCGGCCTCTACCCGCGCAAGGGCGTCATCGCCCCCGGCTCGGACGCCGACATCGTCATCTACGACCCGAACGCGACGACGACGATCAGTGCCGCCACCCACCACATGAACATCGACCACTCGGCCTGGGAGGGCTTCGAGATCGCCGGGAAGGTCGACACGGTGCTCTCCCGCGGATCCGTCGTCGTCTCCGGCGGGCAGTTCAGCGGGCGCGCCGGTCACGGCCGCTACGTGCCCCGCGGCCTGTCCCAGTACCTGCGTTGACACGAACGAGGAGGTGCGGCGATGCGGACGATCGGCCATCTGATCGGCGGGGCCGAGGTGGTGGACGCGGCCGGCCGCTTCGCCCCGGTGTGGAATCCGGCGACGGGCGAGCAGCAGGCCCGCGTCGCGCTCGCCTCGCCTGAACAGGTGCGCGCCGCGGTCGGCGCCGCCCGCGCGGCGGCCCCGGGCTGGCGGGCGACACCGCTCGGTCGCCGGGCCGAGGTGATGTTCCGCTTCCGCGACCTGCTCGACGCCGGCCGCAAGGAGGTCGCCCGGCTGCTGACCGCGGAACACGGCAAGACCCTCGACGACGCGCTCGGCGAGATCGCCCGTGGCCTGGAGAACGTCGAGTTCGCCTGCGGTGCCCCGCACCTGCTGCGCGGCGGCTACTCGGAGCAGGTCTCCGCCGGTGTCGACGTCCACGAGGTGCGCCAGCCGCTCGGCGTCGTCGCCGGCATCACCCCGTTCAACTTTCCGGCAATGGTGCCGCTGTGGATGCTGGCGAACGCGCTGGTCTGCGGCAACGCGTTCGTGCTCAAGCCCAGCGAGCGCGACCCGTCCCCGGCGCTGTTCCTCGCCGAGCTGCTGGGACGCGCCGGGCTGCCGGACGGCGTGCTCAACGTGGTGCAGGGCGACAAGGTCGCCGTCGACGCCCTGCTCGACCATCCCGACGTCGCCGCGGTGAGCTTCGTCGGCTCCACCCCGATCGCCCGCTACGTCTACGAACGCGCCACCGCGGCCGGCAAGCGAGTGCAGGCCCTCGGCGGGGCGAAGAACCACCTGGTCGTCCTGCCCGATGCCGAGATCGCCGCGGCGGCGGACGCCGCGGTCTCCGCGGCCTACGGCTCGGCCGGCGAGCGCTGCATGGCGGTGTCGGTGGTCGTCGCGGTCGGCGAGGTCGCGGACCCGCTGGTCGAGGCGATCGCCACGCGGGTCCGCGGTATCCGGGTGGGGCCCGGGTACGACGACGCCAGCGAGATGGGGCCGCTGATCACCGCGGCGCACCGGGGCCGGGTCGCCGGCTATCTCGACATCGCCACCGCGCAGGGGGCGAGCGTCGTCGTCGACGGCCGCGCCGATCCCGCCACCAGCGGTCCCGGCTTCTTCCTCGGCCCGAGCCTCGTCGATCATGTGCGGCCCACCAGCGCCGTCTACACCGACGAGATCTTCGGCCCGGTGCTCGCCGTCGTGCGGGTCGCGACCTACGACGAGGCGCTGCGGCTGATCGAGGACAACCCGTACGGCAACGGTGCGGCGATCTTCACCCGCGACGGCGGGGCCGCCCGGCGGTTCACTGCCGAGGTCGAGGCGGGGATGGTCGGCGTCAACGTGGCGATCCCCGTGCCGGTCGCCTACTACAGCTTCGGCGGCTGGAAGGGTTCGCTGTTCGGCGACCTGCACATGTACGGCCCGGACGGGATCCGCTTCTACACCCGGACCAAGGTCGTCACGTCCCGCTGGCCCGACCCGACGACGAGCTCGGTCGACCTCGGCTTCCCCCGGACGCGGTGACGCGGTGGACATCTCAGTGGTGCTGCAGACGAACCCGCCCGCCTCCCGGGTGGTCGACCTCGCCCGGCAGGCGGAGAACCTGGGCTTCAGCCACGTCTGGACCTTCGACTCCCACCTGCTGTGGGAGGAGCCGTTCGTCATCTACAGCCAGATCCTCGCCGCGACCCGCAAGGTGCTGGTCGGGCCGATGGTGACCAACCCGGCGACCCGCGACTGGACGGTCACGGCGTCGTTGTTCGCCACCCTCAACGAGATGTTCGGCAACCGGACGATCTGCGGGATCGGCCGGGGCGACTCGGCCGTGCGGGTACTCAACGGCAAGCCCACGTCCCTGGCCACCCTGCGGGAGTGCATCGAGGTCGTGCGCGAGCTCGCGAACGGGCGCAGCGCGCAGGTCGGGGGCAGCGCCGTGCGCTTCCCTTGGGGCGCGGCGAGCCGGCTCGACATCTGGGTCGCCGCCTACGGGCCGAAGGCGCTGGTGCTGGCCGGGGAGATCGGCGACGGGTTCATCCTCCAGCTCGCCGACCCGGACATCGCCGCCTGGACCATCCGGGCGGTGCGCCGCGCGGCCGAGCGGGCCGGCCGGGACCCGGCGGCGGTGAAGTTCTGCGTGGCCGCCCCCGCCTACGTGGGCGGAGTCGACCCGCTGTCGCTGGCCCACCAGCGCGACCAGTGCCGCTGGTTCGGCGGGATGGTCGGTAACCACGTCGCCGACCTCGTCGCCCGCTACGGCGCGGACGGCTCCGTGCCAACCGCGCTGACCAGCTACATCGCCGGCCGCACGGGCTACGACTACAACGAGCACGGCCGGGCCGGCAACGCCCACACCATGTTCGTCCCCGACGAGATCGTCGACCGGTTCTGCCTGCTCGGCCCGCCCGAGGCGCACGTCGAGCGGCTGACGCAGCTCGCCGAGCTCGGCGTCGACCAGTTCGCCGTCTACCTGCAGCACGACGCCAAGCTCGCGACCCTCGAGGCATACGGCGAGACGGTGATTCCCGCCCTCGCCGGCACGGTTCGCGCCACCACCGCCGGCACGCAGCCCCCCGC
>NZ_JAMPTM010000008.1 GCF_025403375.1 Frankia gtarii
GCCGGTTAGAGCAGCGGACTCATAATCCGTCGGTCGTGGGTTCGAGCCCCACCCGCCCCACCACGCTCCGTAGTCGGCCTCTGGCCTGGGCAAATAGGTTCGATCTAGCGATCGGCGCCAGTGCCGCGTTTGTGCAGGGGCAGGTCAGCGGGGTGCGGAGCACGGTTCGTACAATGCCGAGGCTTCCTGGGGATCGGGTTCAATGGTCACTTTCAGTGAGATCCGTCGCCTGGGCGGACTGGTCCGATCCCGGACCTCGCCGATCTTCGTAGCTGGCCTACCAAGCCGTCGACCATCAGCGGACGATCGTCGCGGATGGCTGTGCTGGGCGATCTCCACGGCGGCGAATCAAGATATCCCCGGCGTCGGCCACGTTGACACCACGCCCTACCGGCCTCCAGATACGACCACTGTTTTCAGCACGGAACGACGGGCAATTTCCCAGCGGCGAACTGACTCGGCGTCACTCGCATGATGTGGTGGAAATCCGCGATCATATGGGACTGGTCGTAGTAGCCGGCGTCGCTGGCCAGGCGGCCCCACGGCTGGCGACCGGTGCGGTCGAGGACCGCGCGAACCCGGTTGAGGCGTGCGACCTGCTTGGGTGGGAGTCCGACGGTCGCCGCGAAGAGGTTACGCAGCTGCCTCTCGCTGACGCCGAGCTGGTGGGCTACCTCGCTGACCGTTGCCGGCGCACCGCTTTCGCTGGTCGAGAGCTCGACAGCCGCGGCCTGCACCAGGCTGGCCCGCGCATGCCCATCGGGCTCTGCCTCTCTGACGCGCGAGTCCAGCGTTGCGACCAGGAACGCCGCGGCGCGCGCCGGATCGTCGCCGATCCCCGCCAGATCGTCCGCGAGCTGGTCGGCTGAGCTGTCCCAAAGTTCGTGGAGCGGCAGGACTCGGTCGACGACGTCGCACGCCGCGACCCCGAGCACGGTCGGCACGAAGCCGAAATTGATCCGCACCTGAATGCACAGGGGGAGGTCCTTGCTCGGGTGGTAGGCGGCCCGGGTGCGGGGGCCGACGACTCGCAGGGCACCGCAGCCGTCCATTGTCCGCCGCCACACGAGGGTGGTTGCCGGGTCGGGAGCGTGGATCCACGGGTACGGGCCGACGTCGCTGGCGTTGTTCGCGACGATCACCCGCTCGATCCACGGGCGGGCGGTCTCGGACAAGGGCGGTTGTCTGTCCACCATGACCACGGCCCCAGGTTAGTCGTCCAGGACGGGTTCCCCGCGGGCCAACTCCGCACCGGTGTGCCGGAATCTCCTAGAGACCGCGACCCGTCGCCGCCACGATGATTCCATGATCTTGATTACTGGTGCGACCGGCACCGTCGGTGGCGAGGTTCTGCGACTCCTAGCGGTCCGGGGCGCTCGGATTCGGGCGATGACGCGAGAACCGGCCCGTCTCCGTCTTCCTGAGGGCGCGCTGATCGATGTCGTGCAGGCCGACTTCGAACGCGCTGACTCGCTCGCGAGCGCGGTCGCCGGTGTCGACAGCGTCTTCCTGCTGACCGCTCCCGGCGCCGGCGGCTCGGTCGCCGAGCATGACCTGGCCATGATCCAGGCGGCCCGAGCATCCGGCGTCCGGAAGGTGGTCAAGCTGTCCGCCATCGGCGGGAAAGCCGATCACGCCGACAATCTGCCCTCGCCCAGGCACCGTGCCGGCGAACAGGCGCTGGTCGCCAGCGGGCTGACCTGGTCCGCGCTGCGGCCCAGCTCGTTCGCCTCCAACACGCTGTCCTGGGCCGACGCGATTCGAGCCGGCAACCCGGTTCCCAACATGACCGGGACGGGCGCCCAGGGCGTTGTCGATCCCCGCGACGTGGCGGCGGTCGCGGTCGAGGCCCTGCTGACCGACGAGCACGATGGCGCGACCCACACCCTGACCGGCCCCGAACTTCTCAGCGTTCCCGACCAGGTCGCCCAGCTCGCCACCGAGCTCGGACGAACCATCACGACGGTTGACGTGCCTCCCCATGCGGTCCGCCAGCAGCTGGTCCGCGCCGGATTCGATCCATCCGTCGCGGACTCCGCCGTCGACGGCTACCAGCTCGTCCGGGACGGCGGTAACGCAGTCGTCACCGACGATGTCGAACGCATCCTCGGCCACCCGGCCCGCACGTTCCGCGTCTGGGCTCACGACCACCGGACAGCATTCGTCGCCCATGAGAGACACCCGTAAGTTGACCGCGGGGCAGGCCGCGAATCGCCGGCGCAAAGCAGCAAGGGTGGGCGGCCCGTCCGCTACGACGCCGAGTTGTACAAGGAACGGAACACCGTCGAACGACTGATCAGCAAGCTGAAGGCCTGGCGAGGCATCGCCACCCGCTATGACAAGACCCCGGGTAGCTGTCTCGCCGGTCTTCACCTCCGCGCCGCCATGATCTGGATCAAAGAACTCGCCCGGACCATCCGATGATCGCGACCAGATACGCGACCTAGCGCTGCCTGGTCGGGCGGATCACGATCTCGTTGATGTCGACGTCAGCCGGTGCGCCGAGGGCGTAGGCGATGGCGTCGGCGATCACGGAGGCGGGCATCGAATGGCGTCGGTAGTCCCGCATCAGGTCGACGGCGTCCAAGTCCGTGATCGAGTCGGCCAGTTCGGTCTCGACAACTCCGGGCGAGACAGTGGTAACGCGAATCGTCGGGTCACTTTCCAGGCGCAGGCCCTCGGTGATGGCGCGGGCGGCGAACTTCGTCCCGCAGTACACGGCCGCCATGGGCGTGACCTGCAGGCCGCCGACGGACGCGACGGTGACGACGTGCCCCGCGCCCTGCCGGGCGAAGTGCGGCAGGACCGCGTGGATCCCGTACAGCAGTCCGCGGATGTTCACGTTGATCATCTGGTCCCAGTCGTCGACAAGGCCCGCGTCGAGTCGTGACAGGGGCATCACGCCAGCGTTCGCAACAAGCGCGTCGAGGTGGCCATGCTCGGTGGCCACCCGGTCGGCGAGATCGGTGCAGTCGCCGCGTGACGTGACGTCGAGTTTCTCCGCCTGCGCCGAGCCACCGTCCTGCCGGATGTCCGCGACCAGGTCGATGAGCCGGTCCGTGCGGCGCGCCGCCGCGATGACATGCCATCCGTCAGTAGCCAGCCGTCGCGCGGTCGCGGCTCCGATGCCGCTGCTGGCGCCTGTGACGATCACTGTCTTTGGGGTTGCTGTCGTCATGGTCGGTACCTCGCCTCGCTGCTGTTGGTGTGGGTCGGACGAGTTCGACCCTGCCGACCTCGCGAGGCCGTGTTCAGGGCGCAGTCACCCTGGGTACAGCGCACCCACCATCCGGTGCTGTCGGCCGACGTAGCCTCAGTGCATGGCCTCGATGGAGTTCGGCGACTTCCTCCGAGCACGCCGCGCCCAGGTGACCCCGGACCAGGTGGGGTTGCCGACCACCGGCCGCCGACGTGTAGCCGGGCTGCGGCGGGAGGAGGTCGCGGCGCTTGTGGGGCTCAGTGTCGACTACTACATCCGGCTTGAGCAGGGGCGCGAGAGGCACCCGTCGACCCAGGTGCTCTCCTCGATCGCCGACGCGCTGCAGCTTGACCACGACGCCTGTCAGCACCTGTTCCGCATCGCCGGTTTCGCGCCGGGGCTGCGGACCTCGGCGCGCCCCGAGCGCATCGATCCCGACCTGCGGCAGCTGATGGACGGCTGGCTGCACACCCCGACCCTGCTGCTCGGCCGCGCCTACGATGTGCTCGCCCGCAACCGTCTCAGCGCCGCGCTGTGGCGGCCCTTCACCCACTCCGACAACCTGTTGCTCAACGTCTTCCTCGACGACGCGGCCCCGTCGTTCTACAAGGACTGGCGCGCGGCGACGGTCAACACGGTCGCCGGGTTTCGCACCGCTGCCGGGGCCGCGCTCGACGACTCTCGCATCAAGGACATCGTCGCGCATCTGCGGGCGGCGAGCCCGGAGTTCGTCGAGATCTGGGAACGCAATGACGCCCGGGGCAAGGCTGCGGACATCAAGACCTTCATCCATCCCGATGTCGGAGAGTTGACGTTGCGGATGCAGGCCTTCGACGTCCGGTCCGCACCCGGACAGCAACTGGTCGTCTATCACGCTGAGCCCGGCACCTCATCCGCCCGGGCGCTCGACCTCCTGGGCAGCTTGGCGGCGACCGCGGACGCCGTCTCCTGACCCGTGCGAGCCGCGCCAGGCCAGGTACGTGGGACCTGAATCGCCGGGATGATCGGCGGAGCCTTTCTCGATGCCATCCACCTCGCCACCGCCCTTCGGCTGACAGATGCGAACGACGCCCACCTGGATGCGTTCGTCACCTACGACAAGCGGGTACATCGGACACCGGTCGGACCGGAGCTTCCAGAACCGCCAGGTGCGCGGAACATCAGTTTGATCCCGTACTTTGCGCGGGCCGGCTCCCCTACTTCGGTAACGGTCACCGCGCTCGGGTGCCGATGGGACACCGCGTCGTAGCGCCGGCCGGTGGGAGTGCGCTCACTGCGCGGCGTAGGCCGTCCCCACCTCGACGCCGGGCGGACACCTCCGACCGGCCGCCAGCACCGCTCTCGCCGCGCCACGGGATGAGACGTTCGCATAGCGAACGCGCCGGGGCGGCGGTTGGTGCCCCATCGTTACCGCGGAGCCGCACCCCCGCCTCGGTGACGCTGTCCCTATCCTTTGGCGGTGCCGCCACCGCCTGCGTCGACGGGGCCGCGGGGCGCTGTGGCGGGCGTGGCGGCGGGGCGCAGGATGAGGTTCTCGTAGTTGTTGGCGAAGAAGGCTACGAAGGCCAGCGCTTCGGGGATGACACCCATGCTGTTGCTGGTGGCCGTGAGCAACGCGATGGTGTCGATGCCCCGGGTGGCGTACACGGTGAAGGCCCGATGAGGTGGCAGTCCTCGGGCGCGGACGGCGACTTCGTCGACGCCGGGTAGGGCGCGGAGCTGAGCGTCTCCGGTTCCGGAAACGCCCTGCACTGCGACGGGGCGGTTCTCGATGCGCATACCGAGGCCTTGCCGAGTCAGGTTCGTGGTGCTGCCGGGGCTGCTGCGCGCGAGGTAGACCAGGGCCATCGGGGACTGTCCGACGCGGAGGGTATCGATCACTTTCATGGACCTGGTGTCGATCACGTCGACCGCGTCGGAGTACTGCAGCGCCACGTAAATGCGGGTGTTGTCTGGGCTGGGCCAGAGGCCGTGCGGACCGGCGCCGTGGTTGTGGATACGTTTGACCAATGTCGGCGCTCGGCCGGTCGAGCGGCGATAAACCAGAGTCTGGTTCAGTTCGCCGACCGTCAGGTAGGCGTAGTCGACGCCGTCGACGGTGACGAAGTTGGGGTGGTTGGTCCGCGGGCCGGTGTCCAGGACGGCCTCGACCCGGTAGGTCTGCGTGTTGACGACAGTGGTGGTCTTGCCGTTGTTGGGCATGCCCAGCCAGATCTCCTTGCCATCGGGGGAGATCGCCTCGTCGGAGGAGCCACCGGCATTGGTCGGAATGGCGACGTGCTGGATAATTCTGTGGCTGGCTACGTCAATCACATCGAAGGCGTCGGCACGCAGGTGGTTGACGTAGGCTAGTCGGCCGTCCGGGCTGAAGACCACCTTGGAGGGGCCGTCTTCGGAGTGGATGCGGTCGATGACCTGGTTGTTGCGCCAGTCGACGACTGCGACGGTGTCCTGGCCTCGCTCGGCTACCCACAACTGGTTTCCGTCCGGGGAGAAGAAGCCCTCGTGTGGGGCGCGGCCGAGGTAGATGGTGTGCAGCACCTGGTTGGTCGCGGTGTCGATGACGTGCACGGCGTTGGTGGTTACGTCGATGACGTCGAGGTAGCGGCCGTCGCGCGAGAACCCGAGACCGTGGACGCCGATCTGCCCGTCATACATCGCGCCGAGGACGTCCGCGTCCGTGTCCATGCGCGGTTTTCCCAGGGGGATCGTGCCCAGCACCGTGTCGGTCTTCGGGTCGATGACTGTCACGGTGTTGGAGTCCTGGTCGGCGGTATAGACCCGGTCGTCCGGTGAGATTGGCTGTGCGCCGGGGAGTGCCGGAGCCTGTGTTATCGCCTGCGCCGCCGGCCGGTGGACACCGCCGGTCGGTGGCCGAAGACCGCTGGCGGCCGGACCAACAGTCATGGCGGCCGCGATGACCGCTGCTGTTCGCGTGACCGCGCCGGCGCTGGCTGGCCCCCGGGAACCTCGGAACAACGGCACAACAACTCCTCGAGAAAGGTCATCCAAGCCGCCTACGACCAAGGTCCGACGGGAAAGCGACTAATGGTCTACGACCCAGGAATTCGGATGGACTTCCCTACCCGGTTAGTCGACACAAGGCTTGCCCTCGTTTGGGAACGTTTGCCTATCCTGACGCTGCCACTCCTAAGTGTGGCCTGCAAGGAAGGACCCGTCTACCGCAACGGGGATCGCGCCCGACCCCTTCGTCGGTCTCGTCTGGCGAGCAGTTCACGGACCCGAACAGAAACGTAAACCCGACCACCATGCTCGCGATCACCGTCACCAGGCGCGTGGAAGCATCGGAAACCGCCAGGTTTGCGGACAGTGATTCCAGGGCCTTGAATCAAGGTCAGGCAGGCCCTCGGGTTCCGAAAGAGCGGGTCGGCGGGTCGGGCGGACGGTTCGAGCCCCTCCTGGCTCCGAAGAAGTCGGCTCTGTCGGGTAACCGTTGGTGCCGGCGGCAATGCGAGCCGAGGGATAGCGACCAGCTGTTCGTGCGGCCAGCTCCGACGGGGCTGGACTGGTGGGTACGTATCGCCCACGATCTACGGCAACCGCCGCCACGAAATGGTCCGGGCAGACCGTAGCTGCCGGAAGCCTCCTCGCGGAGGCGTTCGCGGCTCAGGCGGTGTCGTCGCGTTGGGTGGCGGGGCTGCCCGCCTGTTCCCACCGCGCGATCAATGTCGCCAGCGCCGCGACTGCCTGTTGGCGCTGCTTCGACCTGCTCACCGCGCGACGGCGGGCGCTGACCTGATACCCGGATGATGTCTGGCGCTACGTCCTGGCCGCCGGCTGGCTCCGTGTCAGTCAGGACGAACCGTTGATTGGCCGCACTGGTGGCCGCGGCGACGATCCCGGGTCGCGGAGCCCTACGGCTGGTCGGTGCCCGGCGCGCGGCCGTAGTCGGAAGCGACCGGCTCTGCCATCTCGACGAACACGCAGGGCTCGTCGCCCAACACCCAGGCGTCGTGGCCGGGCGGGCAGACCACCACGTCGCCGGGGCCGATGTCCGCGCCAGTACCGTCAGCCATCTCGAGGTGCATCCGGCCCGAGGTTACGTAGCCGAAGTGGTCGAACTCGCACAGATCGGTCCCCGCGATCGGCCTCACCGACTCTGACCACCGCCAGCCGGGCTCGAACACCGCCCGGTCAAGCTTGTGGCCGTCGACGGCGAGGACGTCGATGTGACCGTGGGGGAAATCGCGCCGTTCGTCGGACCTGTCGAGGTTGCGAACCGTGATCGTCGTCATGGTGGCCTCCGTCGTCGTGCTCGGTCGTCTCCGCTTCCGGGTCAGGGCCGAGCTGCCCACGAGGACGGTCGACCGCGGCCACGTGAGCGCCCCGATCCCATTTCTCACGGTAGCGAATTAGCGACTCTTCGCAAGTCGGGCTTGTGTGCGCGGTGCCGCAAGGCGCCTTGCGGCACCGGCTGACGGCTGGCTCAAAGCCCGGCTCCGGCCGATGCACGGCCTGAAACACCTCCGCTCCGTCCAGGCTGTCGGCGTCGGGTACGCCCTCCTCCAGAACACTGGAGGGCATCGGAGGGCATCAGAGGGCATCGGGGGGCGGCGGTGAACCTTGAAGGCCGGGAGTGGTCAGCTCCGTAGGTAGGTCAGGACAGCGAGCACCCGGCGGTGGCCGTCCTGTCGTGGGCAGGTCGGGTTTCACGAAGATGTTGCCGATGTGCTTGGCGACCGCGACGAACCATCCGACCTGCATAAATAGGCTCGATATATCGATGTGAACGGCTCGCGCGGGGACAGACGGATAGGTCTCCTGGTGGCGTTGGCGGTTCGAGTCCATGTGGCTCCGAAGCTGTCGACTACGGTCGGTGACGCCTCAGTTGTCAGTTGTCAGTTGTCGACGGTCACGAAGTTCCTCACGTGCTGGCCTGCGTGCGGCGGGCGTAGGCACGTGCCGCACGGGCACGGTCTCCACAGCGCACCGAGCACCAGTGGCGGCGGGCATGGGTGCGCAGCAGGTAGCGCTGGCAGGGAACCGAGTCGCAGGCGGCGAGCCGTTCGGCGTCGGGGCCGGTGAGCAGGTCGGCGGCGTCGGCGGCGAGGACCGCGAGGGCGTGGTCGACGATCCGGTCGGCGGGAGGCGCCTGGACCCGGTGCAGGCCCTGCGCAGGGTCCCAGCGCAGCAGCGCGGCCGTGGGAGCGCAGGTCAGTGCGTCGTTGACAGCACGCAGGGCCCCGTCCGGCGCGGGGAGGGCGCCGATCCGGGACGCGAGCAGCGCTCGCACCTGATCCCGCAGGGCACGCAGCCGGACCGCGGACACCTCGTCCAGCTTGATGTCGGTCGGCGCGAGGTCACGTTCGACCAGCCACTGCGTCGCCGCCTCGGGCGAGCCGAGCAGCTCCAGGTACTGGCCGCCCGGCAGGGCGAGCGCGGTGTTGGCGAAGTCGAGCGCGCGGTACTGCTCCGCGCCCGGTGCGGGCGGTGGGGCGGAGCGGGCGGGCTCGCTGGTCGCGATCTCCTTCACGGTTCTCATGTTAGGCCTTGCATTTATCCATGAGACCAGGCTAGCTTCGCTTCACGGAAAACCTTCTCTCCATCCGTGAGGACATGATGACCGGTACGCACACCGAACAGATCCCCGTCAGCGTCTTCGGCGGTCCGACCGCCCTCATCGAATACGGCGGGCTGCGGTTCCTGACCGACCCCTCCTTCGACGCCCCCGGCGAGTATCCCCGGGGCAACGGCCCCGTCCTCACCAAGACCGCGCCCGCCGCCGTCGACCCCGCCGAACTCGCCCCGGTCGATGTGGTCCTGCTCTCCCACGACGAGCACCCCGACAACCTCGACCACTCCGGCCGTGCACTACTGGCCGACATCCCGCTGGTCCTGACCACACGCGGCGGCGGGGACCGCCTGGGCGGCACCGCCCGGGGTCTGGCCCCCTGGGACACTGTCGAACTGCCCCGCCCCGACGGTGGCACCCTGACAGTGACCGCCACCCCCGCCCGGCACGGACCCGAGGGCTGCGAACCTGTCACCGGCGAGGTGATCGGATTCGTCCTGACCGCCCCCGACCTGCCCACCCTCTACGTCAGCGGCGACAACGCCTCACTGGGCATCGTCCAGCAGGTTGCCGACCGCTTCGCTCCCGTGGACACCGCCGTCCTGTTCGCCGGCGCCGCCCGCACCGCTCTGTTCGACGGCGCCCTGCTCACCCTCGACAGCGCCCAGGCCGCCGAGGCCGCCACCATCCTCGCGGCCCGCCGCGTGGTCCCCGTCCACTTCAACAGTTGGGGCCACTTCACCGAGGGCCGCACCCACCTGGTCGACGCCTTCACGGCGGCCGGGCTACTGGACCGCCTGGAGCTGGCTGCGGCCTGAATCGGGCATCGTCCGAGGTCGAGGCCCGTGTGACGACGGGGCGGACGGTGATTTCAGGTTTCGTCCATGAGATGCACCGGGCCGCGGCCACGACCGGCCGAGATCGGCCAGGTGGTCGCGGGCTTTTCGCCTGTCACTGACGTGATAGAGGAGCCCGATTGATGCCGACACGATCCAGAACCGCCAGGAGTCCGACGCTCAGCGCTGGCATGGTCGCGGACGTCCCGATGCGCCGGAGCGGCAGGCAGGTCGGCACATCGTCTCCAGGGAGTTCTCTCATGTCTTGAGCTGTGGATTCGCACGCAGATTGAACAGACCGGTAGCCTCCCACCCATCCGCTCGATGGCTGGATTCAGACCTCTTCACCCGTATCGGGTTAATTTTTCGCTCCTGATCGAGTTGCCGGCCCGGGTCACGGATGGGACGGTAGAGGGGGCAATTCCGAGAGGGGTTGAATATGAGATTTCCGGCTACTGTCCAGCGCATGAATATCCAGTTCTCGGCGTCTTCCGCGTCATGATCTCTATCTTCCCGCAGCGCGGATCCACCCCTTCCTCGGTGTCGCTGAATGGGGTGCGTCTCGCGAGGAGAACCTGATCACGGCGGTGCGGCTGCGAAGCTCGGAAGGATGGGTAATCGTGCTTTCCTGGATGGTTCGCCGGCCGCGGCGGCGTGCGGGAGCGCCGGCGTCCTGCTCCCGGCGGGTGGCGGCTTCAGCGGCGTTGGTGAGCTTCGCCGCGGCGGTCGCTGTCGTATTCGCCCGGCTGATCGACCGGCCGATTGCCTTGCCGGTTTCGGTCGCCGCTGTGACGATCGCGTTGGTAGCGGGCTGGACGGCGCTGGTCGGACGGGGGCTGCGCCGCCTGAGCGCGGCTGTCGTGGCGGCCTTCGCACTCGGCGGCCTGATCGCCTTCGCGGGGGTGGTCGGCCTGACCACCGTGCTGGTCACCGCGTGCCTGCTCGTCACGTCGGGAACCGCGGCGCGCGGCGCCTTCGGACGACACCGACCAAAGGGGCTCATGGTTGGAGCCGCCCGGCGCGGCGTCCTGCTGGTGAACCCGCGCTCCGGTGGTGGCGCCGCCGACCGCCACAACCTCGCTCAGGAGGCCGCCCGGCGCGGGATCGCGGTCGTCACCCTCACGCAACGCGCTGATCTGCGTTCTCTCGCCGAGGACGCCGCCGACCGCGGAGCCGACGTGGTGGGCATGGCGGGCGGCGATGGTTCGCAGGCACTGGTCGCGGACGTGGCGCGGCGGCGAGGGATGGCGTTCGTCTGCGTCCCAGCCGGTACTCGTAACCACTTCGCCCTTGACCTTGGCCTCGACCGGAAGGATGTGGTGGGGGCGCTCGACGCGTTCGACCTCGCTGTCGAGCAGCGCGTTGACCTCGGTCAGCTCGGTAACCGCGTGTTCGTCAACAACGTCTCGTTGGGCGTCTACGCCGAAATCGTGCAGTCCGACAGCTACCGTGACGCCAAGATGGGAACGGCGGCCGCGATGCTGCCCGACCTGCTGGGCGTGGACCGCGCTCCGCCGGATCTTCGCTTCACCGGCCCGGACGGTCGCGCCGGATCGACCGCGGACGTCCTGCTCGTGTCCAACAACGCCTACCAGCTGCACAGCCTTGGCGGTTTCGGTACCCGGCCCCGGCTCGACAGCGGCCGGCTTGGCGTGGCGGCGTTGCGCGTCGATCGCGCCCGCGACCTACCCACCCTCGTCGCGCTCGAGTCCATGGGTGCCATCAGCCAGTTCCGCGGTTTCCACCAGTGGACCAGCCCCACCATGCGCATCGACTCCGCACGACCGGTCAGCGTCGGCGTGGACGGGGAGGCACTGCGCCTGCCGCCGCCACTGGATCTCCGCTTGCTTCCGGCGGCTGTGCGCATTCGGATTCCACTGCACGCGCCCGGGGTCCCGGCCGCGCGGCCGGGTGTCTGGGGGATGTTTCCCGCGCTGATCCGCATCGCCGTCGGCCGGTCGCCGGCATGAACCGTGCCCGTGCGTATCGGCGTGGGTGTCAGGTGGCCGGCGGCCCCACGACGCCGTCGGAAGGCCTGCCATCGGGGCTCCCGGGACCGGGTCGGGTGGTGCCGGCGGCGGCAAGGACAGCCAGCGCAGCCAGGGTGATCACAATTATCGCGAGGATGAGGGCGACCGATGACGGGGTCGGAGAGTTCCACAGCACCAGGGCCAGCGCCCCGGCCCCGATGACGATCCCGCTGGTGAGGCGGCGATGCCTGGCCAACCAGCGGCCCGCGCCGCCGGTGCGCACACCCACCCGGGCCGCGGCCCGACCGACGGCTCCGGTGGCGTGGGCGGCGCCGGAGCGGATGGCCTGGGCGCCGCGTCCCGGCCCGTAGAGATATCCAGCGACCACGATGATGACGGCTGTGGTCAGCCAGGTAAGCGCGCTGTCTCGCAGGAAACGGACGAGAGTGTCGTAGATGGCCGCTGCCGCGTCCCGCGGCTGGGTGTCGGACGAGACGGAGTCCAGATAGATCTGGCGCATGACCGCCAGTCCCACGAGCAGCACGATCATCGTCACGCCGATTCCGATGCCCGTGGCCATGAGCCCGGCGCGGTGCGAGGGCGCCAGCCACACGCCCAGCGCGGCGAGTGCCACAACGGCGACCGGCAGCCAGAGGCCGAGGATGGCGAGTAGACGCAAGGCGTCCTGGGCCCTGGTCAGTTTGTCCGTTTGCAGCAGCACGATCTGCCGGTCGACGTCGGGAATCTTGCCGGCCTTCTCGAAGCCGGCGTCGGCCAGCCGCTTCTGCACACTGTCGACGACCGGGCCGATGTCCAACACGATCGTGTTGTCCTTGGCCTGCACGGCGCTGCTGCCCTCGCCGGTGAGAACCTTCATCACGGCGGCATGTGCCCGACGGTTCGCGTTCTCCCATACCAGGGGGAACTGGTCACTGGTGACCACCCCCTGAACCACCTGATGTACCGCGCTGGTCAGGGCGGTCTTCAGCGCGCCGGCCAGTGCGTCGGCGTGGTCCACGACAACGGGGGGAACGTCGTTGCGCGCGAGGACGCCGTCGAGTGACGCGGCGACCTGATCGACGTTGACGTTACTGACGACCCGGTCGGTCAGCCGGTCGATCACCATGTTCTGCACCGCGGGGTCGGTGGCGAGCGGGGCGACGGTGTCCCCGTACCGGTCCGAGTCGGAGATCGTCGTGTCCGCCCAGGTGGCAACCACGCCGAGCGGCGCCAGCACGGCGGCCAGCAGGAGCAGCAGGGACGCCCCGACAGTCCGTAGCCGGTCGTGCCGCACCGCTGCCGCGCTGCGCAGCCGCTCGTACTCCGCCCGCTCCCCGACGGACAGGGGACGCTTGTCGTTCGAATGCGCCGGGCCGTCGGTGCCGCCGCCAGCACTGGCAACCATGGCGCAGTCCCTCCTGCATTCTGCCTGGCGAGGCCGCCATCATGGTCTCGCGGCCGCGTCCTTCCCCGCGAGGAGTAGCCGAAAACCCTTCGAGGAGTAGCCGAAAAATGTCGGGGGACGAGACCGGAATGTGGTGCCGAGAAACTCCGGAAAAATATCGAAATCCGCTTCCTTCACCTCGATCCGTTGACGTCGCATGTTTGCGGGCCGCCGGTCTCGGGCAGCCAATACGAGGAAAATATCCTTGAAATGAAAGTGGTCAAACTAAGGGGAGAGTAATGACGACACAGGCTCCTGAGCGGACACTCGGCGCGATCGCGCACGGCGACGCACCGGTCTTCGAAGAGATCGTGCAGATGCACCTGGACACGCTTGAGCGGTCGGGCCTGGACGAGCGCACCTACCATCTCGTGCGCCTGGCGGCGCTCGTCGCCGTGGACTCGGCGCCCGCCTCCTATCTGATGCACCTCACCGCCGCCCAGGAGGCAGGCCTCACCGCCGCCGATGCGCAGGGCGTGACCACCGCCATCGCACCGATCGTCGGAAGTGCCCGGGTCGTGTCGGCCGCGGGGAACGTCCTGCGCGCGCTCGGACTGGACGAGATCCTGAACGAGAACCCGGAGTAACGGGAATGGTGTGAGGTAGAGCATGACAGCGGTCGTCAGCCCACCGCCGGTCGCGGCCGATTCGCGGCCGCGGCTGTCCGCGAGGTCCGAACAGCCCACGCCGACCGAACGCGCGGCCTGGGGAAAGAGCGCGAGGATCCTCGCCCCGCGCCGGATGCACGGCGAGTATGCGCCGGCGTCGGGCCGGGCCGATCCGGTCGACGTGATCGAACGGCAGTCGGAGACTCGGCTGCCCGAGCTCGTCCCGCTGCGCTACCAGCGCATGCTGGAGTCACCGTTCCGGTTCTTTCGCGGTGCTGCCGTGATCATGGCGGCGGATCTTGTCGGCACACCGGTCTCGGGGATCGACGTCCAGCTCTGCGGCGACGCGCACATGCTCAACTTCCGCCTGCTCGCCTCCCCCGAGCGCCACCTGGTGTTCGACATCAACGACTTCGACGAGACACTTCCCGGCCCGTGGGAATGGGACGTGAAACGGCTGGCCGCGAGCCTGGTCATCGCCGGCCGCGGCAACGGGTTCGCGCCGGCGCGGCGCCGGGCGGCCGTCACCGCGGCGATCGGTGCGTACCGGGCCTGGATGCGCCGGTTCGCGACCATGACCAACCTCGACGTCTGGTACACCCACGTCGACGTGGATCAGCTGCTGGCCCAGCTCGGGGACGTGCTGGGCCGGCGGTACACCAGGCGCCTGTCCCGCGTGGCCACCACTGCCCGGTCCCGCGACCGGCTGCGGGCATTCGCCCGCCTGACCGAGGTGGCAGACGGCGAGCCGCGTTTCGTCTCCGACCCGCCGCTGCTCGTCCCGGTCCGCGAACTGCTCCGTGGAGCAGAGCATGACCTGCTGACAGGTCAGCTCACCACCGTCATCGACGAGTACGGCGCCACCCTGTCGGACGACCGGCGTTCGCTGCTCGCCCAGTACCGGCTCGTCGACGTCGCGCGCAAGGTCGTCGGCGTCGGCAGCGTGGGCACCCGCTGCTGGGTGGCGCTGCTGCTCGGCCGCGACCGCGACGACCCGCTGCTGCTGCAGGTCAAGGAGGCGCAGGCGTCGGTCCTGGCGGATCACCTGCCCGTCAGCCGGTACGGCAACCAGGGGGAGCGGGTCGTCGCCGGGCAACGTCTGATGCAGGCCGTCGGGGACATCTTCCTCGGCTGGCAGCGGGTGGACGGCATCGACGGGCGGCGCCGCGACTTCTACGTCCGCCAGCTACAGGACTGGAAGGGCATCGCGCTCCCCGAACGCATGGATCCCGACGGCCTCGCCCTGTTCGCCCGGCTGTGCGGAGCGACCCTCGCCCGGGCCCACGCCCGCTCGGGTGACCGCGTCGCGATCGCGGCCTACCTCGGCGCCGGAGACGCCTTCGACCGGGCGATCGCCCGGTTCGCCGAGGCCTACGCCGACCAGAACGAACGCGATTACGAGGCGCTCGCCGAGGCTGTGCGGTCCGGACGGATCAGCACGGCAGGCTGACGAGCGGGGGTGGGGACCGTCGAGGTCGACGGTCCCCGGCTCGGCCCGGCGGGATGCGCTGACCCTCACTTTGAGTGATGCTGTGGGTGTGGGTCGGCAGTGGGGACCGGCCGGCGGCCGGGGTCGCCACGAGCAGTCGGGAGCGCGCCTTCCCGACGTCCGGAGGCGGACTCTGAAATCACGCGGTGGGTTTCGGGACAGATGGCGCGGGTCCTCGGCGGAGGACCTGGCCCGCCAGTTGCGGGAGAACGATCTGATCAACGGTGCGATGACCCTCGCCGCGCTCATCCTGATGCTGTTCTTCCCGTTCATCATCACGCTGGCGGCGGTGTCCCCGCTGCGTCCCGGCGGTGCGGCCGAGGTCATCGTCCGGCGGATGGGGCTGAACCACGACGCCGCGATGGCCGTCGAGCGTCTCTTCACCCCCGACGGCGGCGGCGGCGGATCCGCGCAGTCCGGTTGGACGGTCCTCGGCGTGGTCTGGCTTACCCTGGGCGGACTGAGCCTGGCCGGGGCGGTGCAGTCGGTATACCTGCGGGTCTTCCGGATTCCGGCGTTCGGCCTGCGCGGTGTGCCGGCTCAGGTGGTCTGGCTCGCCGGACTGATCGTCTTTCTCGCCGGCACCACCGCCACCGGGGCAGTGCTCACCGGCACGATAGTCGGCCAGGTATGCCAGGGTCTGATCGTCGTCGCGGCGATGGGACTGCTGTTCTGGATCGGTACCCGGATTCTCGTCCGCGGCCGGCTGGGCTGGCGGGAAATCCTGCCCGCAGCCGTGTTCACCACGATCGGCCTGACCGGTCTCGGGGTGGTGAGCCGGCTTCTGTTCTCGGCTTCCATCGTTGAGAACGAGCGTAACTACGGCGAAATCGGAGTCGTTTTCACGCTTCTTTCATGGCTGATCGGAATCGGGGTCGTTCTCACCGGAGGGGCGACCGTCGGCGGTTGGTACAACGAGCAGGGCCTGTCCGTCCTCCGCGCATTCAGGCGACGCGCGAGTTCCTCGTCCGAGTGAACGACCGTGGCCACCCAGGGGCACGCACCTGAAATGTGCGTCGATCCACCCCGACGCCGGGGACAGCTTCTTCCCCACTCCCCACCAGGACCGTGAAATGTGTGGTGACGCACAGTTCGGGTAAGTCTCTCAACGAGACATCGCCGGTATCCGATGGCGACCTGCACAAGGGGGCTTCATCATGGATTATCCGCTTCTTTCGGCCTTCTGGACAATGCTGCTGTTCTTCGGGCTTATCCTGTGGCTGTACCTGCTCTTCGTCGTCATATCAGACATCTTTCACAGTCGTGACCTCTCCGGCTGGGGGAAGGCCGGATGGTTGACCGCCGTTATCATCCTCCCGCTTCTGGGTGTTCTGGTGTACACCATATTCCGTGGCGATTCGATGAGTGAGCGGGCAGTTGCGGACCGACAGCGGAAGCAGGCCTTGTACCAGGCGTTCCAGCCGTCCGCGGTGCAGTCTCAGGGGGTTGCCGATGAAATGGCGAAGCTGGTCGACCTCCGGCGGAACGGTGAGATCAGCGAGGAGGATTTCCAGCGGGCGAAGTCCCGCGTTCTGACCTGAACCCCGAAGTGAGATCAGTCAGTCGTGCGGGCTGACATCGGGCCGGCCGCCATCGGGCGTGTCGGCTCTGGGGGTGGTCCGGGAGAGCTTGACGGCGGCGACCAGGCCGAGGACGCCGATGACGGCGAGTGTGGCCATCGCGGTGGCGTAGGCGTTCGTGGTCAGGCCGGCGACGAGGATGGTTCCGGCGATGGCGGTGCCGAAGGAGGAGCCGAGGTTCGAGATACTGCGGGAGAGGCCGGAGATCTCGCCCTGGCGTTGTTCGGAGAAGGAGGACTGGACGACGTTGACCGAGGGGGTGAGCATCACGCCGAGGCCGAGACCGATCAGCAACAGCCCGGGAACGAACGCCCACGGGCTGCGTGATCCGGCGACCAGGCCGATCAGGAGAGCGATTCCGGCGACGGTCACGGCGAACCCGGCCGTGATCAGAGTGCCCTGGGAGCGGCGTTTCGCGAGCCGCTCGGCGGCAAGCGACGAGGCGAGCAGACCGACAGTGGCCGCGGTGAAGATGAGGCCGGTCTTGACGGCGTCGTAGCCGCGTACCACCTGGAGGTACGCGGCGACGGTGAAGGACGAGCCCATGAGCAGCAACCACTGAATGTTCTGGGTGACCAGGCCGAGGTTCGAGCTTCGGTTGCGGAACAGACTGGTGGACAGCAGCGGCTCCCGGCCGGCTCGCTCCTCGACGCGTACCCAGTGCAGGAATCCGGCCAGCACGAGCATGCCGGCGGCCAGGAGGGCGGCCGTGAGGGCCAGGCTGTTGTCGGCGGCGAGGATGCCCATGACGATCAGGGTGAGGCCGCCTGCGGACAGGACCGCACCGGGGATGTCGAAGTGACGGTGCGGGTCCGGCGGGAGCGGGTCGGGGACGGACCGGCTCAGCGCGATGATGAGCGCAATGACCAGGGCCTGGAAGGCGAAGGCCGCGCGCCAGCTGATCGCGGAGGTGATCAGGCCGCCGATGAGTGGGCCCGCCGCCGCCCCAAGCCCGCCAGCAGCCATGATCATCCCGAAGGCGTGGGCGCGGGCGGTGAGGTCGGTGAACAGCAACGTGGTGAGGATGTAGACCGGGGGGATCAGCAGGGCGGTACCGACGCCTTCCAGGATCGAGTTGCCGACGAGCAGTACACCCACGCCCGGCGCGACGGCGCTGAGCACGGCCCCCGTCCCATACACCGCGAGCCCGATGAGAAAGCAGCGTTTGCGGCCGAGCCGGTCGGTCAGCTTGCCGCCGGGGATCATCAACGCGGCCATGACCAGGAGGAAGACCGTGATGACGACCTGAACGGCCTGGACGGTCGTGTCGAGGTCGCGACTGATGTCGTTGATCATCACGTTCATGTTCGACCCGGCGAAGCTGCAGATGAACTGCGCGAGCGCGAGCGGTGCCAGGACTCGTCGGTCGGCGCCGGCCGACCGTGGCGGGGTGCGGGGACCTGCGTCGGGCGTCTGCTCGGTCATGATCGCCGCGTGCCTCGCTTCCCGTCGCGCCGCCGGCGGTCAGCGGGCCAGGTACTCGGCGCGGTCGAGCTCCTCGTCGAGGGCGATGGCGGCGTCGATGAGCGCGAGGTGCGTGAAGGCCTGGGGGAAATTACCGAGCTGTTCACCGGACGGTCCGATCTCCTCGGCGAACAGGCCGACGTGGTTGGCGTAGGTGAGCATCTTGTCGAAGGCGTAGCGGGCCTGGTCGAGGCGGCCGGCGCGGGCGAGGGCCTGCACATAGAGGAAGCTGCAGAGGTTGAAGGTGCCCTCGGAGCCCCGCAGGCCGTCGGGGGACGCGGCGGGGTTGTAGCGGTAGACGAGACTGTCACTGACGAGTTCGTCGTTCATCGCGTCGAGCGTGCTCAGCCAGTCGGGGTCGTTCGGGGCGAGGAAACCGACGCGGGGCATGAGCAGCAGGGAGGCGTCGACGACGTCGGTGTCGTAGTGCTGGACGAAGGCACGGCGCTTGTCGTTCCAGCCGCGGTCGATGATCTGCCGGAAGACGGTGTCGCGAGCCGTCTGCCAGCGGGTGAGGTCGGCGGGACGGGAATAGGCGGTCGCGAGCCCGATGGCCCGGTCAAAGGCGACCCAGGTCATGAGGCGGCTGTAGGTGAAGTTCTGCCGGCCGCCGCGAGTTTCCCAGATACCTTCGTCCGGGCGGTCCCAGTGGTCGGTGAGCCAGTCGATGACGGCGGTGAAGGCGTTCCAGCCGCGGACTCCGCCGATGTCTCTCGCCTCGGCGAGGGCATAGGCGGCCTCGCCGTAGATGTCGAGCTGAATCTGGTCAGCGGCGGCGTTGCCGGCTCTGACCGGTGCGGAGCGGCGGTAGCCCTCCAGATGATCGAGGATCTCCTCGGTCAGGTGGGGTTCCCCGTCGACGCGGTACATGATCTGAAGCGGTTCGCCGGACGCGGTCCAGCCCGCGTCGAGGCGCTCGCGTAGCCAGCGACGGTAGGCGTTCGCGTCGTCGGTGAAGCCCAGAGTGGTCAGGGCGTGGACCGCCAGGGAGGCGTCGCGGATCCAGGTGTAGCGGTAGTCCCAGTTGCGTTCGCCGCCGATCTGCTCGGGCAGACCCATCGTGGCGGCGGCGATGGGAGCGCCGGTAGGAGCGTAGGTGAGCAGTTTCAGGGTGATCGCCGAGCGGGTGACCATCTCCTGCCACCGGCCTCGGTAGCGGGATGCACGCAGCCAGGTCAGCCAGAAGGCGCGGCAGGCGTCGAACGCGGCGGTGACTGTCTCCACAGTGGGTGGCGGACCGCCGAGGCGTCCGCCGCGGGCGGCGGCGTCACCGCTGTCGCTGGTGAGAACAACCGCGGCCAGCTCGCCGGCGTCGAGGGTGAAGCGGGCGGAGACGTCGTGGCCGTCCGGATGGAGCGCGATCGGGGCGGTCGCCTGCACGTGCAGATCCGTGTCAGGACCGTGGAACACCACCGATCCGTCGTCGAGATGGCGCAACGTGTGGGACGCGCGACCATAGTCGAACCGTGGCCGACACAGCAGCTCGAAGGGCAGACTGCCGCGAACCACCCGGGCGACCCGGATCAGCCGATGCCGCGCCGACGGGGTGGACGAGGGGTCGGGCTCCATGAAGTCGAGCACCTCGCCCACCCCGCCCGGGGCCATGAACCGGGTGACGAGTACGGCGGTATCGGTCAGGTAAAGTTGGCGGACGCCGGCCTCGCCGGCCTCACCGAGGTCAGCGGCCAAGCGGCAGTAACCGCCACGATCGTTGTCAAGCAACGAGGCGAAGACACTCGGCGAGTCGAACCGCGGGGTGCACCACCAGTCCAGGGTCCCGTCGGCGGCGACCAGCGCTGCGGTCTGCAGGTCGCCGACGAGACCGTGATCCGCGATCGGTGGGTAGTCGTTCATGGTGGTTCCTTCCGCCGTCGTCGCAGACCATGAGCATGCCGGCGGCCCGAGCCCACGGCATGCCCCAGCCCTGGTCGCCGGCGACGCGCGAGGCCGGCGACGTGGGCCGGCAGCACTCCGGAGCACGACCGCGGAAACCCTCGTTGCGTCGTCGAGTGAAGTGCATGGTTATGGGTGTCCAGTCCAGAAGGACCCTCCCGCAATGTTGAGCTCGTAGCTGTCGAGCTTTCCCCTGCTGCCGGCAGGCCCGACAGCCCTCAACGTCCATCCTCCGTCCCGCGGACCATCGCCGCACCTTCACTGCAGGTGACAGGGACGGCCGCCGCGACAACCGAACGCAGCCCGTCGCGTCGTGAGAAAGACGGCACCACCGAGAAACTGGGGCAGCTTCACTCTTCTTACCCGGGCGGCTGCGGACGGAAGGGGCGCTGGTGTGGGGTGTCGGTGACGACGAGTGCCGTGGATGGGGGTATCTCCCGCCACACCCCGGGTAGCTCGCTCAGCGGTTCTGACAGGACTGCGCGGGCATCGGCGGGTATGCGCCGCAAGCGTTCGTGCTCGGGGTAGAGCATCCGGATTGCGTCGACGCTCTCGCTCATGTACAAAGTGTTGACCACCGGCCCGCTGGCGTATCTGGCCGCGAACAGTGTTTCACCGTCGGCCAGCCCGACCGTCATCTGCAAGGGCTCGGCAATACCCGCGGCGGTTCCGGCACTCTCGACGAAACCGGCCATTCGTTCCAACCCCCCAACGGGGTCTTCCTCCAGCCCGAACGTCAGGGCAAGATGGAACATCACCTCGGAATCCGTGGAGCCTTTTATGTTACTGAACAGGTCAGGACGTACGGCCATCAGCAGGTCGCGGCGAAGCAAGTCGAAGCTGTCGATGTATCCGTTGTGCACGAAAAGCCATTTCTGGTAGCGGAACGGATGGCAGTTCGTCTTCTGTACCGGTGTTCCGGTACCCGCCCGCACGTGCGCGAGGAACATCGGAGAGTAGATCTCGTCGGCCAGTTCCCGAAAGTTCTCATCGCCCCACGCGGGTGAGTCGCTGTGGAAGATGGCCGGGGTCTCGCGCCGGCTATACCAGCCCAGACCGGTCCCGTCGCCGTTCGGTTCGAGCAGGTCCGGCCCATGTCTGACGCTCTGGGCGATCAGTGATCTTTCAGGCTCGTACAACAACGTGCGTGGGACGATCGGCTCGCCCCGGTACCCCATCCACCTGCACATGTCACCCTCCAGTCTGCTATGGCAAGGGTGCCCACGCGGCGTCGAGACAACCGCCGCTTTTACAGCCAGTACAGATGTTGAATGGTCAGGGTCTGGCTACGGGGATTCTGGATCGAGAGCCGGACCGGTTCAGCCGAGGAAGCAGGCGATGATGTCGGGTCGGTACTGAATACGTTTGCGCAGAGTCTTGATCGTCTTGCGGCCCTGCTCGACCGCCTACACGATGGTCACGAAGTTGTCGTCGGAAAGGATAATCCGGCATCTCGGCCTCGGTCCAGGACCGTCGTACCCTGGCCGTCGCCTCAGGATGTCTTGGGCATCAAGCCCCAGCGACCGCAGGTGTGGCACAGCCGTTGTCGAGGTTTCCCGGCCGTCTGCCCTTTCCTCCGGTCACCTGGGCGAGCCTATGTGAGGCAGGAGCACAGCATTGGACTCCGCGGTCGCGGTCGTGGCGGTGACGCTGATGGTCTACGCGCTGGTGGAGCGGCGCCTGCGGCAGACGCCGATCAGCGGCGCGCTGGTGTTCACCGCGGCCGGCCTGCTGGCCAGCGAACAGGCCGCGGGACTGATCGCCTCGTCCGTCGGTGAGCACGGCGTCGCCGCCGTCCTGGAACTGACCCTCGTAATCGTGCTGTTCACCGACGCCATGGGGGCCGGCCTAGGCCCTTGGGTGGCGGAGGCGCCACTGCCCGGCCGGCTGCTGGGAATTGGGTTCCCGTTGACCATCGCCGTCGGTTGGGTGTTGGCGTCGGCGCTGTTCCCCGGCCTCGGCTTGTGGGAAGCGGCGCTGCTGGCGGCCATACTGGCGCCCACTGACTCGGCACTTGGGCTGCCAGTCATCAACAACCAGCGGGTTCCTCCTCTGATCCGGCATGCACTGAATGTCGAAGGCGGCCTCAACGATGGCCTGGCCCTTCCGTTCGTGACCATCTTCCTGGCCCTGGCACAGGAAGAAGAAAAAACCGCCGGCCGCGGACATGCCGTGTCAGTGTTTCTGCGCGCCCTGGTGGCCTCCGGCGCCATCGGGGTGGCGCTGGGCGCCGGTGGTGCCCTGGCCCTACGGTGGTCGATGAGTAGGGGCTGGTCCAGCCGTCCGTGGCAGTCGGTCGCGCTGTTGGCCACGGCGACGCTGGCATACACGCTGGCGGACCTGATCGACGGCAGCGGCTTCATCGCAGCATGGGCCGCCGGCCTCGTGGCCGGCGTGATCGCGCGCGAGAGCTTGTCCGCGGCGCAACAGATGCCGCAAGATGTCGCCCAGCTCGGCGTCTCCGTGAGCTTTGTGCTGTTCGGCGCCCTGTTCCTGGCACCAGCCCTTGCACACGCGACCTGGACGGCGCTCACCTACGGGCTGCTCAGCCTGACTGTCATCCGGATGATCCCGGTCGCCGCCTCGTTGTGTGGATCAAAGGTCGCACCCCAGACCGTGGCGTATGTCGGCTGGTTCGGGCCACGCGGGCTGGCGTCGATCGTCTTCGCGGACCTGGTCGCCACCAGTGGTCTGCCCGAACAGCACCAGATCGTCCCGGTGGTGATGCTGACTGTTGGTATGAGCGTGGTTCTGCACGGCGTCACCGCGCCGTGGGGCGCTCGGCGCTACGGACGCTGGTACGCGGCCGCGGCGGCGCGCCACCCTGAGATCCGCGAAGCTGCCCAGGCACCGCCGCCAACCCGCCTCGCCCGTCTGTCCAAGGGGTCGAGGATATGATCACGGAGACCAACCTGACAACGATGGCTGCTCCTGGAGGTCGTCGGGTAGGAGGTCGGAGGCGGTGATGGTGCGGTCGCCGGCGGGAGAGCGCAGCTTCCCAGGCTGGGGATGGTCAGCCACTTTTTATGATCATGTGGGGTTCGGGCTCGTGGTGTGGGCTGCCGAGTCGGGCGTGGGTGTCGGTGCGTAGCTGGGTGGCGAGGCTGTGAGCGGTGGTTGCGCCGATGTGTGGGCGTTTGCGGAGGGTGTCGGACGATTCACTCGTCATCAGCACCTACGGGGCCGAGTACCGGGGCGTCATCCTCCGACACCGAAGCCGAAGGACGGACACGACGTCGACGCATCACCCGATCATGACCGATCAGCGGCAGCCGCGATGGCGGACTTCGCCGATGCAACAGTGCCGCCTTTCGCTAGGAGCTCGATGCGGCCTCGTCGAAACGCGTGCCCTGATCGACGAGCAGGGCACGCGCGGGAGCGCGCTCGGCCATGACGCGGGCGAGCTCGGTCCGGTTCCGGACACCCAGCTTGCGGTAAATGCTGGCAGCATGCTTCTTGATGCTCGCGCGGCTGAGATGCATCTGCGCGGCGATCTCCAGGTTCGTGGCACCCATCGTGAGGAAGGCCATGACCTGAAGCTCGCGGTCGGTGAGCCCGAGCTCCTTGCCGTGGCGGTGACTGTTGACGGTTATCCGCTCGTCGAACGCCACAGCACGGACGATCTTCGCCACTTCGGCAGCGCCCATGTCCGGATTGAGGGCGCCGACGGCGCCGAGTCTGCGGACGGCGATCTCGGTAGACAGCCCGCAGTGCGAGCTGAGCACGACCCGGATGCCCGGGTCGACCTGGCGTAGCGCGTCGACGTGCGGCGCGACGAACGTGGACAGCTCAAGCACGACGACCGCCGGCCGACTCGCCCGCACGTGTGCCAAGGCCTGCTGGAGGTCGCTGGCGGTGAGGCACCGCTCGACCCACGACTCCCTCGAGAGCACGAGGGCCAGGCCGAGCCGTGGAGCGGTCTCCTCGCAGAAGATAAGCAGCCTGATCTGCTCCGGAGCGTCCGAGCCCGCTTCTGAAACGTCAGGCGGGAGCACGACAGCCGCCACGGACGCGGACGCGGAGGTCACGACCTCGGTAGCCACCTGGCTATAGTAGCCAGAAATCTAGGGACGATGCCGGGTTCCGTGCCGTTGAGTAGTGCACATGCTGCCGTCAAATTCGAGCTGGCCAGGCCCGCGCCGCTCCGGTGCTCCGTATCCCATCCAGTCCGACTCGGCTGCATCGCCAATCGCATCGTGAGGCAGGCGCTGAGAGTCCGGCACATCTCCATGATGCTGGTCGCGCTCGCGGCCGCGGCGGCGGCATTCACCGGTTGCTCCGAAGCCAGCAGTGGCGGCACGCCGAACGCGGCGAGCAGCAGCACGCAGTCAGGCCCCGCGCTCGCCAGGACGGAGAAGTTCGTCGCCCCGTACGTCAAGGCGCCCGTGTGGCGTGGCCCAGCCACCTCGCCCCCGGTCGCGCAGGCCAAGCGCATCGTCTACGTCAACCAGTTGCCCACCCAGCCGCTGTTTCGGGCCATCGGAACGGCGGCGAAGGAGGCCGGGCAGGCGCTCGGCTGGAACGTCACCGAGCTCGATGCCACGACGCTGAACGACCTCCCCGAGGTGTTCAACCGAGCAATCGCGCAGAAGCCGGACGGCATCCTCTTCTCCAACCTCAGCGCCAACGAGTATCCGACGATCACCGCCGCCCTCGTCAAGTCGAAGATCCCGACCGTCGTCATCGGCGTGCTCCCCACCCGGGTCAACAGCAGCTACACCCACGTCGTCGACCTGCACTACCCGCTGCAGGGTCAGCTGATCGGCGCGGCCGCCGTACTGGCCCGCCAGGCCGACGCGAAGGTCGGCGTGCTGGGCTTCGCCCCCGGTTTCGACCCGTCGGGAGAGGCGCTTATCGCGGGCATCAAGGACTACCTGGCCAGCAGCGGCGGGGGCTCGGTCGTCGCGACCAAGACCATCGACGTCGCCACCGTCACCGATCCCTCGGCGATGGGGCAGGCGTCGGTCGCGTTCGCGCAGGCCAATCCGGCGCTCAACGCGTTCTTCGTCGGTTACGACGGCACGTCCAGCACGGTCGTGCCGGCGCTGCGGCAGGCGGGGCTGCTCAACCGGTTGGACGTTCTGGCCTACCAGGGTGATGCCCAGCAGCTCGGCTGGGTCCGCGACGGCGGCGGTCAGGTCGCCGACGTCGCGTGGTCGCAGGCCTGGGCGACGTGGGCGGCCTTTGACGACTTCAACCGGATCTTCAACAAGGCGACTCCCCCGGCGGACGACGGCGTGCCGGTGCGCCTGTTCACGAAGGACAATCCGCCCCCCGCCGGGACCACGACGTGGTCGGGTGACTTCGCCTTCAGCGTGAAGTACAAGGCGCTGTGGAAGACGAGCTGAGATGGTGGACGTAATCACCCTGTCGAACATTGCCATCTCCAGGAGCATCAGCCCGACCACTCGAGACGAGCACTGTTGTCGGCAGCGTGGCATACCTGGATCGTGCTCGTAAGATCAACTGATGAATGGAAAAATCGATGAGCAAAACCGCATTCGCCGGCGTGGACCGCGCTGAGATCGGCCGTGTCACCGCATCGCTGCGCGCCAGCGCGGTGGACCGTGAACGGGAGCGCATCCTGCCCGCCGACGAGATCCGCGCCCTGGTCGCGGCCGGGATCGGCGCGATCCGGGTGCCCGAGGAGTTCGGGGGCGCGGGGGCGTCCATCCGGGAACTCGCCGAGGTGCTCATCGAGCTTGCCGCCGCCGACTCGAACCTCACCATGATTCTGCGCGGTCATCTCGGTTTCGTCGAAGATCTTCGCCTTCGGCCCCGCAGCGCGGCGGTCGAGGAGCTGCTCACCGCGGCTGGCCGGGGGGAATTCATCGGACCGGCGGGGTCGGAACTCGGCGGGGCGAGCCTTTTCACGCTGAGTACCCGACTCGAGGAGAAGGACGGGCGGTTCTTCCTCGAGGGCGAGAAGTACTACACGACGGGCAGCCTGTTCGCCGACTGGGTGTGGGTGCTGGTTCCGTATGAGGGTGGGTTCGCGGGCGTCTACGTGACCCGCGACGCCCCGGGAATCAAAATCATTGATGACTGGGCCGGCTTCGGTCAGCGCCTCACCGCCAGCGGGACGGCGACGTTCGAGCACGTCGAGATCCGGCCAGAGCTCATCTTTCCGTTCTCCGACCGCGCGTTGGCAGAATACATTCCGGCGTTCACGCAGTTCGTGCATTCGTCGACGCAGGCCGGCATAGCGCAACGCCTGGCCGAGGACGTCGCCGACGTCGTTCGTGAGCGGTCGCGGACCTACCCGCTCGCCCCGAACGACGCCCGGCCGCAGGACGACCCACAGGTGCTGCAGGTGGTCGGCGAGATCGCGAGCGGCGCGTACAGCACCAAGGCGAACGTGCTCGCCGCCGCGGATGCCCTGGACGCCTTCGCCGGCCCCGGGCAAGGGGCGCGGACACCCGACGCACTCGAGGCGGCGATCGTCGCCTCGTCGGCGACCCAGGTCCTCAACACCCGGCTGCTCGGCGACCTCAGCTGGCACTTCTTCGACGCCGCGAGTGCCAGCACGACGGCGAGCGCGCTGGCACTGGACCGCCACTGGCGCAATGCCCGCACCGTCTCCTCGCACAATCCCGCCATCTACAAGGCACGAACGGTCGGGCACTACCTGGTGCACGGCTCGTTCCCGGGGAAGGTGGCGTTCGGCAGCGAGGAGGGGTAGCGCCCGGCACCCGTCAGCCAGTTCCGGGGAGGCGACCACCCCCGGGGAAGGGCCACCGCTGACGACCAGCGCCGGCGGCTCGAGGCCGTTGCCGACCTCATAACCGACCGCTCACCCGCATCCCAGGAGCACGCACCACCATGACCGCAACCGCACCCGGCGCGCCTACTCCGACCGCGCAGCGCCCCTTCAAGCTCGGCTTCCTGACGCACGTCAACGGACCCGGCCAGGACGCCCGGACCGTCTACCGTGAGCTGCTGGACTTCTTCCAGGCGGCCGACGACCTGGGTTACGACGGGGGCTGGGTGGCGCAGCACCATCTGCGCCGCGACTACGGCCGACTGCCGTCACCGTGGGTCTTCCTCGCCGCCGCCGCCCAGCGCGCACCACACCTCCGGCTGGGCACCGCGGTCACGACGCTGACACTCGAGGACCCGCTGCGTCTGGCCGAGGACGTGTCGGTTCTGGACGCGCTCTCCGATGGTCGGGCCGAGTTCGGGGTCGGCAGCGCCGGGGGCAGCTACGACTCGTTTCGCGCCTTCGGACGCGTGGTCAAGGACCGCCGCGAAGTCTATGATGATCATCTGGCCAGGCTGCGTGCAGCCCTCGACGGCCAGCCGTTGACCGACGCGCCGGGCGCACCCACGCTGCAACCGCATGCTCCCGGGTTGGCCGACCGGCTGTGGCAGGCCGTCGGCAACGGCGAGCGGGCCGCCGACGCCGGTCGGATCGGCGACGGGCTGCTGCTCGGCACGCACCTCCTCGACCCGGAGACGGCCCAGAAGCCGATCATCGAGGCGTATCTGGCCGGCTGGCGGCAGACCCACGACCCGGCCGGACCTGAGCAGCCGCGGACCGGCCTCGTGCGCTGGGTCTTTCCCGCCGATGACCGGGCGGCGGCACGCGCCGACCTGGGGCCGGCACTCGTGGTCCAGCGCGAGATGCACCGCGAGACCTACACCGAGCTCGGGGCCACCGAGCTGCTGGAGCTGAACGCCGAGCAGTTGCTCGACTACCTCCACGTCCACTGCGGCACGGTCGACGAGGTCGTCGCCTCGCTGCGGGCCGACCCGGCGCTGTTCGGCTACGCCGACTGGTTCGTGCCCATCGTCAGTCACGAACTGTCCGACGTCGACGCCGACATCCGCCGGCTCGAGATTGTCGCGACCGAGATCGCGCCGGCCTTCGGCTGGAGCCCGGCGCGTGAGACCGGCCGCGTGGCGGAGTTTCCCGACGTCAGCATCGCCGCCGTCGACGACGGCGGCAGGCGCATCCCCGCCGGGGTACGCCGGTGAGGTAGGGATCCGCGGCAGCTGAACGACCTGTCGCGCGACCGGCAGGCGGACCTGCTGGCCGCGCGACGAGTGGCGCGGGCAAGCTTGCAGTTCGTAGCAGGCACAGCTATAGTTCGTGCCACGAACTCAGCACCGGCTTTCCTGTCATCGAAAGCGCCGGCCTGTTCACCGGGCGCCCTCTCGATCGGTTCGGTCCCACGGCCAGTACCATCCCACGACCGGCAAACCACGTGAACTCGCCGAGCCAAGCACTATTTCTCCGCCCCCTCTCCCGGCAAGCTCACCTGCGGGGCCCCGAAAGAAAGGCAAAGAATTGTCTGCACAAAAGGTCGTCTTCGGCTTCGGCGCGCACACCGGCATCGACGACGGGCCGGAGCTGCTCCGCACCGCCCAGCAGGCCGACCGGGACGGGCTCGACATCTTCTCGTTGTCGGACCACCCTTACATCGGCGGACGTCTGGACGCATACGCCTCCATCGGCTACATCCTCGGTGGCACCCGGCAGATCGCGGGCTTCGCGAACGTGAGCAACCTGCCGACCCGGCCCGCTCCCCTCCTCGCACGGGCGGTGACGTCGCTGTCGGTGCTCTCCGGCGGCCGCATCGTGCTCGGCCTCGGCGCAGGCGGACTCTGGGACCGGATCTCCGACCTCGGAGTCCCCCGGCTGTCCCCCGGTGACGCCGTGGACGCCTTCGAAGAAGCCATCGTCCTGATCAAGAAGCTGTCCGGTGGCGGTCCGCCCGTCACCTACCGAGGCCGCTTCTACCAGGTCAACCAGATCGAACCAGCACCAGTGCCCGCGCCGCCCGTATGGACCGGGTCGGTCGGCCCGAAGTCCCTGGCCGCCACCGGCCGCGTGGCCGACGGCTGGATTCCCGGCCACGCGGCGGACTGGCGCAGCGATCGGTACCAGCAGTCACGGCCGGTCATCGACGCGGCGGCGGCCGCGGTGAACCGCGACCCGCGCGAGATCCGCACCGTCTTCAACCTCCCCGGGCGGATCACCGACCGGCCGCTGGCCGCCACCCGTGACGGCGCCGGCCGCTGGATCGGCGGTTCCCCGAGCCAGTGGGTCGAGGAACTAACCGGGGCCGTGCTGGAGCACCAGGCTTCCGGCTTCATCCTCTTCTCCCCCAGCGGCAGTTCCCAGGACATCGTCAGCGTCGGCCGCTGGGCCCACGAGATCGCCCCCGCCGTACGCGAAGCGATCATCAAGGAGAACGGCTAGAAGCAGGCCGGGCCGGCGGCGGACGCGCGAGCCCGACGCCGGCCGGTGCCGGTCGGCGTCGAGTTCCGTCTCCCGCGAAGTGGGTGTCGTCAGAATCCGGTCGGCTGGCGCAGCGTGTAGGGCTCGGTGAGGATGCGGATCTCGTCATCGGTGAGATGCACGTCCAGCGCCGCGGTGGTGTCTGCGAGGTGGCGGGAGTTGGTGACGCCCACGATCGGGGCGGCGACCACCGGGTTCGCCAGCACCCACGCGAGCGCGACCTGCGCCATGGGAATGGCGCGGCCCTCGGCGACCTTCTGCACGGCGTCGATGATCGGCTGATCGCCATCGCCGAAGGCCCGGCGCCCGATGGGGTCGGCGTGGAAGCGCTTGGTCTGTTCGCCGAAGGGCCGCGCGAGCCGTCCCTTGGCGAGGGGGCACCATGGGAGGCTGGCCACGCCCTGGTCCGCGAGAAGGCCGAACATCTCGCGCTCCTCTTCGCGTTGCATGAGGCTGTACTGGTTCTGCATGGAGACGAACCTGGTCCATCCGTGCAACTGCGCGATGTACTGCATCTTGGAGAACTGCCAGGCCCACATCGACGAGGCACCGAGGTAGCGGGCCTTTCCGGCTTTCACCACGTCGTGCAAGGCCTCCATGGTCTCCTCGACCGGCGTGTCCGGGTCGAAGCGGTGGATCTGGTAGAGATCGATGTAGTCGGTGCCCAGGCGGGTAAGCGACGCGTCGACCTGCTCCAGGATCGCCCTGCGTGACAGTCCCGACCCGCCCGGGCCCTTGTGCATGGGGAAGTACACCTTCGTCGCCAGGACGACGTCCTCCCGACGCGTGTACCTCTTCACCGCTCGCCCGACGATCTCCTCGGAGGTGCCGAAGCCGTAGGCGTTGGCCGTGTCCCAGAAGGTGATGCCGGCCTCGACCGCCCGCCGGAAGATCGGCTCCGCGCCGGCGTCGTCGAGGGTCCACCCGGTGAATCCGCGCGTGGAGTCGCCGAAACTCATGCAGCCGAGCGCGACGCTGCTGACCTCCAGGCTCGAGGTACCAAGGCGCACGTACTTCATAGTCAATTAGTTCCTCTGTTCGTGCGTGGCCGCGGTCACCTGCAGCGATCACACGCTGGGCCGAGATGCCCCCGCGAGCCCAGTACTCGACTACCCGGGTCGGGCCAGAACGCGACGGTCACAAAGTTCGTCATGCGAACTATAACGTGATGCGCTCCGGGTCGCAAGCCGGTCCCCCGGAACACGGCAGCACGGCAGCACGGTCTCGGCGCCCCGCGGGTGCACGGGATCGTCCATCGGTCAGATCCGGAAGCATCGCCCCGACCCTCGGGGTCGGCGGCCCTCGGGACGGACCGGCAGTGCGGCCCACGGACGCCGACGACCGTGGCCATCGCGCTCCACCGACACCGTCCCCGCGCAAGCGATGCTCGCGCTCTCCGGGTGACATTCCAAGCACGACCGTGGACATTTCCACCGACGAACTGTATTGCCCAAGTGTTATTATCGGGGAATGGGCGAGCGGAGCGACGGCCAGATCGGTGTGGTGGCCGCCCTGGTGCGGTCCTCGTTCCTGGTGAACGCCGTGTACGCCGAGGCGGGTCGTGAGCACGGACTCACCCCCCAGCAAGGGCAACTGCTTTGCGTACTGATGGCGCAACCGTACGGCATGGGTGAACTGAGCGCGATGCTCGGGCTGGCCAAATCGAGCCTCACCGGCCTGGTGGACCGCACCGAGCGCAACGGCCTGGTCCGGCGCGTGCCGGACCGGTCTGACTCACGGGCGGTCCAGGTCGCGCTCACCCCGCGGGGCAGCCGGGTCGCGGAGGCCTTCTACACCGAGACCTGCCAGCGGCTCGAGAAGCTGCCGGCGGGGCTGGGCGCGGCCGAGCGTGACACGCTTGCCACCCTGCTCGGCCGCGTCGTGCTGGACAACAAGGTGCCCGTGGTCTTCCTGGAGCCGGATCAGAACGTCCCCCCCGCCACCCGCAGTTAGAAGGGACACACCACGGGCGCCGCCACCAGCTGCCCGAGCGGGTCTCCCGCGCCGCACCCCGCATGGCGGTTCCGCCGGTCCGACCGCACGAACCAAGTGAAATGTATCGAGCCACGACACGATGCCAAGCTCGACCGCGTCCCGGCATAGCAGTTCGTGACACGAACTGATATCGTTCATGCCACGAGCCTCGGCGGGTTCGGATTGCACGTGTCGATCAAGTTCGTAGCACGAACTTGGCTGTTTGTCTATGGGAGCGTGAGTCCATGAGTCGTACGGTCGCAGTCATCGGTGGCGGATACGGGGGTGCCTCGGTTGCGAAGGCGCTGGACGCCGAGGCGGACGTCGTCCTCATCGATCCTCGTGACGCATTCGTCAACTCGGCGGCGTCACTGCGTGGCCTGGTGAAGCCCGATTGGGCGCCCAACCTGTTTTTCCCGTTTGCGACATGGCTCACCCGGGGCACGGCGATCCGCGACCGCGCGGCCTCGGTCGACCCCGGCGGCGTCACCCTCGCCTCGGGCCGCCGTGTCGAAGCGGACTACGTGGTGCTGGCCACCGGTTCTGACTACCCGTACCCGGCGAAGCCCGACGCCGACGCCACCAGCACGGCCCTGGACGATCTTCGCCGGACACACAAGGAGGTGGCCGCCTCCACCCGGATCCTGATCGTCGGCGCCGGCCCGGTCGGCCTGGAGCTGGCGGGCGAGATCAAGGAGGTCTGGCCCGAGAAGCAGATAACCATCGTCGACCCGGTCGCCGAGCTGCTGACCGGTTTTCAGCCCGAGGTGCGGGAGGACCTTTACCGGCAGCTCGACGAGCTCGGCATTCAGCTGCGCCTCAACACGAGCCTGACGGCGCCCCCGTCGACCAAGCCCGGCACGACGGAGTCCTTCACCGTCACCACCACCGGCGGTGACGAGATCGCCGCCGACATCTGGTTCCAGGCCTACGGCGTCAAGATCGCCAACGACTACCTCACCGACGGCCGGCTCACGACGCTCACGCCGCAGGGGCAGGTCCCCGTCACCGAGACGCTCAACGTGCGTGGCCACCAGAACGTCTACGCCGTCGGCGACATCACGGATGTCGCCGAGGCCAAGATGGCCGGGTACGCCATGCAGCACGCCGAGGTCGTGGCGCAGAACATCCTCGCCCAGCTGCGTGGCGAGCAGCCCACCGCCACGTATCAGCCGTTGCCGTTCCCGATGATCCTGCTCCCGCTCGGCCCGCGCGGCGGTGTGGGTCAGCTGCCCTCGCCCGACGGCCCGGTCCTCGCCCCGGCCGCGACGGTCGCCGAGTACAAGGGCGCCGACATCTTCACCGGCCGCTTCGCGGCCCAGTTCAGCCCTTCCTGATCCGGCCTTCCTGACCCGGCCCGACCGGGGCCGGGTCAGGCCGAGCCCGGTCGCCGCTCAGCGCGACCACCGCAGGGCTGTGCAGCCGCCCGGGCCGGCGGCACCATCCATGGACGCGCCCGGCCCGGGTTCCACCTCGGCCGATCAGGCGGACAGCAGCCGGCGGGTGTAGCCGAGGGCCGCCGGTTCGAACTGCAACGCGGCGTGCGAGGCGGCGGCGTGGACGTCGCGCCAGATGCGCTGCATCCGGTGGGAGCTGGCCTGGCCCCGGGTACCGGTCACGCGAAACAACCGGTCCACCGCCCCGACGAGGATTTCCACCGCGACGGTGGCGTCGCGGTGGCTGCGTTCGGCCAGACCGTTGTCGAGCCGGCCCCGATCAGCGGTGTCGGCGATCCGCGACAGCAACAGCTCCGCCGCGTCGATCTCGGCCGCAGCCCGGGTGAAGGCGAACAGGTGTGATTCTCTGGCCACGGCGCGGGGGCCACCGGCCGGGACGGCGAGATGCTGCCCGACCAGCTCCACCGCGCCGCGGGCCGCGCCCAGGATAGGCGCCGCGAAGGTCAGGCCGTTCACCGAGAACAACGGCGCGGCCTGCGATCTGGTCGCGGGGCCGGCCAGGATGCCCTGTCTCATGTCATCCCAGCCGAACGACCGGTACTCAGGCACGAACGCCTCTTTCACGGTCAGGGTGTGGCTGCCGGTGGCGTGCATGCCGATCGTGGCCCAGGTGTTCTCGTAGCTGAACGCCTCCCGCGGGATGGCGAACACCCGCACCGTCCGGTCCCCCTCCCGGGGCAGGGCCGAGCTGACGAGTGCCCAGTCGGCAAACTCGACGCCGCTGACGTACAGCCAGGAACCGGATACGCTCCACCCGCCGGCGACCGGCCTCGCCTCGACCCCGGACGCCACCATCGAGCTCACCAGTCGCGTGTTCGGGCCCTTGACCCACACCTCTTCCTGGCCGTCGCCCGGCAGGTAGGCCCCGAACCGCCCGTTGTAGGCCAGCAGCGAGGCAATCCAGGCGGCGGACGCGCACCCGGTGCCGACCTCCGCCACCGCCCTCGCCACCGCAGCGCAGGTAGTGCTCACGCCCCCCCAGCGCTGCGGCACGAAGCAACCGGGAAAGCCCGCCGCCGACAGCGCCTCGATGGTCTCGACGCTGACCCGCCCCGAAGCATCCGCCTCGGCGGCGGTCCGGCCGGCCACCTCGACCGCGGCCCGGATCGCCGCGGAGTCCGGCCAGCTCCCGTCGGCACTCACGACCGGCCCCGGATGTACTCGAGCCGACTGAGATAGGCCTCGTACGTGACCAGGCCCTCCAGCGGCGACGGCTGTTCCTGCAGCCTTCCCAGGAAGGCGCGGAAGCTCTCCTCGTCCGCCCACTGGCCGTACTCGATCACGTAGTCACCGGACAGCCCCCGGTGCACGGCATGGGAGACGTGCCCGGGCGTGGCACCCAGGAGCGAGTCGTTGTCCGCCAGGCTCTTGATCACCTTGCCCTGGTTCTCAGGTTCCACCTTGATGACCAGCACCACCGTGAACCAGGGCTGGGCAAGCGACAGCTGGGGGGGCGGATCCCAGGCGTGGACCACCTCGGACGTGATGCTGTCCAGCCGGGAGAAGGTGAGGGCCTCGTTCAGCCGGCCCTGGGTCCCCCGCTCCGCGATGAAGGCGTCGTAGGCGTCCTGGCTCTCCCACTGGGCGTAATTGATCACAGACCGGCCATCGATACCGCGATGGAAGTTGCCCGCGACGAGACCCGGCTGGGTATGCGCCGGAGGCAGGCTTCGCCACGTGTCGATCAACCGGTCCTGCCCCTGCGCCTCATCGGTGTGGAAGATGTTGAACAGCGCGAGGTAGCCGTCCTCCACCCTGATCAAACTCATGCGGCCTCCGTAAGTTGTCGGGAAGAAGAAGAACGTCGGCCCGGCCCCCGTCAGGGGCCGGTGTCACACGCGTCGGGCGGAGTGCGCAGTACGGGCACCGGTCAGCCGCGGCCGGCGAGCATCGCGCGCATCGCGGCCGCCCACGCGTCGGCGTCGTCGGCCCGCAGGCGGAACGAGTCCGCCGAGCCGGCGTGGGTGAAGATGTGCAGCCGGTTCTCCTCGACACCGGCCAGCGCAGCCACCGCGACCTCCTCCGGTTCCAGAACCTGCGAGTTGGCCTTCAGAACGGCGAGCGCCTTGTGGTCGCTGACGCCGGCGGTCAGCATCGGCGTGTTGACCGCCTGCGGAAGCAGGCAGGAGACGCCGATGCCCCGGCCGCCGTACTCGATCGCCAGGTACTCGGCGAACGCGACGGCGCCCTGCTTGGCGACGGTGTAGGGCGCCGCGCCGAACGCGGTGAGCACACCGCAGGCGGCGATTGTCTGCAGCAGGTGCCCGCGGCCGGCCTCGAGCATCGTCGGGAGAACAGCGCGCGCGGCGTAGACGTGCGCCATCAGGTTGACGTCGATCGCGCGCCGCCAGTCGGCGTCCGATGCCTCGAAGCCGCCGGCCACGGTGAGGCCTGCGTTGGAGACGAACAGATCGATCGCGCCGAAGCGCTCCCGGGTACGGGCGACCAGTTCCTGGACGGCGGCCTCGTCGGCCACGTCGGTGCGCACCGCGATGGCGCCGTCGCCGATCGAGGCCGCGACCTCCTCCGCCCCGTCTCCATCAAGATCCGAGACGACGACCCCGCGGGCTCCGGCCGCACGAAGCCGCTCGGCGAGCGCTCGCCCGATGCCGCTGGCCGCGCCGGTGACGACCGCGACAGTTCCTTCGATCTTCATGTCATCGACTCCCGAACGGGTTGCTGATGATGTAGCGCCACTGCCCCTCGGCGTTCTTCTTCAGGACGTCCAGGCCGCGCCCGGTGCCGGATATCTCCGGGGCGTCGGGCACCTCGAGGTCCCAGTCGACGATGAGCGCGGCGGTGTCGCCCACGACGTAGGTCTCGCGCACCTCCGCGGACAGCTTCGGCTGCCTGGCGAGGAACTCGGCGACCGTGTCACGGTGCTCGGTCGCGCTGACCGCCTGACCGGGTTGCCAGACGGCGAGGGCACCCGGCGCGTAGACCGCCATGAGCCCGTCGACGTCGCGGGCGTTGTAGGCGTCGAGGTACTTCTGATTCATCTCCGCCGGGTCGGCGACGGATCCGGGCTCGGAACCGGCCACGGGACCAGGCCCGGAACCGGGCTCGGACACCGTGCTCGGCACCGGAGCGGGAGCCGGGCCCGCCAGGCTCAGCTGGTGAACCCGGAGGTCCTCCCGCAGGTAGTCCAGGCGGTTGGCGAGGAACTCCGTCATGTACGGCAGGGCGAGGTGGCGGGCCAGGTCCTCCTCCGAGGCCCACACCTCGTAGAAGACGAACAGGTTCTCCTCGGCCAGGTCGCGGTGGATCGTGCTGACCACGCAGCCCGCCTCGCCGCGCGACCACTCGGCGAAGCTGACGAGCAGGGCGCCGAGTTCCTCGACCTTCTCTGGTTTGGCCCGGGCGAAGCCCACCGCGGACACTGTCGTGTCGCCCATGTCTGTCTCCTCAGCCGAGTAGGGTGCCGCCGGTCGCGTCGACGAACGCGCCGGTCATCCAGCGGGAGTCCCCGGACGCGACGAAGGCGACGATGTCGGCCACCTCGGAAACCTCGCCGACCCGGTTGAACACGGACTGCGCGGCCATCTGCTTGACCGCCTCGGGGTTGGTGAACACCGGATCACCGTTGTCCGTGACGCCCGGAGCGACGGTGTTGATGGTGATCTGCCGCGGCGCCAGCACCGGGGCCAGGTGCAAGGTGATCTGCTCCAACGCACCCTTGCCCATCGCGTAGGCGATCTGCGGCGGGAAGGCGGCGTGCGTGACGCCCGACGAGATGTTGATGACCCGGCCGCCGTCCGGAATCAGCCGCAGCGCCTGCTGGATGAGCAGGAAGGGGGCCTTGGCGTTGAGGGCGAAGCAGTAGTCGAGGATCTCCTCCGTCACCGCGTCCGGCTGCGCGCCGGAGAAGCCTGTGGCGGCCGCGTTGTTCACCAGAATGTCCAGGACGGCGGAGCCCGTGTGTTCGAGCAGGGCCGCCTCGACCTCGGCCAGCAGCTGCTCCACCGCGCCCGGCGTCCCCAGCTGCGCCTGCACCGCGAAGGCGCGGCCACCGGCCTGCTCGATCAGCGCCACCGTCTCCTTGGCAGCGCCCTCGTTCGTGGCGTAGTTCACGGCCACCACGGCGCCGTCCTCGGCCAGGCGCAGCGCGATACCACGCCCGATGCCCCGGCTGGCCCCGGTGACCAGCGCCGTCTTGTCCTGCAGCCTGCCCATGTATTCCCCTCAGAGATACGGGATTCAGAAATACGGGATGCGGTTCGCCGCCCTTCGTCCGAGAGCCTCGGCTTCTCGGGGCGTCCTGCGCGGCCCTCAGCGATCCTTGTGACCGATGACCAGGACGTCGTCCTGGAGGCCGGCGACCTCGACGGTCTCCGGCCGGAAACCGGCCTCCTTCAGCCAAACGTGCAGGTCCGCGACGGAGTACTCGTGACCGCCCCGGGACCACACGAGCATCGCCAGGCCGGCCAGCACCGCGTTCAGCGGCGGCTTGTCGCTGCCGGCCATCGGGTCGTAGACGAACACGGCGCCGCCCGGCCGGACCGCGTCGTAGGCCTTCTTCAGCAGGCGCACGCGGTCCTCGACGCCCCAGTTGTGCAGGACGTGCCCGAGGACGAGGACGTCGGCCTCGGGCAGCTCGTCGGTGAAGAAGTCGCCCCCGTGGAAGGCGATCGACGAGGCCGGGCCGCCGAGCGTGTCCATGTACCGGCGGAAGGTCTGTTCCAGCGGCGGCAGGTCGAAGACCGCGCCCCGCAGATGCGGGTTCTGGGAGACCACCTGGTAGGCGAAATGGCCGCGTGCGCCGCCGACGTCGACGAAGGACGAGTAACGGCTCCAGTCGATCCGGCTCAGCGCCAGCCCGACCGGCGTGGCGAGCAGGTCCATGCTGTCGAGGAAGCCGTCGGTCGCGACGCTGTCCTGGTAGAGCGTGTCGTACGGATTGCCGCCCACGGCGGCGGGGTTCTGCGGCTTCCCGGTACGTAGCGCAGTCGCCAGCCCGTCCCAGGCGGGGTTCAGCTCCAGCTGGCAGAAGCGCAGGTAGCCGCCGAGATACTCGGGTCGGCCCTCGACCAGGAAGCGCTCCGCGACCGCAGAGTTCCGGAAAGCGCCGTCAGCTGTGTCCAGGAAACCGAGATGGCTGAGCCCGACGAGCAGATCACGGGTGCCGAGCGAGACCAGACCGAGGTCGTCGGCGAGCTCGTCCGACGTCGCCGTCCGGCCGGACAGGCGGGTGAAGACGCCATGCTCCACGGCGGCCAGCAGAATCCTGGCCTGCCAGTATCCGGCCATGATCCCCATGATGGAACCGGGGTGCACGGACGACTCGGGTGCCTGAACTGACATTTCGACATGCCTCCTTGTCGTGACGAACCTTGTCGTGACGAACCTTGTCGTGACGAACCTGGTCGCGACGAACAACAAAGGTCAGTTGCGGATGTCGCGACGCACGGGCAGCGGCCCGGGGTGGGCCGGCGTGGCGTTCACCAGGGCAGCAGCTGCCCCGCGGGCGTGCCGTCCTCGCCGAGAAAGATCCCGGTGGGTCCGTTCTCGTCGAGTGTGGCCAGCAGAACCGGGATGTGCGCGCCCTGCTCGGTGGTGAGCAGACCGTGGTGCCCGTTGATGTCGGTGGCCACGAAGCCCGGCGAGGCTGCATTGACCAGGATTCCGGTGCCGCGAAGATGGTTGGCGTAGGTCAGGGTGACCGCGTTGAGCGCGGCCTTGGACGTGCTGTACGCGAGCATGACCGGGAATTCACCGGGTGGGTGGACCCCGGTCGGGTCGAGGTTCGCCGCCGCCGCCGACAACGAGCCGACCGCGCTGCTGATGTTCACGATCCGGGCGGACTCGGCCCGGCGCAGCAGCGGCAGCAGTGCATTCGTCACCGTGACGACCCCGAACACGTTGGTGTCGTAGACCTGCCGCACGTCTTCGGCCGAGGTCTGGTCGGCAGGCAGCACGGGCCCGCCGATGCCGGCGTTGTTGACCAGCACGTGCAGCCGGCCCACCTCGTCGCCGAGCCGCTTGGCCGCGAGCGTCACCGACGTGTCGTCGGTGACGTCCAGGTGCAGAAAACGCACGTCGAGGCCGTCGGCCCGCAGCGCCTGCTCGGCGGCTCGGCCTCGCCCCTCGTTGCGGGCGCCGAGGTAGACCAGCAGGCCCCGCCGGCCGAGTTGGCGGGCGATTTCAAAACCTATTCCCTTGTTGGCGCCGGTGACGACGGCGACGTGCGCGGTGGCGGAGGACATTGGTTCCCTCTCACGCTGAACTGGACGGATCGGGTGGGCTGGCCGGGCAGGTCGCGCCCGCCGATGGCCTCGATGATGGCGCCAGCGATGACAAAGGAGCGGCTGCGGAGCCGCCGGAGATGAGGTGACCGGGCGCCGGCACCTGAAATCCATTTTCTTCGATGGACGTCCCGGCAGCAAGGGGACGAAGTCTTAGAACCGGATTCAGATCGGCAGAACTGTCACGGGAATCTTCACATCCTGCCAGGAGAGTGTCAGGACAAGCTGGGACCGGGAGGTCGCGGTGGGCCTCGAGGTCGAGGCGAGCCGCTTCCCACCCAGCGGTTTACCTCGACATTTCCACACGCTTGTCCCCCGGGTATCCGGGTGACCGCGTGGCGGATGGCGTGGCTGTCATCGGCTGATGTTCCGGATCGTCGTGCCGGCGGCGTCTGTCACCTCCCCCGCGTCCCCGACGTCCGCCGCTGGCCGACGGCCCCTCGGCCTGCGCAAGCCGGTCAGGGCGGTGAGCAGGCCGAGGCCCCCGACCGCGCAGATCAGGGCCAACGCCGGCCGTTGGCCGTGACCGAGGCCGAGCAGCAGCGCCACCAACGGGAGCATCGTGGCCGCGCCGAGTTGCACGCCGGTCTGGTAGAGCGGAACGGCGCGCCCACGGTCTCCGACCGCGATTGTCGCCGTGGCCTGGGCGTTCAGTGCCGTGAACGACAGGACGAAGCCGATCTCGACCAGCACGAGCGTCGGCAGTATCGCGGTGAGGTACGCGGAGTGGTCCGGACTACAGAGGTAGAGCAGTCCGCCGAGCAGCGACGTCAGCGCGCCCGCCGCGATCAGCCGCGCCGCCGGGAACCGGGCGATCATCCGTCCGGCGAAGGGCGCGGCGACGGCCAGCGGCAGGCAGGCCGGCAGGAGGGCGAGCGCCGTCCGCCACGGCGACCACCGGTCGAGCTGAAAGACGATCAGCAGCAGCAGACTGATGTAGGTGCCGTTGAGGCTCGCGGCACCGAGCGTGGCCCGCCGCAACGCCCCGTCGCGGAGCAACGGCAGCGCGCGCCGTGGCCCGGCCGCGGCGGCCGCGGCGGCCGCGGCGGCCGGGCCGTCGGGCCCGGGCGAGTCGGGCGGGAGCACCGCGAGGCCGAAGACCAGCAGGGCCACGCTCAGCGGGGCCGGGAAGAGAAACGTCCAGTGCCAGCCCGCCGTCAGCAGCGCGCCGGACAACAGCAGGCCCGCGGTGAACCCGGCCGCTCCGAACAGGGAATAGATCGAGATCGCCCGGCGCTGCTGGCGTGGGTCGGTGAAGGTGGTCGTGATGATGGCCAGGCCGGTGGGTGCCGTGACCGCCGCGCAGGCGCCTTTGACCACCCGGCTGGCGATCAGGAGCGCCACGCTGTCGGTCAGCCCGCCGACGACCGAGGCCGCGGCGAAGATCGCCATCGCGACGAGATAGAGACGGCGCCGCCCCCAGCGCGCGGCGATCATCGGTCCCAGCGGCAGGACGGCCGCGAACCCGAGCGCGAACCCGGCCATGAGCCACTGCGCGCCGGTGAGCGACAGTTCGAGGCTGCGGCCGATCGTCGGCAGCGCGATCAGCATGACCGAGACCTCGATCGAGTCGAGGATCATGTTTCCGGACAGCGTGAGCAGCAACGCCCATCCCGGCCGGTCCGGGCGCCGCGCCGGGGACCTGGTCGGCCCCGAGGCCGCGGCCAGGGTCGTCATCCCCGGTCACCACTGCCGGCCGCCGGTGGCGGGCCGGCCTCCGGCTCCCGGCCGTAGGCGAGTTCGGCCGGCTGAGAGCCGGCTTCGGCGGCCCGCAGCAGCGGCGGCAGGGCTTCGCTGACGAGCTCGATGTTGCGCAGAACGAGGTCGTCCGGCATGCCGGCCACGCTCGCCCAGAAGATGAGCTGGGTGACCGGCAGCCCCTGGGTGATCTCGATGATGCGTTTGGCCGCGTCCTCGGGTGTCAGGATCTCGAGCATTCCCCATGGGCCGTCCGGATCCCGGTTGCGCAGCTCGTGGGGCCGAATGAGCGGCGCGGGCGGAACGTCGGTGCCTTCCACCGCCGCCTGCCGGTAGCTGTTCATCTGGTGGGCGAGGTAGGGCGCCACCCGCGGCCAGGCCGCCTCGGGGTCGTCAGCGAGGATGATGGGCAGCAGATCGCCGACCCGGGCGGTCTGCGGGGCGTGTCCCCCCTCGGCCAGCCCCGCCCGGTAGTGCTCGAACATGGGTCGGGAGATGTGCAGGAGCCCGATGCCGAGCTGGCCGGCCAGGCGCGCGCCCCGCGGCCCGTAGAAGCCGCCCCAGAGCGGCACCGGATCCTGGATCGGCAGCGGCGTGATACCGCCCTGTGACCAGAGCCGGCGGACCTCCCGAATGTTCGCCTCGGTCTGTCGGAACCGGCGGTTGATGTCCGCGCCGAACAGGGCGTATTCCGGTATCCGGTAACCGGCGCCCATGCCGAGCTCGAGCCGGCCCCCGCTGATCAGATCGACCAGCGCCGCCTCCTCCGCCAGCTGGGCCGGCAGACGCAGAGCGGGCTGCAGGATGGCGGTGCCGATCCGGACCCGTCGGGTCCGCGCCGCCGCGGCCGCCGCGAGCGTCAGGGGCTGCGGAAGATAGCCGTCGGCGAACAGGTGATGTTCGGTGAACCACACCCCGTCGGCGCCGCGCAGGTCGGACTCCTCGCACAGCTCCAGGATCTGTGCGTAGTGCCGCGCCCACGGGCGATGCCACTCATCGGGGTTGCGCGCATCGAACAACAGTCCAACCTTCATCTTCTACCCCAATTCTCATTCCTGTCGCGGTGCTGCCGCGTGGCCGCGTGGCCGCGCAACTGGCGGAACACGCGGAAACCGGGCCGGTCGTCAGTCGGTGGGGTTCCGCCAGGTCCGTGGCCCGTGGAAACCCGGTGACCGCTCCGGGCGGTGCCATCTGGTCGTCGCGGGGGCGAGAGCGGGCGACCCGGCGGCCTCCCGGCGCCGCCGGGCCACGGCGACGATCACCGCGACCAGCGCCGCCGACTCCAGCGCGTCGGGACGTCCCTTCCTCAGCTGGATGACCGGCAGCTGGATGACCGGCAGCTCGCCGTCCGCGCGGCCCGCCGTCACTGCGGCGGGTTGCCGTGCTTGCGGCGGGGGAGATCCGCGTCCTTGCGGTGCAGCATCGCGAACGAGCGGATCAGTACCGACCGGGTCCCGGCCGGGTCGATCACGTCGTCGATCAGCCCCCGCTCAGCCGCGTAGAAGGGATGGACCAGCTCCTGCCGGTACTGCGCGATCTTTTCCTCGCGCATCTGCGCCGGCACCGGCGCCGCGGCGATCTCGCGCCGGAACACCACGTTGGCCGCCGCCTCGGCGCCCATCACCGCGATCTCGTTGGACGGCCACGCCAGCGCGACGTCGGCGCCGATCGAGCGGGAGTCCATGACGATGTAGGCACCGCCGTACGCCTTGCGCAGCACCAACGAGACCCGCGGGACGGTGGCGTTGCAGTAGGCGTAAAGCAGCTTGGCACCGTGCCGGATGATGCCGTCGTGCTCCTGCCGGACCCCGGGCAGGAACCCGGGCACGTCGACCAGGCTCAACAACGGGATGCTGAAGGCGTCGCAGAACTGGACGAAGCGCGCACCCTTCTCGCTCGCCTGGATGTCGAGCACCCCGGCCAGGGCGGCCGGCTGGTTGGCGACGACGCCCACGACGTGGCCGTCGAGCCGGGCCAGGGCGCAGACGATGTTGGGGGCCCAGTCCGCGTGCACCTCCAGGTAGTCGCCGTTGTCGACGATCTCCTCGATGACGTCGCGGACGTCGTAGGACCGTTGCGGGTCGAGCGGGACCAGCTCCAGCAGGCGCTCGGTCGACCGGTCGGGCGGGTCGGAGCCGGACTCGACCGGCGGTATCTCGCGGTTGTTCGACGGCAGCATCGACAGCAGCAGCCGGACCTCGGCCAGACAGGTCGCCTCGTCGTCGTAGACGAAGTGGGCCACCCCGGAGATCCCGCCGTGGACGTCCGCGCCGCCGAGTCCGTCCAGCGTGACCTCCTCACCGGTCACCGACCGGATCACGTCCGGCCCCGTGATGAACATCTGGGAGACGCCGCGCACGGCGAACACGAAGTCCGTGATCGCCGGGGAGTAGGCCGCGCCCCCGGCGCACGGGCCGAGCATGACGCTGATCTGCGGGATCACCCCGGATGCCCGGGTGTTACGGCGGAAGATCCCGCCGTAACCGGCCAGCGCGGACACGCCTTCCTGGATGCGTGCGCCGGCGCCGTCGTTGAGGGAGACCAGTGGGGCGCCGGCCCCGAGCGCGAGGTCCATCACCTTGTGGATCTTCTCCGCGTGCGCCTCGCCGAGCGCCCCGCCGAAGATGCGGAAGTCGTGCGCGTAGACGAAGACGGGCCGGCCCTCGACCGTCCCCCAGCCGGCGACCACCCCGTCGGTGTGGGGACGGCTGTCCTCCAGGCCGAATCCGGTCGCGCGATGGCGCCGCAACGCCTCGATCTCGGTGAAGCTCCCGTCGTCGAGCAGAAGCGCGATTCGTTCGCGGGCGGTCAGCTTGCCCTTGGCGTGTTGGCGTTCGGTGGCCTGGGCGCTCGGCCCGTGGCGGACTCGATCGTGCAGCTCCCGCAGGTCGGCCGCCCGGTCGGCCAGCGTGGCCGGCCGCTCCTGCGCCGGCTCGCCGCGGCGGGGCTGAGCAGGCCGCCGGGTCGGCTGGGACGGCAGGATCGGCACATCCTGGTCGGGGGCGAGAGCCTCGCCGACCGGAACGTCCACGACCCGTAGGCTGCGGCGGGCCGCCTCGGCACGGCCGTTGGCCGGGGCGGTCACCGCGCCAGCCCCAGGACGTCGGTCCTCGTGGAAGTCATTGAATGCATACCCTTCCGCCTTCGTTTCCTGCCTTTTTCCTGCCGTGACTCCCGCTGTTTCGGCCGCATCCGGCCGTCGGCCTAGCCCAGCAGCGTTCCGCCGGTGGCATCGATGAACGCGCCGGTGATCCAGCGTGCGTCGTCGGTGGCGAGGAAGGTGACCACGTCTGCGACGTCCTCGGCCTTGCCGACTCGTTTGAACGCGGAGAGCTGGGCCATCTGCTCCACCGCCGCCGGGATGTCGAACACCGGGCCCCCGTTGTCGGTGATTCCGGGGGCGACACTGTTGACGGTGATCTGACGGGGCGCCAGGTGCCGGGCCAGATGCAGGGAGAGCTGCTCGATGGCTCCCTTCGTCATCGAGTAGGCGACCTGCTCCGGGTTCGCGAGCCGGGTCAGGCCGGAGGAGATGTTGATGATCCGGCCGCCGGTCGAGAGGATTCCCAGCGCGCGCTGCGTGATGAAGAACGGTGCCCGCGCGTTGATGGCGAACAGCCGGTCGAACTCCTCCACCGTGACGTCCTCGGGGAGCTGGCCCTCCGGGGTGGTCGCGCCCGCGTTGTTCACGAGAATATCGAGGCTGGCCTCGCCGGTGCGTTCCTTCAGGCCCTGTTCCAGCGCCTGGAACAGCTGGTGCACGTCGCCGGGGACGCCGAGCTCGGCCTGCACCGGGAAGGCCCGACCGCCGTCCTTCTCGATGAGCGCGACGGTCTCGTCCGCAGCGTCGACGTTGGTCGCGTAGTGGACCGCGACCAGGGCTCCCTCGGCGGCGAGCCGGATCGCGATGGCGCGCCCGATGCCCCGGCTGGAACCGGTTACCAGCGCGGTCCTGCTGTCCAGTCTGCCCACGATGTTCCTCTCGGGTGTCAGGTGTGGCTGGGTGGGCGTCGGCGCGACGGCCGCGCCAGCGGGCGGCGCCGACTCGAGGCCGCTGATCATGCGAGCCAGGTGACGATGGACGGCCGCGTTGCCCATCAGCGCGCCGATCGTCGATCGCAGCGGTTCCACCTCGGGACCGCCGAGCAGCAGCAACGCCTGGGCGCGGATGTTGGTCAGCGTGCGGGCGCCGACCGGATGGCGGCTGGCGTGGTAGCTGTCGAGGACGTCCTCGCCGGCCCGCCCCAGCACCCGCCCGGCCAGCTTGGCCCCCAGGTCGGCCGCGTCCTGCAGGCCGAGGTTCAGCGCCTGGCCGCCGACCGGCATCTGCCGGTGCGCGGCGTCCCCGGCGAGCAGCACCCGGCCCCGCCGGTACCGGGTGACCTGCCGGCTGGTGTCGTCGAAGGCGTTGAGCCACACCGGGGTGCCGTGGCCGATGTCCTCGCCGGTCACGGTGGCCCAGGCGGCGACGACCTCGTCGAAGCCGGGGGGCCGCGAACGCGGAACCGGCCGCTGGCCGTGGAGATGGACCATGACCCGCGTCGTCCCGTCCGGCCAGCGGGCGGCGGTGGCCATTCCCCGTGGGTGGCGCTCGAAGCGGCGGTTGGGGATGTCGATGCCGGCGACGTCGGCCCGCAGCATCTCCCGTGAGGCATCCTGACCGGCCAGGGTGAAGCCGGCGAGCCGGCGTACCGCGCTCCCCTCGCCGTCGCAGCCGACCAGGTAGGCCGCCCGTCCGTGGATCAGGGTGCCATCGGAGCGGGCCACAGTGACCTCGACGTGGCCCGCCCGCTGGGTCAGCCCGACGACCCGGTGCCCGCGCAGCAGCCGCGCCCCCAGCTCCCGCGACCACTCCCCCAGCACCCGCTCGAGCGTGGCCTGCGGGCACTTCCACTGCCCGGCGTGGGGATGGCCGGGATCGGCGGCGGTCAGGTCGAGGGGAATGCCGCCGAAGTGGCCCGGGCCACCGGGTGGCGGGGGCCCCAGCCGCTCCAGCAGGCCCCGCGCGGCCAGCAGTTCCATCGTCCGGGCGTGCAGGGTCGACGCGCGCGACTCGGTGGTCGGCTCGGTCAGCTGTTCCAGCAGGGTCACCCGCGCGCTGGCCGTGCGCAGCTCGCCGGCCAGCAGCAGGCCGACCGGCCCGGCCCCGACGACGAACACGTCCGTCTCCAGGGGGGCGGCGGTGTCCCGCTCGAGCGGGTTGTCGTCCGCGTTCGCCGGGCCGGTCATCGCGTCAGCGCCGCGCTTCCGCGTAGGCCTTGGCGTGGCCGAGCGTGGCCCGGCTGTTGCCACTGAGCGCCGTGCGGATGAACGAGCGGGCGTCCGCCACGCCCGCGTCCGGCCCGAGCACGGTCGCGATGGCGCCGGTGTTGATGACGACCGTGTGCTGGGAAGTCGCGGTGGTCACGCCGTCGGCGCTCTCGTCGAACTCCCAGTAGCCGGTGTGCAACGTCATCAGCGCGGGCAGCGTGGTCTGCTTGTAGGCGATCCTGTGGTGCGGCCGGCAGACCCGGACCGACTCGGTCGTGTGGACGGAGCCGTCGGCCGTGCGGGTGTCCATCCGCAGCACCTGCAGGCCCGGGGTGTCCTCGGTGAGCTGGACCGTCGCGACGTGGGGCAGCCGCTCGACCCACAGGTGGGCGTCGTTGACGAAGTCGTAGGCGTCCTTGCCCGACCCGTTGATGGTGACCGTGTCCTGGAAGGACAGCGTGAGCTCGCCGGCCTGGGCCGCCAGCTCGACGTTGGCCTTCAGCGAGGGCAGCTCGGCCCGGCTGTTCTCGTCGACGGCGCGCTCGATCCAGGCCAGCCCGTCGGGGTCGTCGTCGATTGCGCGGTAGGTGTGCAGCAGCCGCAGCCGCGTCTCCCGCTCGCCACGCGGCTCCACGATCCAGGTGCCGCTCATCTCGGCGACCGGTGGGCTGGAGACCTCCTGCCAGAAGCGGATCCGCAGCCCGTCGGGGTCGAGCTCCCGGCGCGACGTCCAGCTCTTGGGCTCGCCGCCCGCCGTCGCCCAGATCCGGATCCGCTCCTCGGTACCGTTGTGCTCGACGCGTTCCACGTAGACCGACGGCGGGAATATCCGGGGCCAGTTCTCCACGTCGGCCAGCATTCGGTAGACGTCGGACGCCCCGGCCAGCACCGTTATCTCGTGCTCGACCTCCGGACGGATGTTAACTTCGCTCTGGATATTCCCAGTCACGCTCAGCTCTCCTTGTCGAATCGAACGGTTCGGGAGCGGCCGGTCGGATTCACTCGGGCCGTTCTCCTCACGCGGTTCTCCTCCCGCGGTCAGAAGTTGCCGAGACCGCCGCAGACGTTCAGCGCCTGCGCGGTGATGGACGCCGCCGTGTCGGAGGCCAGATAACCGACCAGCCCGGCGACTTCCTCGGGGGTCGAGTAGCGACCGAGCGGTATTTTGGTCGTGAAACGCGTCAGAATCTCATCCTCGGTGACGCTGTAGGCGTTCGCGTATCCCTCGCGGACCCGTTGCGCCATCGGCGTCTCGACGTAGCCCGGGCAGACGGCGTTCACGGTGATGCCGGCCGGCGCCAGTTCGTTTCCGAGTGCCTTGGTGAAACCCACGACGCCGTGCTTCGAGGCGGAGTACGGGGCGCCGAGCACGACCCCCTGCTTGCCGGCGGTGGAGGCGATGTTGATGATGCGGCCGCGATCGGAGTCACCCATGCCGCCAGTGGTCAGCACCTCGCGGGTCACGCGGAACACGCTGGTCAGGTTCGTGTTGAGGACGTCCAGCCACAGCTCGTCCGAGATCTGCGCGGTGACCCCGCCGCCGCTGCGGCCCGCGTTGTTGACGAGGACGCCGATGGGGCCGTATCGGGCGACAGCCGCCCGCACGACGGCCTGGACGTCGGCGGCGACGGTCACGTCCGCGGCGACGCCGTCGACGTCGAGCCCCTCGTTGCGCAGCTCCTTCACCACCCGTGCGACAGAGTCCTCGGTGCGGGCGCAGATGAAGACCCGATGTCCGTTCCCGGCCAGCAGCCGGGTCGTCGCGAGCCCTATCCCGCTGGTCGCACCGGTGACGAGGGCTACCTTTGCCTGCTGTTCGGCCATGCTCCGCTTCGCTTTCGATAGTGGATGGTCAGGAAAGGAGCGTGTCAGGAGGCCCGCTCGATGCCGGCCCCGCCGACCGCGGGGAACTTCTCGTTGACGAGGCCGAGGAACACGCGGGGCGTATGGGCGTCGGTGAGCGCGTCGTCGTCGAGGACGATTCCGTAGTCCCGCGCGATACGGCCGCTCGTCTCCAGAATCGCTAGCGAGTCGTAGCCGAGGTCGGCAAAGTCCAGGTCGAGGATGTCTCCGTCGAGGTCGACGCTCTCGTCCTCGCCGGCCACCTCCCGCATCAGCCGGGTGAGATCCGAGACCGTGAACGAGTCGCTCATGGGGACCCTTTCTGTCGGTATCCGTCGGTACAAGGAAAGCGGGCGGTCAGGTGGGGACGGACCGCAGCACCATCACCGAGTTGAAGCCGCCGTAGCCGCGCGCGACCACCAGCGCCACCCTGACCCGGGCCGGGCGCGCCACGGCGACGAGGTCAAGGTCGTATCCGTTCGCCGCCGCCGGGCCGACCGTCGGCGGGATGATGCCGTCCCGGATGCTCAGCAGGGCGGCGGCGAGATCGAGCGGAGCCCCGCCGGAGTAGAGCCGCCCGGTCGCCGTCTTCGGGGCGGTCACCGCCACCCCCCGCGACCCGAAGACGCTGGTGATCGCCTCGGCCTCCACCCGGTCCAGCTCCACCACCCCGGCCGCGTCCGCGAACACGACGTCGACCTCCTCCGCCGCCACCTCGGCGTCCTCGAGCGCCAGCTCGATCGCCTTGCGCAGGCCGGGGGGGCGGCCGCTGCCGGGACGGGGATCGAAGGTGGACCCGTACCCGGCGACCTCCCCGTAGACCCGGGTGGCGCCGCGGCGGGCGGCGTGCTCGGCGTCCTCCACGATCAGGATCGCCCCGCCCTCGCCGGGAACGTGCCCGTTGGCATCGAGGTCGAAGGGCAGGTAGGCCCGATCCGGATCGTCCCGGACGCTCAGGCGCTCGCTGGCCATCTGGGCGACCCAGCCCCACGGGCAGATCGACGCGTCGACGGCGCCGGAGACGATCAGCGGGATGCCCTTGACGATCTGGCGCCGGGCCGCGGCGACCGCCTCCAGCCCGCCGGCCTGGTCGCTGACCACCACCCCGCTGGGGCCGCGCATGCCGTGGCGGATGGAGATCTGGCCGCTGTTGACCGCGTAGAACCAGGCGAAGGACTGGTAGGCGCTGACGTGGCGGCTGCCCTTGCTCCACAGCGCGCGCAGCTCGTTCTGGCCGAACTCGAACCCGCCGGAGGAACTGGCGGTGATCACCCCCATGTCGTACTCGGGGAGATCACCCGGCTGCACGCCGGCATCGGCCAACGCCCAGTCGGTGCTCACCAGGGCGAGCTGGGTCATCCGATCCGTCTGCGGCAGCAACCGGCTGGACAGATGGTCGCCGGCGACGAAGTCGCCGATCTCACCGGCCAGCCGAGCCGGGTAGCCCGCCGGATCGAAGCGGGTGATCCGGCCGATCGCCCGACGGCCCGCGAGGGTCGCCCGCCAGTACGCGGGATGGCCGAGCCCGGTCGGGGCGGCCACCCCGAGGCCGGTGATGACCGCGCGTGACCCGGCCGACGCCACCGGCCGGGCTGTCGTCACCGCGGTCACCGGTCGCCCCGGTCCGCACGGGTCAGCACGGCGGCGCTCTGGAAGCCGCCGAACCCGCTGCCGACCGACAGCACCGTGTCCGTCCGCCAGTCGCGGGCGGTCAGCGGGACGTAGTCGAGATCGCACTCGGGGTCCGGGGTGTGCAGGTTCGCCGTCGGCGGCACGACGTTGTGCGCGATGGCCAGGGCGGACGCGGCGAGCTCGATCGCGCCGATCGCACCCAGGGAATGCCCGATCATGGACTTGATGGAGCTGACCGGGACACGGTAGGCGTGCTCGCCGAGGCTGCGCTTGAACGCCGCCGTCTCGTGGCGGTCGTTCTGCTTCGTACCCGAGCCGTGCGCGTTGATGTAGTCGACGTCGGTCCGGTCGAGCCGGGCCGCCGTCAGGGCCACCGCAATCGCCTCGGCCATCTCCCGGCCATCGGGGCGCAGCCCGGTCATGTGGAAGGCGTTGGAGCGCGTGGCGTAGCCCGCGACCTCGGCGTACAGCTTCGCGCCCCGCCGCCGCGCCGCCTCGTACTCCTCCAGGACGAACACGGCCGCCCCCTCGCCGAGGACGAAACCGTTGCGGGTGGCGTCGAACGGGCGCGAGGCGCGTTCGGCGTCGTCGTTACGGGGCGTCGTCGCCTTGATCGCGTCGAAGCAGGCCACCGTGATCGGCGAGATGGGGGCGTCGGTGGCACCGGCGATCATCACGTCGGCCCGGCCCTCCCGGATCACCTCGGTCGCGTAGCCGACGGCGTCCAGGCCGGACGTGCACCCGGTCGACACCACCGTGGTCGGTCCCTCGGCGCCCACCACCCAGGCGACCTCGGCCGCGAACGAGCTGGGGACCAGGTAGTCGTAGAGGTGCGCGACCGCGTAGGTGTGGTCCACCAGCTCGAGTCGGCCGCTGTCGCTCACGATGCGGTATTCCTGGTCGAGACTCATCGTCGCGCCGACGGCGCTGCCGATCGTCACCCCGGTCCGGTAGGGGTCGTGGGTGCCGAATTCCAGGCCGCTGTCGGCGACCGCCTCGCGGGCGGTGACGACCGCGAACTGGGCCGCCCGGTCCATCCGGCGGATCTCCTGGGGGCTCAGGCCATGCGCCTCGGCGTCGAACGCCACCTCGGCCGCGACCTGCGAGCGAAACGGCGACGGGTCGAAGAAGGAGATGCGGCGGGTGGAGGTGCGGCCGTCGGTCAACAGCGTCCAGAAGTTCTTGGCCCCCACCCCGCCGGGCGCCGTCACCCCGATACCGGTGATGACGACACGACGCTCGCCGGCGCTCATCGCGCACTCCAGTGGTAGAAGCGGGTGGCCATCGCGTCGGCCGGGGAACGCCAGGTCGCCGGGTCGTAGGCCTCGATGTACGGCTTCAGATCATCGCTGATCTTGATGAAGCGGGGATCCTGCCGGCTATGACCGATCCGCTCTCCGCCGTCACCGCCGTCGAAGTCCTGCAGGTGGAAGTACAGGCCCCGATAGGAGAACAGCTCGCGGCGCCGCGTGCCCATCAGGTTCGGCATCTCCGTCTCGTCGAATGCCTGGAAGATCCGACCGACGTCGGCCGCGGCGTCAGGTTCCATCCGGGCGACGATCAAGGTGCTGTACATCGGTGCCAGTCCCTCTCTTGTCGGTGTCACCGTGTGTTACCGGGCCGGCCCGAACCAGCGGTCCAGGCTGGTGGGCAGGTCGTGGTGACTGCCGGGCGCGAGCCAGGCGATGTGTCCATCCGGCCGGATCAGCAGCGCCGCCGTACCGGCCAACGGCCCGGCCGGCACGGCGCCGGGACCGGCGGGCGGCGTTCCCGGCGGCCGCGCGGTGACGACGTCGACCCGGTCGGTCCAGCCGACCGCACGGCGGCGTAGCACCGCGTTGTCCTCGAGGTCGAGCAGCAGACCCCGGCCGGAGCGCAGCAGCTCGGCGACGCTGGTCGGACGATCGTGGCGACCGGAGCCGGCCAGCTCCAGGTGCGGCACCCGAGCGCCCAGCAACGGGTGACCCGAACCGACGTCGTAGCGGATGTCGAGGCCGTTGACCCTGGCGGCGAGATCCCGGCCGACGTCGGCCCTGGCAATCAGCTCGGCCAGTACGTCGCGCACGGGCGCCACCTCGGCCCCGCCGAGGATGAGCAGGCTCTGGGCCCTGGTGTTGGCCAGCATCCGGCGGCCAACCTCGTGCCGTTCGGTGTGGTAGGTGTCGAGCAGCCCCTCGTGGGCGGTGCCACGCAGGACGGCGGCGAGCTTCCAGCCGAGGTTCACCGCGTCCTGGATGCCGGTGTTCATGCCCTGGCCGCCGGCCGGCAGATGGATGTGGGCCGAGTCCCCGGCCAGCAGCACCCGGCCCCGGCGGTACTCGCTGGCCTGGCGCGTGGCGTCGGTGAACGCGCTGACCCACACCGGCTCGGCAGTGGAGACGTCCGTGCCGGTCAGCCGCTTCCAGGCGTCGGCAACCTCGTCGAACGTCGGCGGACCGCTGCGCTGCCCGGGCGGCGCGTCCCGCTCGCCGACAATGATCCGATAGACGCCGTCACCCAGCGGCGCGGCCATGACCATCCCGTTGGCGAGCAGCTCGCCGGTCATCCTCGGCTCGATCTCCACCCCGCGCAGATCGGCCAGCAGCAGTTCGGTGGTCGCGTCGGTCCCGGGGAAGTCGAACTCGCCCTGGGCCCGGACCGTGCTCCGGCCGCCGTCACAGCCGACCAGGTAGCGGGCCCGCAGCACCTGCTCGGACCGGCCGGAAGCGTCGCCCCCACGCACCCGGGCCTCGACGACGTCGCCGTGGTCGGTCAGCGACAGCAGCTCCTGGCCGCGTCGAATGTCCGCGCCCAGCTCCCGGGCCCACCGCTCGAGCACTGCCTCGGTGACCGACTGCGGCACGGTCTTGGCCGCGCCGTGCGCGGTCTGGAGCACCCCCAGATCGAGGGGGATGCCGCCGAAGTGGCCCTGGGTACTGGTCGTGATCGGGCCGAACCGCGACAACAGACCGCGCTGGTCGAGGACCTCCATCGTGCGGATATTGAGACCGATGCCGCGCGACTCGCCGCTGGGCTGGGCCAGGCGTTCCAGGACGATGACGTCCGTGCCGGCCAGGCGCAGCTCGCCGGCGAGTGTGAGGCCGGTCGGGCCCGCGCCCACGATAATTACCTGTGCGTCGACGGCCTGGGCGTCGACGGCGAGTTGACTGTTCTGCTGATGAGTACTCATGACCGCTCGGTGGACTCCTTGGACGCGGGCACGCGCAATCGCGGCGCTGCCTGGTGCGGCAAAGCGGACCTTCCCGCTCCTCCGTCTGGCGCGGGCCGTCGGCGTTCAGCGGCCGGACTGACCCGGGCCGGTGAGCGTGGCGTAGTGCCGGTAGAGCGCTCCGGCGTCTCCGCCGAACCGTTCCAGAATGGGTTCCCACACCGCCGCGATATGCGCCGACGCCGCCTCGTCGGACAACCATTCCGAGAGGACGAGCACGCGGGTGCCGTCGATGCTGACGTGGAAGTTGGCAGCTATGGCGCCCGGGTAGGCCCGTTCGTCGCCCTCGCTTTCCTCCTCGGCGGACAGCAGGCCGTCGACCCACCGCGTCGCCGTCTCATGGTCGGGCATGGTGAAGAACGCGACGGGAAAGCTCTCCGGCAGCGGGTCCTCGGCCGTGACCGCGCTGCCCCGGACGGTTCGGTAGACCCGGAACGGCGTGGGCCCGGTGGTCTCGACCCCGCCGGCCCCGGCGGCGTCGGCCTCGGTCACGCCGTCGGCGCCGGCAGTGCGACCAGGCAGTACCCGCGAAACGCTCGCCGAGGAGATACCGGACCAGGAAACACCGGTGGTGTCCCGGAGCGACTCCACCAGTGCATTCTCGGCCGCCCACTGCGCATACGTCAGGACGGAGGTTCCGTCGCCGCTGACGAAGCAGCTCAACGAGAGCAGCTCCCGCGGCCATTCCCCGCTGTCCCACCGCGCGACGACGGTCTCGGCGGCATCCTCTGCATTCTGATTCGGCAGCGACACGGTGGTGACCACGACCGCGTCCACATCGAGGCGGCCGAAGGTTGGTCGGGCGTCAGATACTACGGGCATCGTCACTCACTCCTGGTGTCATCGGTGCCCCGGCCTGCCGCCTCATCTTCATCGGGATTTTCCGCATAGCCAATAGCAATTATTTAATAGGTCCGCAAAGAAATGACAGATCTTCGCGGCTTCCCCACGGCTGTGTCCACGCACTGTCAAGGCATCGACAAAAGACCTGGTGATGAACCTGCCGGCCGGATGCCGACCGATCGGTCGGATGGTGACCGGGCCGCTAGGCGGCGACCGGCGGGTCGCGGCACCGGCCGGCCGCCCCTCGTCCCGCGAATGCGGTGACCGGCGGGTCCGCGGCTCGGCGCCGCGGGGCGCGCGAAGGGAACCCGACCGTTTAAGCATCGAAGCCCCCGCCGCCCGACGGCGGACGGCGGACGGCAGACGGCGGCCCGATCCTGATACCCACCGACCGCCAGGCGGGTACTTCGTGACCCGAACTTGCCTGGAAGATCACATAGAACGGCGAGCACACCCCTGGGCGAGAACGACTCGGAGAGGTGGCAAGGAGATCGAGTCGGAGAAGTCGCGGCTATAGTCCGGGCGTGACAGTGGGCGTCCGGCGGGAGCGTTGTGAGGGAAGCAAGAGAGCGGGCCTGAGCAGCAGCTTCACCCGCTTCCGGGCCTGACCCGAGGACCACCTCGCATGGTCCTTCCGGTCGATATGGCCGGAGATTTTGCTACCCACTCGTTTCCTGTCGCACAGAATCGACACAGATTGCTTGACATCGGCCGTTCCGCCCGGTGAGAATTCACCCGAGTCGGTGAAGGAGGAACTCGATGACCGCCGTCCTCGTAGATGCGGAGCATGTCGTCATCAGTGCTAAAAGGTTGCGGGAGAAGCAGCCGGGGACCGGCACCGCACGATCCCCGGAGTCGTTCTCGGCATGGCGCTCGGGCCCGTCGCGCCGGGTCGGCGCCGGTCTCGTGGCGGGCGCGAGGCGATGACCTCGCTGGATGAGGCCACGGTTGTCGACATCCACGCGCACTGGCAACCGGTCGGCTGGCAGGGCGGGGTCAGCGCGAGCACGCTGGGTCTCGGCGAGCCCGATCCCCGCGAGGACCTCGCCGGCCTCGCGGCCGAGAGCGAGGGCGCCGGGGTCGATCTGCGCGCGCTCAGTGCACCGGCAGAATCGTTGTTCGGTCCCAGCGGGGACATCGACCCGGCGCGGGTGAACGCGGTGAACGAGGACCTCGCCGGGCAGCTGCGCTTGCATGATCGGTTCCTCGGGCTGGCCACCGTCGACGCCTATGCCGGCGAGGGCGGCGCCGAACAGGCGCGGTACGCGATCGAGGAGCTGGGGCTGCACGGCCTGGTGCTGGACTCCTCCCGCCACTCGAAGTTCCTCGGCTCGCCCGAGGCGTTCCCGACCCTGGAGCTCGCCGCGCGGCTGGGTGTGCCCGTGTTCGTGCACCCCGTGCAGCCCCCGCAGGCCGAGGTGCTGCGGGAGGTCGCGGGTCGTCCCGGCAGCTCGGCCGGACGCGGTCTGCAGAACGCGGTGGCCTTCCTCTCGGCGCTGCACGCGGATCTGCCCACCCGGTTGCCGCACCTGCAGCTGGTCTTCACCGCGCTCGGGCACGGCGGGTTGCTGTATGCCGCCGACGAACTCGCCGAGCACCGTAGCCGGCTCGGTGACGGCAGCGCCGGGGCGAACATCTACTTCGACACGATGCAGTTCAGCGCCCCGCTGCTGCGCTACCTCGGCGAGGTGCTCGGCGCCGAGCGAATCATCATCGGAAGCGACTGGCCGATCCACCGCGACGCGGCGCAGCCGCACATCGACAACACGTTGGCTGCGGCCGGCTTCGACGCGCCTGCGCGGGAGCTGATCCGGATCGGCAACGTCCGGCGATTGTTCCAGCTCCGCGGCGCCTCGCTCGGCGTGACCACGTAACCCGCGGACCTGTGGGCCGCCCGAGCGCCGGTCGGGCGGCGCACGGCCGGTCCACAGTCGTCGGCCGGTCAGGAGCGGGCCGTCAGACGTCCCCGAGCCGGAATCCGACCCCGCGCACCGTAATGATCCACTCGGCGCTGCCGAGTTTGCTGCGCAGGCTGCTGACGTGGGTGTCCAGGGTCCGCCGGGACCAGGTGTCCCCCCACACCTGGACCATGATCTGCTTACGCATGATCACACTTCCCGCCTGGGAGGCGAGCAGATGCAGCAGCTGGAACTCCTTACGGGTCAGCTCGACGAGGCGACCGCCCACCGTGACCTGCCTCGACGCCGCATCGATCCGGAGCATGCCGTGGACGATGGCGGCGGCGGCCGTCGGCTGTGGGCGCGTCCGCCGCATGACGGCCTCCATCCGGGCCATGAGCTCCCGAAAGCCGTACGGCTTGACAAGATAGTCGTCCACACCGGCCTGCAGGGCCAGTACCGTATCCAGCTCACTGCCCCGTCCGGTGACAGCGATCATCGGTGTGTCGTCGGCGACCCGGATGCTTCGGCAGACCTCCAGCCCGTCCAGATCCGGCAGATCGAGGTCGATCAGGACCAGGTCGGCGTCGTCGTAGGCCTGCAGGGCTTCGCCTCCGCTGTCGACCCTGATGACCTTGTGCCCATGCCGTTCCAAACCACGCACCAGTTTCTCGGCGTCATCGGCATGGTTCTCCACCACCAGGACACGCCAGCCATTGGGCTTCACCGGGACGAGGCGCAGACCCGCCGTGCGCAGCCGCATCTCAGACAAATTCGTCATCGTAAGAGATCCTTTGGAGTAGCGAGTTCGACGATCGCCCGGCCCGACAGGCCGGGAGATGACGGCGTTGACCGAAAGCTCACCCCCGACTACCCGTGAGTCCGCACCGTTCGCCTGCCGTCCGCACGGAGAGGCGTTGGACGAGATCGGTGCCGGGTTGGGTGATATGCGGCCGGCGCCCTGCCGGGCACCTGGCCAGGCAAGATTTCACTAATCGTTATCGGCTTCGAGCTGTCAGGCTGTCGGGCGGCCACTGGCCGGACCCGGTGTCGATCACTACAGGTCGCCCTCGGCGTTGACCGTCACCGTTCGGACCTACATCGTCGGACAGAGTCGATTTCCGAACCGGAACCTGCGCGGCCATGCCGGCTCCGTCGCGGATCTGGTGGCATCCGCACCACGATCAGCCACAAATCGATACATGGTTTGCACTGTGAACTATTATTTGCAGATTCTGCTCAACATGGATAGAAGCATTGCTGCAGGCGACTGTGTAGGCCCATTCCATACCTGTGAGACAAGTCACCTCGCCGCAAGAACCGGCGAAGCACTCGCACCCCTCGTCCCGAGGCTCGTCGCATACCGCAGGGCGGTCACAACTGCCGTAGGTGAGAGCGGGTGGGTGGGATCGCAGCTACCGCTGGTAGCGGTCGCGCACCTCTCCATCCGGGTAGCCCACTCCCGTAACCGACTTCCACGGAAAGTCAGCCGACTTCTTCGCCGACGATACTTGCGCGGCCAACTAAAAAACTAGGCGCCGATGACCAGGACGAGGGGCAAACTGACGCTTTTCCGGCAGCCGCTCGACCGCTGCCATCAACTTCTATAGGGCCTACCGCGGCGCGAGGGGCGACATAGCCGAGAAGCAAATGAGGGCATCGCGAGCCGCGACCTCTGGTGATATATTCCGACATCGCCCTCGGCCGGTTCTATGGCCGAGCATTTCCGGACACTGCAACCGCATCCCGGCCGCGGTGTTCGGCCGACCCGGCGCGCCTCGCGCACGCGGTCCGAAGCCCCCCGGCGAGGCGGAGGTCGCCCGTCGCCAACGCCGGCGGGCCCGGCCGATGCCCGGTTCGTCGGGCGCGCCGGGCGGCGCGTCCGGACATCGGGTTCGGCCGGGCCGGTGGCATCAGGATCGCTGCGGTCCGCCTCGACGGCCAGCGTGCTGCGAGGAGCTCGAACGAGCACTCCGACGGCCGGCGCGCCTGGAGATCGCAGCTTCCCTCACGCGGTGCCAGCCGAGATCGGGAACGGCCTCGAGCCGCCGAGGGCGGACGCGCCGATGATGATGGTGGCGGCCTCCTCGACGGTGATCAGGAAATCGGCGGTCGGAATCGGGCGCACGCCCCACACCAGCACGCCGTGATTGGCGAGCAGGATCGCCTTCGTGTCCGGATGCTCGGCGAGCTTCGCGGCGACCTCGTCGGAGACCTTGCTGCCCTTGGTCCGGTCCCCGTACTTGGTGACCGGGATGTCCCCACGCTGCCCCAGGAACACCAACGGCTCGTAATGCAGCGGCAGCGGCTTGTTCGCCACCGCGAAGCTCGTGGCCGCCGGCGAGTGCGCGTGCAGCACCGTGTCGACCTCGGGATGGGCGCGGTAGACCTCGAGGTGGAACCCCAGAGCATGGACCACGTCCGGGCCGAGGGCTCCCCGGATGATCCGCCCTTCGAAATCGACGACTCCGAACTCGTCGACGCCGATATCGGCCTTGAGCCCGTATGACGACACCAGAATTCCGTCGCCGCTGGGCAGCCGGACGCTGCCGTTCGAATTCACGCTGAAGGGCAGCACCTGCGCCCGGTGCAGCTTCTGTACGGCCAGGATGAAATCGGCTCGAATCGCCTCATCGGCCGCGGCGAGGTCAAGCGGCCCGAGCGGCTCGGCGGGCCTGTTCAACTCGGTGGGCTTGGACTCTGTGCTGGTCGCCATCGGTGACCCTTCGTCTGGTTGGTCCTGTCAGGAAATACGGGTGACGCGGGCGATGAACCACCCGCCCGCGCCTGGTGGCCGGCGGGGTCGGGCGCGAGGACGGCAGTCGAGTGTCGCGACGTTCCGTGCTCATGCGGTGATGTCCTTTCCGCTCCGCGGGCAGGGAGCTCCTCCCGGCTACTTGAGGTTCCCGAGGCCGGCGGGAACGCCGCCACTACCCGCCCGCGAGATAAGCAGCGCAGCGAGCAGCGCGCAGCCGTTGAACACGTTCGGCACCCAGGCCGGCGCGCCCACCATCGTCAGTCCCGTGAGGCCGACGCGGAGCATCACGACGGCCAGCAGGGTCCCCCACACGTTGAGCTGGCCCCGCCGCGAGACCAGGGCGCCCAGGAATACGGCCGCGACCCCGTTGAGCAGGAAGTCCGTGCCGATCGACGGGTTGGCCGACTGGAGCTCGGCGGTCTGGACCACCCCGGCCAGCGCGGCCAGGGTCGCCCCGAGGACCAGCGAGATCGTGATGTACCGCGACGTGCGCACGCCGATCAACGCCGCCGCCTCGCGTCCCGTGCCGGTGGCTCGCAGGCGCCGGCCGAACGGTGTTCGCGAGATGAGGTAACCGAGCACGATCGCCAGGACGAGCGCGTAGAAGATCACGAGTGGGAGGTCGAGGACCCGTTTGCTCACCAGGTGGTTGAAGCTCGCCGGTATCCCCTCGTAGAGGGTCTTGCCGTCGCCGATGAGATAGGCCAGGCCACCGAGAGCGGTGATCATACCGAGCGTGGTGATGAATGAGTTCAGGCGCGCCACCACGATCAGGACGGCGTTGACCAGACCGATGGCGGCGCCGACGGCGAGCGCTCCGGCGACGGCGGCGACCGTGGGCCAGCCGTGGCCGAAGGCCCACGCCGTGAACATGGCGGCGACGCCCATCACGGCTCCCACGGAGATGTCGACCTCGCCCGCGGTGAAGGACACGGTCATGGCAAGCCCGATGATCGCCGAGACCGACGACGCGTACAGGATCGCGCTGAAGTTGTCCCAGGTCGCAAACTGTGCCGGCTTGAGGATCGAGAAGACGATCAGGAAGGAGACCAGCAGAACCAACGGCGACAGGCGGGTGAGCAGGTCGAACGCGCTCGCGGCGAACGGCACCGGCGACCTGCGTTCCTTCCGGCGGGCCACGTGCACCGCGCTCGCCGCGTCGACGTCGGCCACGTCGACTTCGGCCACGTCGCTCATGCCGAGCGTCCCTCGACGCCGGCGGTCGCGTGCGCGAGCCGGCTGCGCGTCAGTTCCCCGGGCCCGAACACCCGCCGTGTTCGGCCACGGTCGAGGATCAGGGCGCGATCGGCGAGATCGAGCAGTTCGTCGCCGTCCGACGTGCCGAGCACGATCGCCATCCCGTCCGCCTTCAGCCGCCGGATGATGCCCGCCACCTCTCGGCGCGCGCCGACGTCGACGCCCTGGGTGGGTTCGTCGAGGACGAGGACGCGGGGGCGCAGCCGCACCGCCCGCGCGATCGCCACCTTCTGCTGGTTGCCGCCGCTGAGCAGACGCACGGGAAACTCCAGTTCGCGCGGACGGATGTCGAACTGTTCGATGAGCGTCCGCGCCTCGGCCTTCTCGCGAGCCCGGTCGATCATCGTCCAGCGCGTGAGCGAGCGCAGGTCGCCGAGCGTCAGGTTCTCCCGCACGGTCAGCTCGCCCAGGACGCCCTCGCGACGGCGGTTCTGCGGCACGGTCACGATGCCGTCGGCGACGGCGGCATGCGGCGCCGCGTACGACCGGGGGCGACCGCCGACATCGAGCGTCCCGCGCCGCGGCCGCTGGGCGCCGCCCAGTATCCGGGTCAGCTCGCTGCGCCCCGAGCCCACGAGGCCGCCGATGCCCAGCACCTCGCCGGGGTAGATCTCGATGTCGACCCCCACCAGGCGCCGCCCATGCAGGCCGCGCCCGACGACGATGGGCCGGTGCAACCCGTCCACGGCCGTCGGCGTGCTCTCGTACTCGGTCAGATCCTTGCCGATCATCATCTCGACCAGATCCGCGGCGGCGAGACCGGCGACGGGCCGCTGCCGGACGAGGCGCCCGTCACGCAGGACGGCGACTCGGTCGGCGATCCGCAGGACCTCCTCGAGGCGGTGGGAGACGAGGATCACCGCTGCCCCGGCGTCCCGGGCGCGACGGATGGCGCCGAAGACGCGGTCGACCTCGTCGTCGGGCAGCGCGGCGGTCGGCTCGTCCAGCACGAGGATGCGCGAGGCGTCACCGTCCGCGTCCTCGAAGGCCCGAGCGATCGCGACCATGGTCTGGTCCGACAGCGACAGGTCGGAGACGTAGTCGTCCGGGGAGGCGCGGACCTCGAAGCGCTCCAGCAGCAGCGCCGCACGGCGACGCTCCTGACCTGAGCGCAACGGTGTGAGAGCCCTCGACAGGTACCCGGAGTACAGGCCGATGTTGTCCGCGACGGTCGCCTCCCCCATCAGCCCGAGGTCCTGGTGCAGGAAGCGCAGGCCGAGCGCGTGGGCCCGGGCCGGAGACAGGGGCAGCGCCACCTCCGCCTCGCGGACCCGCAACGCGGCCCGGCCGGGGTCGGGTGCGAGCACGCCGGCGAGGATCTTGATCAGCGTCGACTTGCCCGATCCGTTCTCCCCCAGCAGCGCCGTCACAGAACCGCCGGGGAACGTGAGCGAGACGTCGTCGAGTGCCCGGGTCGCGCCGAAGCTCCTGGAGACCCCGCTGATCGACAGCATGGTTCCGGCCGCCACGTCAGCGGACCTTCCACAGTGACTTGTACCTGGCGCGGAAGTCGAGGTCCCCGGACCACGGCTCACTGCCGTCCTTCGGATGGTCCTTCGTGAACAGGCGCAGCGGGATGCCGTCGTCCGTGCTGGCCGGCACGCGGTTGAAGATCCTGTTGAAGTCGTCGAACGCCGCCCACGTCGCCCACGCCTGCGCCCAGACGACGTCGGCCACCTGACCGTTGCCCGCACGCACCCAGCCGAGGTTCTGGGGATCGCCGTCGTGCGCGAGCACGTGCACCCTGTCGATCACCCCCGCCTGGCGCAGTGCCGGGACGACCGAGCTGGCGGTGCCGTCGTAGCCCACGTAGAACGCGTTGAGCTTCTGGTTGGCCTGCGCGAACGCGACCGCCGCCTGCCCGACCGCCGAGGGATCGGTGAGCGTGTTGATGTCGATGGGCTTGGTCCCGACGATCGAGCCTCCCCCGTTGTCGTCCAGGAAGCTCTTGATGCCCGCGATGAACGTGTCCCCCGACAGGTTGGCGCCCGGCGCGACGGCCAGCACACCGAGCTTCGCGTCGGCCTTGCGGTCCAGCACCGCCGCCGCCGCGGTCACCCTGCCCTGCAGCGAGTGGTCGATGTCCACGACATGCGTCCACGCGTCGACGTTGGCCTTGTTCGGGACCACACCGACCACGACGGTCGGGATCTTCGACTTCACCAGCGCGGCGGCCACCGACGGGTAGACCGTCGCGTCGAGAAACCCGAAGAGAATCCCGTCCGGCTTCTGCGCGATCGCGCGGTCGAACGCATCGGGGGCGTCGGTGGGCTTCGTGGCGGCGATCTCGGTCACGCGCCAGCCGAGCGCGCGCCCGGCCTCCTGCGCCGCCGCTCCGAGGGCCCGCAGCGTCGGCTGGCCGGGCACCGTGTTGACGAACACGATGTGCTTGTCCGCCGCGACCGGCGGAGAGGTCCGCGGGCCACGCCACCCGGGCGCCTTGGTGTAGGGCTCGACGAACCGTTGCGCTGCTGCCAGCGCCGCCGGTTGGGAGGCGCCGCTGCCGGTCTGCGCTCGCGCCGTGGTGGCGGCGCCGCTGCCCGAGCCGCCGCCGCCCGAGCCGCCGCCGCCCGAGGTGCTGTCGCTCGAGGTGCTGTCGCTGCCGCATCCCGTGGCGGCGACCGTCGCCGCCACGGCGATGAGCGCGGCGAGCCCCTTCGTGGTGGCCCGCGCTCGCAGCGTCTGCATCATGCTGAGATCACCTCTCGGCGGTGGTGGAGTCCTGCGTGGGGTCGACGGAGTGGTCACCGAGCCCCCGATGGGCACGCACGGCCAGGGTCCGCCGGACCATCTCGGCGAGGGCCGTGTTGTTCCTTTCCGCATGCGGGCATACGAAAATCCTCTTCGATATTTGCGGCATCGAGGCGGACGGGAGCTTTGCCGGCTGCCAGCCGGCCGGAATTGCTGCGGATCGTGGCCACCTCGGAGCATTGGCCGAGGTGCCGTTGTCGGCGCCGCGACGGGCGGTCCGCAGAGCTGCAGACGCGCCTCGCCCCCTACCTTGGGAAAGGTAGCAAACTCTTTTTTTCAGGAACTTGGCGGCGGGCGGAACTCCGCACCAGCGCCTACCGATGCCACTGCGCTGCCGGAATACCTACCGACACAGGGCGCTGGCCGACCGGCGGAGGTCGACATGACGGCGCGCGACGAGAAACTTGTTTCCAGACACGGTACGCAAGTGTAGGGTCGCATCGCTGGTCAGGCAAGCATCTCCGCACATAGCACGGAATAGGCTTCGGTCAACCTCACGCCCACGTGAATAGCCAGGTGGCTACCAGGCAGCTGGTGACCGGCGACTTTGCAGCAAGATCGTAACATTGTTTCAGCAACAGCCGAATTGACTACTTAACGTCACCAACTATTCGGGCTGCGCTTTTGCACCCAGCCTTCGGCGCGGACGGTTGTGGCTTAGCGATGAGCAGGTCAGGGGTGCGTCGGGCGACGAGCCGCAGTCGGCCCGACCCCCAAGTAATCGACTACGGAGCGTGATGGCACCACCCGGCGCCCCGCGGTCGACAGCCGAAGGCCAGTGCAGGTCAACGGGGCTCAGCGGGCGTCCATGACTGCGTGTGGCGCCGCTGACAGTCAGCGGGACGCTCGGGATCGGCTGACTAGAGTTGCGGGCGTAGTACGGCGGCCACACATACTCAGGAGCTCACACATGACCTCTACGGTGGAGAGCATCACTGCGCCGGGGGCTCCCGTCCTCGACGAGGCAGGACGTGCCCTGCTGTTCACGCAGGCGCGGACGGCCAACGCCTTCGCCGACACCCCGGTCGGCGACGAGCAGCTCGCCGCGATCTGGGAGCTCACCCGGTGGGCGCCGACCAGCGCCAATCTCCAGCCGCTACGGGCGACCTTCGTCCGCACTGCGCAGGGCCGGGAGCGGCTGCTGCCACTGATGAACGAGGGCAACCGGGCCAAGACCGCCTCGGCGCCCGCCACCGCCATCCTCGCGGTCGACTCGCGCTTCCACGAGTACGCCCCGACGCTGCTGCCGATCCGGCCACAGATGAAGGACGCGCTCGAGGCCAACGAGCCCATGCGGACCACCATGAGCAGCTTCAACGGACCGCTGCAGGCGGGATACTTCATCCTCGCCATCCGGGCCTGCGGCCTCGTCGCCGGGCCGATGGCCGGCTTCGACGCCGCGGGGATCGACGCCGAGTTCTACCCGGACGGCCGCTGGAAGTCCGTGCTCGTCGTCAACATCGGCCATCCCGGGGAGAACCCCTGGTTCGAGCGGCTCCCCCGACTCGACCCCGCCGACGTCGTCCGCTGGGCCTGAGCGCCGGCCCAGTCCCGGGCCCGCTGTCGCAGGAACCACCCCAGTTGCGGTGCTCGGCCCCGCCGGGGCGGGCTCGCGATACGGGGCTCAAGGTGTGGCGCGCCAGCGCGGGTCGCGGCCGAGCAGCGCGGCGAGGTTGGCGACCGGGTCGAGAGCCGGATCCTCTGGCAGCGGCGGCTTGTACACGCCACCTGGACCGTTGAGCCCGCTACCCGGCCCGGTCATCGTCCGCGCGATCGGCAACGCGGCCCGGGTGAGCACACTCGGCGCCGCGTACGGGCGTTCCAGCGCCCGGGCGAGGTCCCAGCGGTGTACCAGCATGTCGACAAAATGCACCGCGATGACCTGGTGCGTGGGGACCTCGCCGCCGACTTTCGGGACGATGATCTGTGGGCCGGCCTGCTCGAGCGTCGCGATCCAGCGGGCTGCGACCAGCGCGAAGTCGTCGCGCGGGTCCTGATCGCCGGCCGCGTCGGCCGTGAGCGCACCGCGCGCCAGCGCTGACACCCGTTCGTGCTCGGAGTTCATGTGGCGCACCAGGTCCAGCACCGTCCAACCTGCACACGGCGTCGGGCTGGCCAGCGCGGCGTCCGGGATCGTCACGACCTCGCGGCCGAGGAGAACCAGCGCGGCGGCGTCGAGCCGCAACAGATCTGGCATCGGATACCTCCGTGTCGTCAGCCTTGCCTGGGCCCTGACGGTTCCTACCGACGGTCATTTCCGCGGCCTCCGCCGGCGTGTCAGGGCAAGATCAGGGGCAACGCACGATCTGGCCTGCGTAAGACAGACCACCGCCGAAGCCGAAGAGCAGTACCGGAGCGCCCTTGGGAATCTCACCCCGCTCAACGAGCTTGGAGAAGGCCAGCGGAATGCTGGCCGCGGAAGTGTTGCCGGATTCCACCACGTCGCGAGCGATGACGGCGTTCACCGCACCGATCTTGCGAGCCAGCGGCTCGACGATCCGCAGATTGGCCTGGTGTAGCACCACACCACCCAGCTCTTCGGGGGTGATACCGGCTCGTTCACAGACCTGCCGAGCCACAGCGGGAAGTGTGGTGGTCGCCCAGCGGTAAACCGCCTGCCCCTCCTGGGAGAAAATGTTGTCTGGACTCTCGATGAGAACGGCATGTCCCATTTCGGGGGCAGATCCCCATACCACGGGACTGATCTCCGGCTGCTCGGAAGCAACGACCACGGCGGCGCCGGCGCCGTCACCAACCAGCACACAGGTCGTGCGGTCGGTCCAGTCAGTGAAGTCAGTCAGCTTATCCACGCCGATGACCAGGGCTTTGGTCGCGGAGCCCGCGCTGATGGCATGGTCGGCCGTGGCCAGGGCATGCGGGAAGCCGGAGCACACGGTGTTGACGTCCAGAGTGGCGGGAGAGGGGATCCCCAGCCGGTGAGCCACCCGGGCCGCGATGTTCGGGGACCGGTCGAGGGCCGTGCACGTGGCCACCACGACCAGGTCGATTCCGTCGGCCGCGAGTCCAGCGTTGGCCAGGGCCTTCGCGGCCGCCTGCGCGGCCATGTCCGCCACGGACTCGTCCGTACCCGCCACATGGCGGGTACGGATACCTACCCGGCTCCTGATCCATTCATCACTCGTGTCGACCAACGCCGCGAGGTCATCGTTTGTCAGTACTTTGGCCGGCTGATAGTGCCCCAAGGCCAGTACGCGAGATCCCATATCGGGCTGCATCCCCTTTACCTGGCGGAAGGCGCGATCGCCCTCCTGCTCGGGAGTGTTGCTCTGACCGTTGACCTGCTTACGCCCTGACGATCCTGGACTCCCACTCTAGTAGGGGCGCCCCGGCGGATGGGATGCCGGCGGAACGGGTTCGGTGAAACCGAAGAAGCGGGCACCACGCTTGTTCCGCTCGGTGCGCTCGCCGGGCTTTCTGACCAGCACACCCTTGGCGTCCAAGCCCGGTGAGACGTCGGCGACGATCCGCGTCGCAGCAGGCCGAACCGGGCCCGACGCCGGGAGCCGACAGCAACAATAAGAGGTTGTCCCAGGTGGGGAGTTTCTTCCAGCAGACGTTCGCTGCTCTCCACACCGCGTCGGGCGATACGTACCGCGATGCGGCGCCAGCGCAGGAAACGACGCAGGTACGGGTAGTCGTAGCCCTTGTCGGCGCGACAGCCTGCCGGGTCGGCGCCGCCGCGGTCCACCCCGGGACCGGATCGCGGGGATACTGGCGACCAGCGGGATGAGGGCGTGGCTGTCGTGCAGGTTCGCCCCAGAAACCGCCACGACCAGCGGCAGGCCTGCCTCGTCGGTCAGAACAGGAATTTTCGAGCCGACTTTACCGCGATCGACCGGGTTTGGACCGGTCCGAGTTCCCCCCTTTTCGCCCGGACCGGCCGAGCCTGGTCGGCGGTGTCCGCACGGCGGCTCCGAGATCACGTGCCCTTCGACTGCCCGGCGGCCGTGGGGTAGCCGGCCAAGGCCGCCTGCAGACCCACCGGCGGGGGCGTTGTCGCCGGGTCGTAGAACGGCGAGAACGCGCGCGCGAGCCGGCGCAGGTTCGCCCGGCCGAGTTTCCTCGTCGTGGCCGTCTCCCGCTCCACGGACCGTCGGCGCTCCTCGTCCGTCATCCCGCGCCGATCCACGTCCAGCAGATATGCCCGCAACGACGAGGTGCGCCGGTTCAGGTGCCGGGTGGCGGAGACGATGCCCTTGGCCCGGTATAACCACGCGATCAGCCGGGGCCGGCCGTACAGGCGGTGGTAGACGCGGTTCACGACCGTCCGATGTTCGTACTCCTCGGCCAGATGCCATTTCCACAGCTCGACCGCCGGGGACGGCGCGGCGCCGAGTTCGGTCTCCATAAGACCGTCGACCCACAGCTCGGCGCCGGTCGAACCGATGGTCTCGAAGCCCTCGCAGTAGGCGAGCAGCCAGCGCAGCGACCTGGTCCGCAGGAAGTGCTCGTAGTCCCGTTCGAAGACCGTCTCGTAGTCGACCATGTCCGGGTAGCCGCCGTCACGGACCATCGCGTTGAACGCCCGGTGCAGCCGGTAGTGCTGGCCCTCCTGCCGGTTGAACAGGTCGATGTCGCGCAGCAGCTCGGCGTCGGCCAGCGGATCCAGCTCCTCGGCCGCGCGGCGCATCACCTTGATGAGGAACGGCTCGATGTAGGCCGGGATCATGCCCTGCGAGTTGACGAGATGGACGGCCTCCAGGTTCGAACCCCAGCGAGGCGAGACATCGGTGAAGTCGAATTCCGGCGAACGGACACGCATACCTACACCAGACCCTTCCGAGCGCGGACGGTACGACGAACGACCCAGATCTCGACGGCCGCTCTGCCGACAATGATCCGACACGGGAAGGCCACGGGGACGGAACTCGGCGCGCGGATCGCTACTTTCCCGGTCCAGGACGGCACGCCGACGGACCTCGCCCTCACCACGTGGGCGGGCGAGATCGTGCCGGCGGTCCCTACTCCGACGGTCCCGCTAGCCGCGGACGCCGTACTCGGCATCGGTGACGTGCGCGCCCCACGACGTCTCCGGACCCTCTCCGGGCGCCTCCCAGATGGCGATGTGGGTCATGAAGTGGTCGGGCGCGGCGCCGTGCCAGTGTTCCTCGCCGGGCGGCGTGTAGATCACGTCGCCAGGGTGCATCACCACCAGCTCACCGTCCCGCGCCTGCACGTAGCCGATACCCTCAGTGACGTAGAGTGTCTGACCCACGGCATGGGAATGCCAGGCCGTCCGGGCGCAGGGCGCGAAGCGCACCGTGTTGACGCGGACCCGCGAGGGCTCCTCCCCCCTGGTGACGACGTCGAACCACACGTCCCCGGTGAACACCTCCGCCGGGCCCTTCGTCGTGGGCTGCTTGGCCAGAACCTGCATGTGCCACTCCTCAGACGTGGGGTGGTGAGACGTGGGGTGGTGAGACGTGGGG